>NZ_JBCPWN010000002.1:0-356826 GCF_039581415.1 Comamonas sp. F1-6
CATAAGTAGGTGGAGGGTCCGAATCCGGCATCCAGCGCACCACCTTCACGCTGTCCCCGTCCTGGCTGACCTTGAGATCCGCGTTCATATGCACGCGGGCGTTGCCGCCTATGGTCTTGAGGTGCACATAGCCCAGATGGCTCAGGTCCAACAGGTTGTCGTGAATCAGCTGATACGGAGCGTCGTAGTGATAGACGCCGCCGCCAAAACGATATTGCGGGTCGCTGTGCACGGCATAGGCCGGCGGCTCCGTGCCCGGCGCGGAATCCGGTGTCGCGCCCATCCAGATCCAGAGAATCTGGTCGCGCTCGCGCAGCTCGAAGGACTTCACGCAGGCCTTGGCCGGAATCCGTTCCTGGCCCGGTATTTCGAGGCACTGCCCCTCATGGCTGAAGAGCAGGCCATGGTAGCCGCAGCGCAGACCCGCAGCTTCCACCGTGCCGCAGGACAGCGGCAGCTCGCGGTGGCAGCAGCGATCCTCCAGCGCCGCGACCCGGCCATCTTCCGTGCGGAACAGGACCACCGGCTGGCCCAGCAAGGTACGCGCCACCGGCTGGTCCTTCAGCTCCCAGGCAAAGCCCGCTACATACCATTGATCCAGCGGAAAGGCCGGCAGGGCCGCGCTCATGGGTTGAGAAATCTGGTTCATCGAAGTCTCCCTGGTCAATGAGCGGCAGCCACTGTCTCGGATGCAGCGCGCCTGTCCGCAGCCTGCGGGCCTGCAATACGATGCATGGACACGATGACGGCAGCCAGGACAAACGCCAGGCCATAACCCAGGTACAGCTGATCGGGCGACCAGGCCGCATCCAGCAGGCCACCGGCCACCAGCGGCGACACAATCGCCCCGATGCGACCGATGCCTATGCCCCAGCCCACACCGGTGGCGCGCACATCGCTGCCGTAGACCACCGGCGCAATCGCATAGAGGCCAGCCACGCAGGCATTCACAAACACGCCGATCAGGAAGGCCAGCGTGTATGACATCCACAGCGCACCGGAGCTACCCACCAGAAAGCACAGCAGCACTGCCGTCACCAGCATGAAGACCGCCAGCGCACGGTGAATCGCGAAACGCGCCGCCAGCAGGCCCAGCAAGGTCGCGCCCAGAATGCCGCCCAGGCTCAGCAGCACGCCCGTGGTCACGCCCTGCTCGGGCGTCAGCCCCGAGGCCGCCAGCAGTTTGGGAGTCCAGCTCATCACGAAATAGAAACCGAACATCACCGAGAAGAAGGACAGCCAGACCAGCAAAGTGGGGCGCAGCAGCTTGGGAGACAGCAGCTGCAAAGGGCCCATGCGCTTGCCTTCACCGCTGCCTGCCGCCACGGCCTGAGGCAGGGAATCCAGTGCCGGCAGGCCCATCTTGCGGATCAGTCCATTGAGACGCTGCAGCGCATTGGCGGGTCGCTTGACCAGCAGAAAGTCCAGGGACTCGGGCAAGGCAAACCAGGCCAGAACCAGCACCGCCAGCGTAGAGCAACCGCCGAACAGGAAGACGGAACGCCAGCCATGGTGCGCGAGCAGCCAGACCGCGATACTGCCGCCAATGGTCGCGCCCAGCGCATAGCCGGTCGATTGCAGCGTGACCGCCAGACTGCGCCAGCGCAGCGAGGCATATTCGCTGGCAATCACATTGCTGCACGCCAGAATGCCGCCCACGCCCAGGCCCGTGATCACGCGCAGCACGGCCAGCTGCGTGGGCGTCTGGCTCCAGGCCGAAGCCAGCATGCCCAGCCCGGACACGGCCAGGCACAGCAGGATCAGGGGACGGCGCCCCAGCTTGTCGGCCATGGGCGCCAGCAGCAGCGAACCTGCGGCCATGCCGAAGAGGCCGGCACTGAGCAAAAAGCCCAGCTCCGAGCCGCTGAGCTTCCAGTGCGCCGATACCGCGGAAGCCGTGAAGGCCATCACCAGCACGTCAAAGCCATCGATCATGTTCAGGGCCATGCATACCGCGATGACCGACCATTGGAAGGTCGTCATGGGCCGCTGGTCCAGATGCGCGCGCAAATCCTGTTCCATCGTTGTCTCCTTGTTTTTTATCGTTCATTCAGCATACTGAATCACATTCAGTTTACTGAATGAAATCTTGATCCAGCACAAGTGAATTCCCTAGTCGTGCCGGTTCACAGCCGGCGCTGGCCGGCGTGATCGTGATGAAGCCGCCGCGTCAGGGCGAGCTGCTAGCCGTTGATCGCCGCTTGCTCGCCGGTTTCAGTGCTGTCGTGCAACTGCACGAACTTGCGCAGCAGACGCTTGAACTCCGTCTGCTCCTCGGGCTCCAGCGCCGAGAGCATGCGCTGCTGCAGCTCGTAGACATTGGGCACAAACGCGGCCAGCATGGCTTCGCCCTCGGTGGTCAGACTCAAGCGGCGTTGACGCCTTGGCAGCAGCTCCCGATGAATCCAGCCCTTGCTTTCCAGACGCGCAGCGATATCGGCCGTAGTCGAGTTGTCCAGCGCGACAAGACGCGCCAGCGTCACCTGGTCGATGCCGGGAGACTCTTGCAGCATGCGCAGGATGGCGTACTGAACCGGCGTCACATCGGGGCCCAGCACTTCTCGAAACAGCAGCGCAGCAATCTGCTGGGCTCGTCGAATCAGGTGACCTGGCTGGTCGTAGAGATCCAGGGAAAGCGGGTTGGGTGTGGTGGGCGATTCCATGCAGCAGCGTAGCAAGGGCAGCGTTGCCTATGGGCATCGCTGACTCCGATTCGGGGAGCTGCAAGATTACTCCATCTACAGACATGATCTGCCCCGCCTGCGGCCGTTCAAGCCAGCGCCGCAACGCGCGACTCGCTTTTCTCTTCATCGATCAGGCGCTCGATGATCTTGCGCGACTGCACGCCGCCGGCATCGATATTGAGCTTGAGCAGCTGACGCTGCGGATAGTCCTCGAGGTTGCGCTGCTGCAGCTCCAGCATCTCCAGGTCTTCGCTGAAGATTTTGTGCTGGCCCTGCTTGATGGCTGCCGTCACCGATGCATCGCCGGGATTGAACTTGCGCGCCATGCCCCAGAAGTACCACATGCTGCCGTCGGTCTCCGGAGTGATGAAGTCCACCACCATGCTGTAGACCTTGTGCTCGTCAGCGGCGTCATAGCCGCCCTTGCCGGCATGCGCCACACCGACCTCGATCAGCACATGGCTGGGAGGAGTGAAGCGGCAGACCTGCCAGCGGTCCACAGGCACGTCATCGGCCAGACCATTGCTGCGCAGAGCCATCTTCCAGAACGGAGGTGCCTCGATGTTCTCCATGAAGCGGCTGGTGACCACCTCGCTGTCGCCCATGACCTCGGTCTTGCAGGGCGTCTCGTCGATCTCGGCCTGACCGATGCTGCTGGCATGCACATAGGTCTCATGGGTCAGGTCCATGAGGTTGTCTATCATCAGTCGATAGTCGGCCTTGATGTGGAACAGCCCGCCGTCATAAGCCCACTCGGGGTTGTCATGCCATTGCAGATCCGGGATCAGCGCTGCATCGGCTGCATCCTTGTCACCCGGCCAGACCCAGACAAAGCCGTAGCGCTCTTCCACCGGATAGCTCTTGATGGCAGGAAAGCCGCGCACACGCTGACCGGGCATGGCAACCGTCTTGCCGTCGCAGCCCATCTCCAGCCCGTGATAGCCGCAGACCAGCTTGCCTTCGCAGACGCGGCCCAGCGACAGCGGTGCGCCGCGATGCGGGCAGAAGTCCTCGACGGCGGCCATCTTGCCTTCCAGGGCGCGGTAGAAAACCATGCGCTCACCACAGATCTGGCGCCCCAGCGGCTTGTCCGTGACTTCGGCCGCCGTGGCAGCAACATACCAGGTGTTGCGAGGATAGGTGGGCTGTGCTTGCTTGCTCATCGTGGGTGTCTCCTTGTATTTATCGGTCGGGGTCGGGCGCAGCCTGCTGCGCTACGGGCCGGCCATTAGCGGCTGGCGCGAATCAGTTGCGCACCGGGAACGCGCGTGGTCTCGGGCGAGCGCATGGCTTCGCGCAGATTGCGCCGCGCAATGCGCGAGTGCTCTTTCATCAGCGCCTCGGCACGCGCGCCTTCGCGGTGCTCGATCGCGTCTATCACTTCGCGGTGCTGCTCCTGCGCGAGGATCAGGCTGCGAAGCGCACGTGGAGACTCGGAGTCGGCCACCACAAAGCCCGAGGGGGACGCGAACGGCAGGCGCTTGACCCGGTCCAGCTCGCGCTGCATGAAGCTGCTGCCCGACATCTCCAGCAGGATGTCGTGAAATTCGGAGTTCAGGGCCACGTAGGCGGAAAACGCTTCGTCACCCCAGTTCTGGGCATCCAGCACACGGTCGATGGCATCCAGGCAGCGCGCGGCTCTCGCCAGCAGGGCTTCATCCACCCCGCGCTCTGCCGCCATGCGCGCCGCCAGACCTTCCAGCGTGCCGCGCAGCTCGATGGCGTCCGAGACATCTGCTTCGGACAGCACGCGCACCTTGTAGCCGCGCCCGCCGGACGTGGCCTCCAGCATGCCCTCCTGCTCAAGTCGCATCAGCGCTGCGCGTATGGGAGTGCGGGAGATGCCCAGACGCTCGGCCAGCACCAGCTCGGAGATGCGCTCTCCGGCCGCCATCTCGCCGGCAAGAATCATTTCGCGCAGCTGCAGCTGCGCCTTCACGACCTGGGAATGGTTTTCTTCCGCTGCAGCAGCGGGGGCAATGGAGGGTGGCATGTCTCGCGGGTATTTAGTTTTTGGTAGATGGAAGAAATGTATACATAAAAATCAAAAAACAGCTATTTAATTGGAAAATAAAGGGTAAACACCTAGCAACATGTATACATACAAGCAATGCAGGCGAGAAAAAAGCCACCCTGAGGTGGCCTGTGAGAAGTCTGGCTAAAAGTGGTCGAACTCAGGCGGGGATCTCCGATGACTCCTGCTGATTGAGCTGCATATTCCACATGCTGGAGTAGCGCCCGCCGGCGGCCAGCAGCTCCTCGTGCGTGCCGCGCTCGATGATGCGGCCGCTGTCCATGACCAGGATTTCATGCGCTTCGACCACGGTGGACAGGCGGTGGGCAATGACCAACGATGTCTTGCCCTGCGCCGCGCTGCGCAGCTCGTTCTGGATGGCGCGCTCGTTGGCGCTGTCCAGTGCCGAAGTCGCTTCGTCAAAGATCAGGATCGGCGGGTTCTTGAGCAGGGTGCGCGCAATCGCCACACGTTGCTTTTCACCGCCCGAGAGCTTGAGGCCGCGCTCACCCACCCGCGTGGCATAGCCCTGGGGCGTGCGCTCGATGAAGTCATGGATGCGCGCAGCCTTGGCCGCTGCAACCACCTGCTCCTGCGTGGCGCCCGGTTGCCCATAGGCGATGTTGTAGGCCACTGTGTCGTTGAACAGCACCGTGTCCTGCGGAACAATGCCCACGCAGTGACGTACGCTGCTCTGGGTCACCGTGCGTATGTCCTGCCCGGCAATGCGCACATGGCCGCCCTGCACGTCGTAGAAACGAAACAGCAGACGCGCCAGCGTGCTCTTGCCCGAACCCGAGGGACCGACCACGGCCACGGTCTTGCCCGCAGGAATGGTGAAGCTCACATCATGCAGTATGGGCCGCGCGCTATCGTAGGCGAACTGCACGTTTTCAAAGCGCACTTCAGGCGGCGGATTGTCGATCTGCAAGGGCTGGGCACCGGGCGCATCGGACACTTCGCGCTCCTTGTCCATGAGGGTGAACATGCGGTTCAGGTCGGTCAGGCTCTGCTTGATCTCGCGGTAGATCACGCCCAGAAAGTTCAGCGGGATATAGAGCTGAATCATGAAGGCATTGATCATGACCAGATCGCCCAGCGTCAGCCTGCCGTCGACCACGCCTTGCGTGGCCCGCCACAGAATGGCCACCAGCGCCGCACCGATGATGAGTTGCTGGCCGCAGTTGAGCATGGACAGCGTGGTCTGGCTTTTGAGCCGCACGCGGCGCAGGTTTTCGAGGTTCTCGTCGTAGCGCGCTGACTCGAACTGTTCGTTGTTGAAGTACTTGACGGTCTCGTAATTGAGCAAGGAATCGATGGCCTTGGTATGGGCCGCCGACTCCTGGGCATTGGCCTCTTTTCTGAAGCGGGTGCGCCACTCCGTCACGGTGACCGTGAAGCCGATATAGAACACCAGCGCTGCCAGCGTGATCACGGCAAACCAGATGTCGAAACGCACGGCCAGAATGCCCAGCACCAGCGCCATCTCAATCAGCGTGGGCAAGATGGAGTAGAGCGAATACGAGATCAGCGACTCGGTGCTGCGCACGCCGCGCTCGATGTCGCGCGTCATGCCACCGGTCTGGCGCTCCAGATGAAAACGCAGGCTCAGTGCATGCAGATGCTCGAAGGTCGACAGCGCGATCGAGCGCGATGCCCCTTGCGTGGCCTTGGAAAAGACCAGATCCCGCAGCTCGGTGAACATGGTGGAGGAAAAGCGCAGCAATCCATAGGCCGCCAGCAGACCCACGGGGACCACCAGCACGGCCTGCGCCTGCCCGGGCTTGATATCCAGCGCATCGACCAGATGCTTGAGCAAGATGGGCACGCCCACATTGGCCAGCTTGGCGCAGATCATGAACGCCAGCGCCGCCAGCGCATGCCATTTGTAGCGCCAGATATAGGGAAAAAGGCGACGCAGCGTGGCGCCGTCTGACTGGTTTGCCGCTACTGCGGCTTCTTCTGGGGTTGCAGGTAACTGTGAACGCATTGTGGGGCTGTGTCGCCCTGCAGGCAGTCGGAGCCGCGGTAGAGGGCGTCTATTTCTATGACGGGAATCTGGGTACCCACGAATTCTGCCTGTCCCGTCACTTTTGCGCTCACCCAGACCAGGGTGAAGGGCTGCAGCAACTGTCTGTCATACGGGCCTGCACCGCAGGCCTTGAAGAAGCTTGCCTCGCGCGGCCAGGACAGAAAGCCCTGCTCGCTGAACTCGGCATGCATCAGAACCATGCAATCGCGCTGCTCGCCGACCGCCTCTATGCTGCGCAGCCCGCCAGCCCAGCAGACACGCGCATTCAGCGCACCGGCCTGCAAGGCCTGCCTGGGATTCATTGCAGTGAAAGGTCCGGCCAGCGCTGCCGCGCCGGTCAAGGGTTCCGGATGGCAAGAGGGCTGCACGGCCTGCATAGGCGGCTTGAGCGACCTTGCCGATATCACATCGTCTCTGCCCGATATTGGGGCTTTTACCGGATGGCTGCTGCAGGCCGCCAGCACGACACTCAGGCATCCACAGATCCACCACAAACACCGTCCCATAGTTACCCCCTACTTACTTGCCCGAACCGTCGTTAGTGGCTTTCTCTCGCCAACATGGTAGAAACCCCATGTTGAGGGACAATTCAATCTTTCCATTCGTGTCACAGATTTCCATGCCTCCCCGTTCGCCCGACCTTCCCAGCGTTGCCCTGCCCGCCGACAAGGAACTGGTTCTCAAAGTCGTGCCCATGCCTGCCGATGTCAATGCCAATGGCGACATCTTCGGTGGCTGGGTCATGGCGCAGGTGGACCTGGCCGGCTCGGTGCTGCCTCAGCGCATCAGCCACACCCGCATGGTGACCGTGGCCGTCAACGAGTTCATCTTCAAGCAGCCCGTGCGCGTGGGCGACATTCTGTCCTTTTATGCCGGCGTGCAGCATGTGGGTCGCACCTCGGTCGCCGTGGATGTGGAAGTCTTTGCCGAGCGCTTTTCCGACCAGGGTAAATATGTGAAGGTGACCGAGGCCCGCCTGACCTATGTGGCCATTGATGCCACCGGCAAGCCCCAGTCTCTGCCTGATACCGAGCAGACACGTGCCTGGCGCGAGAAACTCCAGGCTCAGGCGGCCGCCAAGAGCTGATCCACGCGTCGAGCATGAAAAAAGCGACCTCTAGAGGTCGCTTTTTTCATGGGCTGTGCGCAGAGATTCAGGCGACTGCAGCGCTACCCGTCGTTTCATTGCTGCTGGCCACAGCCGCCGCCTGGCTGCTGGTGCTGCCGGCACTGCTCTTGCTCCAGGCGGAAGCGGAAGCATTGCTGGAACTGCTGGTGCCGGAACGGGTTCCCGCTTCGATCTGCCCCGTCAGCTCGCCACCCTCTTCGATCACCACCTTGCCATAGCGGATCGTGCCGCTGACCTTGCCGGAGCCATAGATCACCAGCTTTTCGCGCACCGTGAGAGTGCCGTCGAACTTGCCGTGGATTTCTGCAATATCGATCTCGGCCGTACCGTGAAACGCCCCCTGCTCGGCAATCTTGATGACGCGGGAGTTCATGGTCGCCTCAACCGTTCCCTCCACGACCAAGGTGTCGCAGTCCGTAATTTCCACGCCCTTGAGCTTGATGTTCGGGCCGACGGTCAGCTTGCTGCCGCCGTTTTCCTCCGCAAGAGGCGCGGTGGGAGCGGCAGTCGAAGCCGCACGCATGGTGCTGGATGGTGCCGTGCCAAGACCCGCGTTGCTCAGAGAGCTGGCGCCAGATGTCGCAGCAGTATTCGCTGTCGAAAGCCCGGTGACGGAACTGCGTGAAGGAAAGTTATCGTTATCGCGTTTGCCGAAGAACGGGTTTTGCACAGCCATGGCAGGAATCTCCTAGTCAGAAAGTGCCATCCTATGCAGCATAAGTAGCAACATTTACCGCCATCTCGCAATAACGGTAAGCAAAGCTTTCATAAGTTTCAGTTACTTGCATGCATTGCCTGATCTCACACAATGAAAGATTTGGCAGCATCCGGGCAAGCGTTCACTTGCCCGTCTTTGAGGCACGTTTTGCTGCCCGTCCATATTTCGCTGGCGCTTTATGCTCTCGTTTCAGAGATCGTCAAGAGACGATATAGGCCGCTGTGCCGGTAGAGAGCAGCTCGCCATCCACCGACAGAAACTCCATCTGAGTATTCGCCACCCGCGAGCCCAGGCGCAGCACTCTGGCAGTGAGCAGAAATTCCTTGCCGATGCCGGGGCGCATGTAGTCCACACGCAGATCGATTGTGCCCAGCCGGGAAAAACGATGCAGTCTTTGTGCGGGCGTATCGTCCATATGCTTGGCCGCAATGGCCGCCATCACAGCCAGCCCGCCCATGGAGTCCAGGCCGGCGCTGATCACGCCGCCATGAATGCGCTGGTAGGCCGAATGCCCGACCAGATCAGGTCGCATGGCGATATGCCCCTGCACCAGCGTGGGCGTGATCTCGCCGATCTTGAGCCCTATGGTCTGGTTGAAGGCCACGCGCGTTTCAAAGATCTCGCGCAAGCCGGAGATGAACTCAGGCTCGAACTGCACGGACTCGGCAATTTCCTGCGCTGAATTACGGGACGGTACGGACCTGGATGTCATAGGCAACCCTGAAAAGAGGTCAAAGAAAAATCGCCCGGCAAGGGGCGATTCTCAGATCGGCACTGGTACACGCTGGCGAAGCTGGCCCGGATTCGACACATGCCGAAATCCGGCTGGTGCTTTGGGTAGCACCGCCACCCATCGCTTCGCTCATCTTGCTTCCGCAATGTCTGACTTCAGCACTGGCTGAAGTCGGGGTGGCGTTTTTGGCGAAATCGCCACCCATCGCTTCGCTCATCTTGCTTCCGCAATGTCTGACTTCAGCACTGGCTGAAGTCAGGGTGGCGTTTTTGGCGAAATCGCCCCCCATCGCTGCGCTCATCTTGCTTCCGCAATGTCTGACTTCAGCACTGGCTGAAGTCGGGGTGGCGTTTTTGGCGAAATCGCCACCCATCGCTTCGCTCATCTTGCTGCCGCAATGCCTGACTTCAGCACTGGCTGAAGTCGGGGTGGCGTTTTTCCATGAAGGCCGTCAGTGCTTCCTTGGCCGCTGGCTCGCGCAGCATGCGGGCGAAGACAGCACCCTCTTCCACGATACGCTCGCCCACTGCCTTGGCCTGGCCGCCCTTCATCAGGCGCTTGGTCTCGATCAGCGAGGACAGGGGCTTGCGCGCCAGCTTCCTGGCCTGGGCCTGTGCCACGGCATTGCATTCACTGGGCGGCACCACGCGGTTGATCAGGCCCACCTCCAGCGCGGCTTCTGCCATGAAGGGCTCGCCCAGCAGCAGGGCTTCGGCGGCGCGGTGATAACCCAGCATCTGGGGCAAAAGCAGGCTGGATGCCGCTTCGGGGCATACGCCCAAGTTGATGAAGGGCAGCGAGAATGCAGCGTTATCGCCGGCATAGACCAGATCGCAGTGCAGCAGCAGCGTGGTGCCAATGCCCACGGCCGGACCACAGACGGCAGCAATCAGAGGCTTGGGGAAGGCCGAGACTTCCTGCAGAAAACGCCACACGGGCGCATCGGCCCCCATTGCACCGGGGGTTGAGGCCTGCTTCAGGAAGTCCGCAATATCGTTGCCCGCGCTGAAGATGGCGATGTCGCCCTGAAATACCACCACGCGCACGCCTGCGTCGACCTTGGCGGCGGCCAATGCATCCGCCATCTGGGTATACATGGCCTCGGTGAAGGAGTTCTTCTTCGCCGCACGGTTGAAGGTGATGGTGCACACGCCCTCTTCGGTGTGCACCAGGATGTCCTGGCTATCCTGGGTATTGCTCATGGTCTTGCCTTGTAAATGATGTGAACAGCTCGCTGGTTTCGGCGCGCTATTCCTTGTAGTAAACAATCTGGTGGCTGGTCGCCAGCATCTGACCGGACTGGCTCCACAACTGAGCCGTCTGGTCAAAAAAGCCGTTGCGGAACTCCTGCCCTCGCGCCTGCGCCAGCAGCAATCCGTCACCTGCTTCAGCCAGCTCCTCGCGTCCGGCATGGAAGTAGACAGTGATGGACACCGTACCCGCCGGCACGCGCTTGGCGCGGCGCAACCACGCCCGTGGAAAGAACACATCGGAGACCGCAGCCAGCGACGCGAAATCCAGCGGACGCGGCGGATTGTCCCTCACCCAGAGTCGCGTCAGACTGTCGCGCTCGGCCCCGTCCTCATCACGCGGCAGGATGCCGTCCACAAATCGCATCTCGTAGCGGGTCAGCCACTCGGAGGCCTTGAACAACGGCGGCACGCGCTCCACCTCCGCTGCAGCCCGGACCTCGGGCATGGGCATATCGCTGACGCTCCAGGTCTGGCGACGCACCGCCGTCACGGCCGTGGCCGTGGTCACGATCTGCGGCTGGCCTTCGGCATCGGGCTGGGTGATGGTCAGCAGCCAGTGCTGGGTGGAGCGGTTGGTACGCACCGGCCTGGCCTCGATCTCGAAAGCGCCCGGCCCCACGGCTGCCGCATAGTTGACGGTGATGGACAGCGGATCGCCCAGGCACTGCGGGTGCTGCTGAATGGCCTGCACCAGGCTGGCCGCCGTGATGCCGCCATAAGGGCCGACCATATTCCAGTAATCGGGCGAAGCCGTTCCCTGGTACTGATTGGGCACGCCCGTAGCGCTCAGCGCCACGGCACGATCAAAGGGGTGGAGGTCTGTGCTCATGATTGGCAGTGTTGCCCAAGGGCGGGAATGAAAGCCGTCAAACAGGTGACTCAAGCGGCCCGAACAAGGGTTTGCCTGGGCCACGGTCACCGTCGCGCCAGCTCTGCAGCAAGGGCAACAGGGGCTGCCACAGTAGCTCACGCATCTCTTCCTTGAAATACCCCAGATGGCCTATGCGTCCGGACGGAGCCAGGCCCGGATCGACACGCTCCAGCGTGCTGGGCGCACTTTTGTACCAGTCCACCAAAGATTGCACGCTGGCCAGCGACATCATTTCGTCGTCCTCGAAATACAGCGCATGCAAGGGATAGTGGGCTGCCGCATAGGCCTCGGCCGCCCAGCGGCCTTCCGCGCCCATGGCGTACAGAGGATTCAGGCACCAGCGACGCCATTGCCAGATCACGCCTGCCGGCAGATCGCCCACAATGCCCAGCTTGCGCCCCGGAAACGCGCCGTACAACGCAGTGACCAACGGAGCGACGCCCCACCAGAACAGCCTGACCATGCGCCTGGTTGGCGCAGCGTTATCGCGCCAGTAGCCGCTGCCGCTGCCAACAGACAGCAAGCCGTTGATGGGCAGGGGAATGGAGGCCAGGCCCGGCAATTGCGAGCCCACGCTATGACCGATCCAGATCAGCGGCTGCTGCGGAAACTGCTGCTTGAGATGCGCTGCCACCAGCTCGCAGTCCTTGGCCCAGTCCAGTAGGTCGGCCCTGGCGTCACGCAGCGGCACTTGCAGCGACAGGCCATGGCCACGATAGTCGAAGGTGGTGACGCCATAGCCCTGCTCCGCCAGCCAGCGGGCAAAGGCCTGGTAATAGCTTTGCTGCACGCCCATGGCGCCAGCCACCACCACCTGCGCCAGCGGCGCTGCCGCTCTGGGCTGACACTGGCGCAGCACCAGATGGGCCGAACCCACGGAGATGGGCAAGGCCATCTCCGTCCATTGCACGGCAGCTTGCACCGGAACTTGCACGGAGGCTTGCGACTGGGCGGTCTGCATGGCGGCTGCGGCGCTCAGACGCGCTCGAAGATGCCAGCCGCGCCCTGACCCATGCCCACGCACATGGTCACCATGCCGTACTTGAGCTGCTTGCGTTGCAGCGCATGGACCACGGTGGCGGCACGGATGGCACCGGTCGCACCCAGGGGATGGCCCAATGCAATCGCACCGCCCATGGGGTTGACCTTGCTCTGGTCCAGCCCCAGGGTGTTGATGACAGCCAGGGACTGGGCTGCAAAGGCCTCGTTGAGCTCGTACCAGTCGATATCGTCCTGCTTGAGACCCGCATAGCGCAGCGCGGCGGGAATGGCCTCGATAGGGCCAATGCCCATGATGGCGGGCGGCACGCCCTTGCTGGCATAGCTGACGAAGCGCGCCAGCGGCGTCAGACCAAAGCGCTTGACGGCATCGCCGCTGGCAATGATCAGCGCGCCCGCACCGTCGCTGGTCTGCGAGCTATTGCCCGCCGTGACCGTGCCGCGCGCCGCAAAAACGGTGCGCAGCTTGGCCAGGCCTTCGATGCTGGTATCGGGGCGCGGGCCTTCGTCCAGACTCACGGTGCGCGTGCTGGCCACGGTCTCGCCGGTGGCGATGTTCAGCGTGCGGTCGGTGACTTCGATCGGCGTGATCTCGGCAGCGAAATCGCCGGCCTGCTGCGCGGCAATCGCGCGGCGGTGCGATTCGAGTGCAAACGCATCCTGCGCCTCGCGCGAGACCTTCCACTGCTGGGCCACCTTCTCCGCCGTCAGGCCCATGCCATAGGCAATTCCCACATCACCATCGCGCTCGAAGATGCTGGGCGAGAGGCTGGGCGCATTGCCCATCATGGGCACCATGCTCATGCTCTCCACGCCGGCAGCAACCATCACATCGGCTTCACCGACGCGGATACGGTCCGCCGCCATGGCCACGGCCGACAGACCGGAGGCGCAAAAACGGTTGACGGTGATGCCGCCGATGCTGGTGGGCAGTCCCGCCAGCACGGCACCGATACGCGCCACGTTCAGGCCCTGCTGGGCTTCGGGAATCGCGCAGCCGCAGACGATGTCCTCGATCGCCTTGGGGTCCAGGCCAGGCACCTGGGCCAGCGCCGCCTTGAGCGTGGTGGCCAGCAGATCGTCGGGACGGTAGTTGCGAAAAAAACCCTTGTGCGAGCGACCGATGGGTGTGCGCGTGGCAGCAACGATATAGGCGTCTTGTACTTGCTTCATTTTTGTTTCTCCTCGCTTCGCCTTAGTTGCGAACCGGCTTGCCGGTGTTCAACATGCCCAGGATTCGCTCATGGGTCTTGGGGTGGGCAATCAGATGACAGAAAGCCTTGCGCTCCAGGCTCATCAGATAGGCCTCATCCACCAGCGTGCCGGCATCGACATCGCCGCCGCAGACCACATTGGCGATCAGGCCCGCAATATGCTGGTCGAACTCGCTGATGAAGCCGCCGTCGCGCATATTGACCAGCGAACCCTTGATCGTGGCCTGGCCGCTACGGCCCGCCACGGGGAAGCTGCGCTTGTGCGGCGCACGCCAGCCGCCGGCCGCCATGGCCTTGGCCTCGTTGATGGCGACAAACAGCACCTCGTCCTTGTGGGCCACGACGATGTCGCTGTCCAGCAAATAGCCGAGCTTGCGCGACTCCAGCGCGCTGGTGCCCACCTTGGCCATGGCGGCAGCCGTGAAGCCTTCGGTCAGGAAGGGCAGCAAATCCTTGCCGGTGCTGGTGGCTGCATTTTCGGCAGCGCGACGCGCGATATAAGTCAGGCCGCCGGCACCGGGCACCAGGCCCACGCCGACTTCCACCAGACCGATATAGCTTTCCATATGGGCCACGCGGCGCGCCGAATACACCGCCATCTCGCAGCCGCCGCCCAGCGCCAGCCCGTGAATGGCAGACACCACGGGCACCTGTGCATAACGCAGGCGCAGCATCAGGTTCTGCAGCTCCTGCTCGATGCTCTCGATGGCGTCGGCACCACCGATCACAAAGGCAGGCATGGTGGCCTCCAGGTCGGCGCCCACGCTGAAGGGCGCATCGCCGGACCAGATGACCATGGCGTCGAAGTCGCTCTCTGCCGTATCCACCGCCTCCATCAGGCCTTCCATGACTTCGGGGCTGATGGCATGCATCTTGTTCTTGATGCTGGCAATCAAGACCCGCTTACCGGAGGAGCTTTCATCCTCGTCCAGCGTCCAGGTACGCAGAGCCCTGGTTTCGGCAATCGTCGTGCCAGCCGTCTGCCAGTCGGGCAGATCGGTTTCACCCAGCAGTTTCTCGGGGAACAGCTGACGCTCGTACACGGGCAGCACACGGCGCGGCACGAACTTATTCTGCGCGGGGCTCCACGAACCATTGCCCGTATGCACGCCGCCGGCCTCGGCCACCGGACCTTCGAAAACCCATTGAGGCAGCGCTGCCTTGCACAGCGCCTTGCCGGCATCGATGTCCTCCTGGACCATCTTGGCCACCTCCAGCCAGCCGGCTTCCTGCCACAGCTCGAACGGGCCCTGCTTCATGCCGAAGCCCCAGCGCATGGCCTGGTCCACATCGCGTGCGCAATCGGCAATGGATTGCAGGTGCACGGCGGCATAGTGAAAGCTGTTGCGCAAAATGGCCCAGAGGAACTGGCCCTCCTTGCCCTCGGCATTGCGCAGCAGCTTGAGGCGCTCTGCAGCGGGCTTTTTGAGCATGCGGCCGTAGACCTCGTCGGCCTTGCCGCCTGCGGGAATGTAGTCCTCGCTGTCGAGCTCGAACTGGAAGATGTCACGGCCGACCTTTTTGTAGAAGCCCTTCTTGGTCTTCTGGCCCAGGTTGCCCAGCTCGATCAGCTTGGCCAGCACGGGCGGCGTGCCGAAGCTGCCGTAGAAGGGGTCGGTCTCCAGGCTCAGATTGTCCTGCAGGGTCTTGACGACATGGGCCATGGTGTCCAGGCCCACCACGTCGGCAGTGCGGAAGGTGCCCGAGGAGGCTCGGCCCAGCTTCTTGCCCGTGAGGTCGTCCACCACGTCAAAGGACAGACCGAAGTTCTCGACCTCCTTCATCGTGGACAGCATGCCGGCGATGCCGATACGGTTGGCGATGAAGTTGGGCGTGTCGTGCGCGCGCACCACACCCTTGCCCAGCGTGCTGGTGACAAAGGCTTCGAGCTGATCCAGCACCTCGGCCTGCGTGGTGGGCGTGTTGATCAGCTCCACCAGCTGCATATAGCGCGGCGGGTTGAAAAAGTGGATGCCGCAAAAGCGCGGCTTGATGGCGTCGGGCAAGGCCTCGGACAGCTTGGTGATCGACAGGCCCGAGGTATTGGACGCCAGCAGCGCGTGCTTGGCGACGAAGGGAGCGATCTTGTGATACAGATCCAGCTTCCAGTCCATGCGCTCGGCAATGGCCTCGATCACCAGATCGCAGCCCTTGAGCAGCTTCATATGCTCTTCGTAGTTGGCCGCCTGGATCAGCTCCACATCATCGGCCACGCCGATAGGCGAAGGCTTGAGCTTCTTCAGATTGGCAATGGCACGCTCTGCAATGCCGCTCTTGGGGCCTTCCTTGGCCGGCAGGTCGAACAAAATGACCGGCACCTTGACGTTGACCAGATGAGCCGCAATCTGCGCACCCATCACGCCCGCGCCCAGCACGGCGACTTTTTTCACATTGAATCGGGACATGAGCTATGTTCCATTAAGGGCCAGCGGCCTTGCCACGGACAAAGCATGGGACTGAGGCGCTGGCTGTTTTCTGTCTTGAGATTTACTGAACGCGGATCCAGGTCTGGGTACGCCAGAAAGGACCGATGGAGCCGCGCACTTCCAGCTTCTGGCCTGCGTCTACGGGCGTCAGGCGTACGGTATAGGTCTTGCCGTTTTCGGGATCGAGAATCTTGCCGCCCTCCCAGACCTCCTTGCCCTCGACCTTTTTGACGCCGCTGATCAGCGTCATGCCCACCACGGGCTTGTCCTTGAGCTCGTCCTTGCACTCGGTGCACAGCGCATTCGGGTCCGCGCCCTTGCGCAGCAGGGCCTCGACCTTGCCCGTGACCACGCCGCCGGCCTCGGTGATCTTCACCTGCGCCTTGGGCGTGTTTTCCTTTTCATCCATGCTGCGCCAGGTGCCCACGGGCGACATCTGCGCCCAGGCGGCGGACATGCTGCCCGATATCAATACCAGAGCTGCTACCGCTTTGATTTTCTTCATTTCCAAGTCCTTTATATTCAAAACAAGGGATGAATAGGCGCATACAGCTACTCTTTAAATAGCATCGCAGCATGTGCCTGCGGAACATCAGGCCAGGGCCGCGTCGCTGTCCATCAGCGACTGGCTGCCGGCGCGCGCGGTGCGCATCAGCGTCGCCGTCTCGGGGAACAGCTTGGCGAAGTAAAAGCGCGCGGTCTGCAGCTTGCCTTGATAGAAAGGATCGGCATTGCCGGCTGCGATCTCGCGCAGCGCCACCTGGGCCATGCGGGCAAACAGGTAGCCGAAGACCAGATGACCGGCCACACGCAAATAGTCCACGGCGGCTGCGCCGACTTCGTCGGGGTTCTGCATGCCCTTGAAGCCGACCTCGGTGGTGAACTTGGTCATTTGCTCGCCCAGCATGGCAATGGGCGTGATGAACTCACTCATCTTCTCGTTGACGCCTTCTTCCTCCACCAACTGGGCGATCAGCTTGCCGAACTTCTTGAGCGTCGCGCCCTGGTTGCCCAGGATCTTGCGGCCCAGCAGATCCAGCGCCTGGATGCCGTTCGTGCCTTCATAGATCATGTTGATGCGCGCATCGCGCACAAACTGCTCCATGCCCCATTCCTTGATGAAGCCGTGGCCGCCGAAGACCTGCTGGCTCAGGGTTGTCGCCGTCCAGCCGTTGTCGGTGATGAAGGCCTTGACGATGGGCGTCAGCAGCGCCACCAACTCGCCGCTGTCCTTGCGCACCTTCTCGTCGGGATGGTGCAACTCCTTGTCCAGCAGCAGGCCGCAGAAGGTGGACAGCGCGCGGCCGCCTTCTGCATAGGCCTTGGCCGTGAGCAGCATGCGGCGCACATCGGGATGGACGATGATGGGGTCGGCCGGCTTGTCCTTGGCCTTCACGCCCGACAGGCTGCGCATCTGCAGGCGGTCCTTGGCATAGGCCAGCGCATTCTGGTAGGCCACTTCGGTCAGCCCCAGCGACTGGTTGCCCACGCCCAGACGGGCCGCGTTCATCATCACGAACATGGCCTGCAGACCCTTGTTGGGCTCGCCCACCAGGGTGCCGATGGCACCGTCGATATTGATCTGGGCCGTGGCATTGCCGTGAATGCCCATCTTGTGCTCCAGCGCACCGCAGAAAATCGGGTTGCGCTCGCCCAGCGTTCCATCGGCCTTCACCTTGAACTTGGGCACGACGAACAGGCTGATGCCCTTGGAGCCGGCAGGCGCATCGGGCAGACGCGCCAGCACCAGGTGCACGATGTTGCTGGTGAAGTCATGCTCGCCGGCCGAGATGAAGATCTTGTTGCCGGTGACACGATAGCTGCCGTCCGCCAGCGGCTCGGCCTTGGTGCGCAGCAGGCCCAGGTCAGTGCCGCAGTGCGGCTCGGTCAGGCACATGGTGCCGGTCCACTCGCCGCTGGTCAGCTTGCCCAGATAGGTCTTCTTCTGCTCCGGCGTGCCGTAGGCATGCAGGGCCTCATAGGCTCCATGCGACAGACCGGGATACATGGTCCAGGCCTGATTGGCGCTGTTGAGCATTTCATAAAGCGCCGAATTGAGCACGAACGGCAAACCCTGGCCGCCATACTCCGGATCGCAGGACAGTGCCGGCCAGCCGCCCTCGATGAACTGCGCATACGCCTGTTTGAAGCCCTTGGGCGTGGTGACCTCGTGGGTCTCCTTGTTCAGCGTGCAGCCCTCTTCGTCGCCGGAGATATTCAAGGGAAAGGTGACATTGGCCGCAAATTTGCCCGCCTCTTCGACCACCGCGTTGATGGTGTCGGTATCGACCTCCGCGTACTTGGGAATCTGCTGATAGGTCTCGGTGACCTTGAAGACCTCGTGCATGAGGAATTGCATGTCACGCAGTGGCGGGTTGTAGCTGGGCATTTGTCGTCTCCTGTGATGGTTGCGCGTTGAACGGTTTGCTTTTTTGGGGTTGGAACTGACGCGAGTTGTGAATGGCGTCAGGCGGCTGGCGGCTCGCTGGCATAGCGCGCCAGAATGTTGTTGAAGCCTGCATGAGCCCGCTCTATCGAGCCCTCGCTATGCAGAAAGCGCGCCTCGTAATGCAGGGCAAGAATCAGGCCGTGAATTTCAAACAGCAACTGGCTGGCATCGGCATCGGCACGCAGATCGCCGCATTCCTGGCTTTGCACAATGGTGCGGCGCATGGCAGCCAGCCAGGTGCCGACGGACTCGGCCAGCGCATCGCGCACCGGACCCGTGCGATCGTCGAACTCCACTGCTCCGCTGATATAGATGCAGCCGGAGTCGATCTCTATGGAGGTGCGCTTCATCCAGTTGCCAAACAGCGCTCGCAGACGCGGAATGCCGCGCGGCGCCTCGATGGCGGGGTAGAAGACTTCCTGCTCGAAACGGTCGTGGTACTCGTGCACCACGGAAATCTGCAATTCCTCACGCGAGCCGAAATGGGCAAACACCCCTGATTTGCTCATGCCCGTGAGTTCGGCAATCGCGCCAATGGACAGCCCTTCCAGCCCGATATGGGTGGCCAGATTGAGCGCAGCCTCGACAATCGTGGCCTTGGTTTGCTGACCTTTTGCGAGCGATCGGCCCGCAGACTTGGTGGCAGCCCCCTCCACGGCCTTACTGGGGCTAACCGCAGCTTGCGCCTCGGCGTGCAGCTTGCGAGACTTTGCGCTGATCTTCCTGCTCGCAGCCCCCCCGCGGCCAGCCGGGTGCGCCACATCCCGACCTGCGGGCGAAGTTGAAGAACGGGAAGCGGAGGACGAGGCCATGAAACTCTCAATAAAACGAACGTTCGTTCTATTTTGCACAATTTCCGGCCGATTTTGAATCCATCCAGGGTAAATACTTAGCCTTTCCCCGCCAGGACTTTTGCCGACTCAGCTGCCTCGATGCGCAATAAAAAACGCCGCCAGTCCTGAGACTGCGGCGTTCCTGAAAGAGTGCCCGACGAGCGACTCAGACCACGACCATCATGGCCAGGCTGGCATCCAGGTGTTCGGTGGGCAGGCGGCGAAAGCCCGAGCGGGCATAGCGCTGCAGACGTCCCAGCGCAAACGAGGTCAGCACACTGGCAGCAACCGATGCTTCGGCCGTCGGTGCAGCAGAGCCCATGGCGCCGGCGGCAGGGCGCAGGCATTGGCGCAAGGTGGACTCGATGCGGTCAAAGAACTGGTTCATGCGGGTCTGCAGACGCTCGTGCTCGAAAACGATGGCATCGCCGACCATCACGCGCACCATGCCGGGGTTTTTTTCGCCAAACTGCAGCAGCAATGCCACCACGCGGTTGGCATTGCGCACGCTAGTGACCGGATCATGCGCGGCCTCGGGCACATCGCGGCCCACAATCTGCTGCACCAGCGTGAAGACGGACTGCTCGATGAACTCGATCAGTCCCTCGAACATCTGGGCCTTGCTGGCAAAGTGGCGGTACAGGGCCGCCTCGCTCACGCTCAGATGGGCAGCCAGAGCTGCCGTGGTGATACGGTCGGCACCCGGCTTTTCCAGCATGGAGGCCAATGCCTGCAGGATTTGCTCGCGGCGTTCGCCGGGCTTGGGGCGCTTGCGCGCAGGAGCCATGGCAGGAGCGGCAGGACTGTCCTCCGCGGGATTTTCAATATTGGAAACAGGCGACAGGACTTCAGACTCAGACATAGGCGACTCAGTATTTATTAGCAATTTTCTCACAGCCAGTTGCACTGTTAAGCACACGACTATCCTTACCGGTAGGTGTCAGGTGCGTCAAACCAACCTTAATACACAGCAGGCTTGCGGTCTCCACCCCGAACTTTCACCCCCGCTCTCACCAACACGCAAGCGTAACCGAGAAATTAACCTTTGAGAGCTTCAGATACCTCATGACTGCCTTCTGAAACTGATTGAACCGGAATTTCAAGTCTTACTAATAGGCCTTTACCGAAACTTCCATCTGAAAAACTCAGTACACCTTGATGCAATTGCGTTATTTCATCGGCAATTGCCAGGCCCAGACCGGTTCCCTCTTCAATCACTCCCTGGGCGCGATAGAAACGCTGGGTAATCTGGCTGCGCTCTTCTTCGGGCACGCCGGGCCCGTCATCGTCAACCTCGACAAAAGCCCATTGCTGCACACCCGCCATCTGCAGCAGGGTTGCATCGTCCGTGCCCACGGGCCGGGGGCGCAGACCGCAGCGCAAGGTGACACTGCCGCCTCTGGGCGTGTACTTGATGGCGTTTTCCACCAGGTTGGAAACCAGTTCGCGCAGCAACCAGCTATGGCCCCAGACCGATGCAGGCTCGACCTCGAGGCCAAAGTCCAGATGCTTGATCGAGGCACGATCGATAAAGGTCTCGAGCATGCTCTCGCAAAGTTCCTTGAGGTCCACCTCCTGCAGCGGCTGCACCTCGGCATTGCGCGCATCGGCACGCGACAGGGCCAGCAACTGACGCGCCAGCTGGGAGGTGCGCCGGGTTGCATCGCGCAACTGCTCGATCTGCTCCACCGTAAGCACGACCTGCGCCTGCTCCCCTGTCCGCTTGGCCAGGCGCCTGGCCTCCTGCCCGCTCAGGGCCCAGGCCTCCACCTGGGTCTGCAAGGCCGCCAGCGGCGTGCGCAGCTGATGGGCTGCATCGGCGACGAAACGGCGCTGGCCTTCGGCCTGGGCATTGACCAGGGAGAACAGGCGATTGAGCGAGCGCACCAGCGGGCGGACCTCGGCTGGCGAGGTCTGCTCGTCGATCGGGCTCAGATCGCGCGGCGAGCGGCGCTCCACCGCCTGAGTCAGCTTGTGCAGCGGCTTGAAGGCCCGGCTCACCGACCAGTAAATGGCCACGGCCGCGCCCGCAATCAGCAGCAGATTGGGCAGCAGCACATGCATCAGCAACTGGCGCACCCATTGCTGACGCACATCGCTGCTGTCGGCCAGCATGACGACCATCTCGCCGGCGCCATAGGTTTCGGCCTTGAGCACGGCAACGCGATAGGTCACACCGTCGTGCTCCTGGCTGTGGAATTCCGCCGTGCCGGTCGCCGGCACATCGAAGTTGATCCAGGTATCGCCTGCCACCACATTGCCCTGCAGATCGCCCACGGCATAGCCTGCTTCATCGCCCTGATTGCGCAAAAAGTCTTCGACGCTTGGCGTCAGCGACACCAGCGGCGGCGTGCCGTCCGCAATCGAGGGCGCGAGCACCGAATCGGCCAGGGCCGGCAGCAAGCGCAGCAAACGCTGGTCATGCTGGGTGGAGGCCTCATCGGCGGCGCTGTAGCTGAACCAGCCACCCATGGCCGCCAACAGCATCAGCGGCACCAAAAGCAGAACCAGCAGCCGAAAACGCAGATTGGCGGTCATTAATGTTTATTTAATAAGAACTCGGAGTATTCAATTTTCATAGCTGCAAGCGCTTCATTAATAACCGATTCAGATATATAAATAACTGAATTCCATATCAATCAATCGCTGACAGCTATCAAATAGAGAATCAAACAGATTCAGGCATCAACTCCAGCCGATAACCGAAACCGCGAATGGAGCGCAGGGCCACGCCATGCGGCTCCAGTTTGCTGCGCAGGCGAGACACATAAACTTCCACGGCATTTGGCGTGATTTCACGGTCCCAACCGGTCAGGGCCTGCAGCAGCTTTTCCTTGCTGGCGGGCTTGGGGGCATTGAGCAAAAGATACTCCAGCACCGTCCATTCACGTGGCCCCAGATCGATGGGCAGCAGCTTGCCTTCAGTTTCGCCCTCCTGCGGCAGCTGGCGTGCGCCGGCGCGGCGGCCCGCCGTATCCAGTTCGATACAGCCAAAGTTCAGGACAGCAGAAGTTGCTGCCTGGGAGCGGCGCATCAGCGCCCGCAGGCGCGCCAGCAACTCGGGCAGCTCGAAAGGCTTGACCATATAGTCGTCGGCGCCCCAGTCCAGGCCTTGCACCCGGTCCTGCAGCGCATCGCGCGCCGTGAGGATCAACACCGGCATGGCCTTGCTTTCCACATCGCTGCTGCGCAGGCGACGCGTCAGCTCCAGGCCGTTGATGCCCGGCAGGCCGATATCGATCACCGCCACATCGAACGCTTCCTGGGCCAGCACTTCCAGTGCACGCTCGGCACTGCCCACCCAGTCCACGGCATAACCAGCATCGGAAAGACCCAGCTTGATACCGCTGGCCACCATCACATCATCTTCCACCAGAAGCAAACGCATAAAGTCCTACCTCGCTCAAAAACAAAAGCCGCCCAAAGGCGGCTTGCAGCGGAGTCCTGAGCGCGACTCCACCCGGGAAAGCCCTGCGGCGATGTTAACGCCATATGTGAAAAGTCACTCGAGAAGAGCAACCACATGTCAGGGCCAGACAGGCTCATCAATGGCTGCGAATCATCGTGCCATACGCCTGGTCCGTCAAAATTTCCAGCAGCATGGAATGCGGCACGCGTCCATCGATGATGTGCACCGCATTCACACCCGCCTTGGCAGCGTCCAGAGCGCCCGAAATCTTGGGCAGCATGCCGCCGGAAATCGTACCGTCGGCAAACAGCGCATCAATCTCGCGTGCCGTCAGATCCGTCAGCAGATTACCGGCCTTGTCCAGAACGCCTGGAGTGTTGGTTAAAAGCACCAGCTTTTCAGCTTGCAACACTGTTGCGAGTTTGCTTGCAACCACGTCGGCGTTGATGTTGTAACTTTCGTTCTCCTCACCAAAACCGATAGGGCTGATCACTGGAATGAAAGCATCGTCCTGCAGCGCCTTCACCACACTGGGATCGATGGCAACGATATCGCCCACCTGACCCACATCGTGCTCGATGCTCGGATCCTTGTTATCCAGCATCTTGAGCTTCTTGGCACGAATCAAGCCACCATCTCGCCCCGTCAGGCCCACGGCCTTGCCGCCGGCCTGATGGATCAGACCCACGATGTCCTGCTGCACCTCGCCGGCCAGCACCCACTCCACCACTTCCATGGTCTCTTCATCCGTGACACGCATGCCCTGAATGAATTCACCCTTCTTGCCTAGACGACCCAGCGCCGCTTCAATCTGAGGCCCACCACCATGAACCACCACAGGGTTAATCCCCACCAGCTTGAGCAACACCACATCTTCCGCAAAGTCCGCCTGCAGGGCAGGATCGGTCATGGCATTGCCGCCATACTTGATGACCATGGTCTTGCCATGGAACTTGCGGATGTAGGGCAGCGCTTGCGCGAGGATTTCGGCTTTGTCGCGGGGGGCGATCTGGGTGGTGGGGTCAATGGTGGTCATAGATCAAGGCTCTGTCCCATGGGACAATGTTCAAGTCAGATGGGCTGCATTGTGCCGCAAATGCTCTTGGAGACGAGCAAGATGCCAACTTCCCCGAGTCAGCCTCCCACGATATAAAACAATTCCACGTCCACTCACTCCATGAATTCGATTATTTTCTCTGTTCAAGAGTTATTCAGGTACGACGCGTTCCTTGCAGGTTTTGCCTCCTTTATCACCTGCGTGTTGCTGGTTACCACCAAGAAATGGCATGGCAGTCTATCCATGGATACAACAGACGGCTTGCAAAAATTCCATACCAATCCCACACCTCGAATCGGCGGTATTGCGATTGCCATTGGAGTATTCGTAGGCTATGCAGTATCCAGCCACGGCATCGCTGCAGCAGAAAAACGCGCCATTCTCAGTGCCATACTGCTTGCAGGCATACCAGCCTTTGTTTTCGGCCTCATGGAAGACATCACAAAAAAAGTCTCCGTCAAGGTGCGCCTGCTCGCCACCATGGCTTCCGGTGTGCTGGGCTGGGGTATTACAGGCACATCACTGACACATGTGGATATCTGGGGGATAGACTGGCTTTTGAGCTTTACTCTGATTTCCGTCATATTCACCGCCTTTGCTGTCGGCGGCGTTGCCAACGCCATCAATATCATCGATGGCTTCAATGGCCTAACGGCGGGTACAGCCATTATCATGCTTGCTGCCTTTGGATTTATCGCACGCCAAGTGGGAGATATCCCACTGGCCTTCACCTGCCTCATTATTGCAGGTGCCGTCATGGGATTTTTTTTAGTGAATTGGCCGGCAGGAAAAATATTCCTGGGTGACGGCGGCGCCTATTTTCTGGGTTTCATGCTGGCATGGATTTCAGTTCTCCTACCCGAGCGCAACACCTCTGTTTCACCCTGGACCAGTCTGTTGATCTGCTCCTACCCGATTATTGAGGTCGGATTCAGTTTTGTCAGAAAGACGATTCGAGAAGGCTACCACCCCAGCCAGCCCGATGGCGTGCATCTGCATATGCTGGCCAACAAGCGCTGGGCCAAGAAAGCATTCTCCAGCTTTTCCAAACCTATCCAGAATGGCTTGACTTCACCCTTCCTCTGGATGTATGCGGCCGTGCCCTGCCTGATGGCGGTATTAACCTACCAAAACAAATGGCTGACGGCCAGTTGCTTTTTCATTAGCGTTATTTGCTATCTGGCGTTCTACAGCAAGCTGGCCTATTTCCGCTGGATTCCGCCTCGTCGCAATTAATCAAGCAACATCTGGATAAGCCGGGCATTGACCTTTTCGGCGTCGAACCGCTGCTCTGCAAGACGCCGACTTTCCTCACCCATTCTTGCGACCAGAGCAGGATCGCGGACAAGGCAAAGCATTTTCTGCGCCAGAGCCTCGGCATCCCAACGCGGAACCAGATAGCCGTTGACACCATCGACAACGGTTTCGCGGCAGCCCGGCACATCGGTGGTAATTACTGCACGCCCAACAGCCATGGCCTCCTGAGTGCTGCAGGGAACGCCTTCACGATAGGAGGGCAGTACAAAAATGCTGGCATCTGTCAGCCACTGTATTACGCTGCTCACATGGCCCGGATATTCGACGACGCCGGATGCAATCAAATCGTCCAGCTCCAGGCGTGAAAGCCCACCCGGATTTTCCTCGTCCAGACCGCCCAGCACCACAAAGCGGGCCTCTGGATGCAGGTTCTTCACCTTTTTGGCGGCAGCCACATATTCGTTGATACCCTTTTCCGCCAAAAGCCTGCCTACAAAGATGAAGCTTGGCGATTTTTGGGAGTCCAACGGTATATATGGATACTTTTCCAGATCCACTCCGATACCGCCCAAAATGCTGACATTCTTTGCCTTTAGGCCGTTGCGACTCAACAGGTCTGCTGAGTCATCTGGATTCAGGAAAATCAGGCGGTCCAGTCCGGGGAGAGCCAGGCGATAAAGAAATACCTGTACCCAGCGCAGGATTCTCTGCTTGCGCTTCAGCCCGGTCGGTAGATCGGTGAATACATATCCCAGACCCTCAAGCATGCCGATATTGCGAGGAACCGCAGCCATTCGGGCAGCAATGGAGCCGAAGATCACCGGCTTGACAAAATAGGACAGCACCACATCGGGGGCGATCTTCTTCAGTTGCCTAAACAGCTTCCAGGTATCAACGAGATCCCTGATCGGATTGAGTCCTGCTCTGTTGAGAGAGTAGTCCACAGGTATGGCTCCAAGAGCCACAATTTTTTCTCGGGAGACATCGTCATAGTCCACACAGAGCACATATACCGTGTGATTTCTCGCCACCAACTCCTTGATCAGGGATGTGCGGAAGTTGAAAACACTGGCAGAAACCGTACCAAGCAAGACCAATTTCACACGCGTCCTTCCCATGCATCCCGATAGGATGCCAGCATACGATCCAGACCAAAGCTGTTTGATACATGGGCTCTGGCGGCAGCCTGTCTTAGAAGCCAGGCTTCAGCCTGCGCCATGGCCGACACAGCGTCCTGAATGCCTGCAGCCAGAGCCTGCGGATTGCCCGGCGGCACCACCCAGCCCGTATCGCCTACCATCAAAGCGGCATCGCCAACATCTGTGGTCACACAAGGAGTCTCGCATGCCATGGCTTCGGCAATCACATTAGGGAAAGCCTCGGCTGAGCTGGAAAGCACATGCAGATCCAGCGCGCTCATCACGGCAGGAATATCGCTTCGCTGGCCCAGCAGGTGCACATGCTCTTGCAAGCCATTGAGCAGAAGCTTGCTTGTGACCTCCTGATTGGCGGCATCCATGCCGCGCCCCACCAGCACACACCGGAACTCTAGGCCCTGACTCCTCAAAAGAGCCAATGCCTTGATCAGATTCTCATGATCCTTTTGTGGGTCAAAGCGGCCCACCATCCCCAGCAAAGGCATGTTTTCAGGAATACCCCACTCCTGCCTCAAAAGCTTGGCGTCTACAGACTTCGGTGAGAATTTCTGAAGATCGTAGCCATTGGGTATGACCTTCATCTTTCTCGAAGAAAATCCTATTTTCTCGTGAATGACCCGTGATTTTTCTGCGCAACAAACAATGACTTCTGGAACCCAATAGGACAACAGGGCATTGATTTTAGCAATCAATCTTGTCGATGCCTTGGTCTTTCCCTTTTCCAGAATGCTGTGATGAATCCCCCAGACTATGTTCTTGATGCCTGAAGTCTTTGCGACTACTCCACCCACCAGATCGGCATGGTACATCCAGGTCTGAACAGCCAAATCAGTTCCGGCATGCACCTTCTTTTCATTTCGTAAAAGTTTCCACAGAAGCTTCACCCCCCCCGGAGTCAAACTTCCGGCTGGCATATTCAAGCACTCTACCTCGACACCAGCTTCCTTTAGCAGAACCCCATATTTACCCCCATCCATTAAAGAAATTACCTTGTGGCAGTTTCCTTTATCAGAGGTGCATAGGCGATAAAGAACAGCTTCTGCCCCGCCATCTCCAAGACCAGTAATTATGTGAATAATTAGCATTCTATAGAACTCTTAACCAAAAAAGCCACTGAAGAGTTATATAAATAACAAAAATCGAGACCATGCATATCTTCCACCAGCGCTCAAAATCAAATATTGTCAAAATAAAAATAGGCAACGTGGCTGCAAGAAATCTGGTGGAGTATCCACCGTGCAAAACGTTGAATGTAACTATAGACAGAACAACATAGCTGTACTTACCAAAGAAAGACTTCATCATTTCTTTATAATTGAATATCATTGCAAAAAGCATCAACATCCCAAAAAGCGAGTATTGAAATGAGCTTCGCATATCAGGATATTCAGCTCTTCTATCACCCAAAAGGATGAGTATCCACTCCCTCAAAGGCCCTAATGCAATGGAAATCATTGCGCCAAACATTAATATAAAAATCAAATATATCGATTTCCCCAATCTGAATTTTTGGGAAAATCCATCCATAAAAACTATAAATATATAAATAGATAGAAAAATAACGGATGCAGTATGAATCAGCATGGCCACAAGTACCACTCCGATCGCAATATATTTATACCTATCCTTCAAAATAAATGCCAAAATCAGAATAGCTACAGCTAAAGCAGATCTCAGTTGCGAAAATGAAAAATCAACGACTAATGGATTAATGAGAAATATCAGCATCCATGGCTTCCCATATTTCAAAACCAGCATAGCCGGCATGAGCAATGAAAAGAAAGAAACACAAAAGAAAATTATTTCAAGACCAACCCCATGCTTCATCAACGAAATAACAGAATAATGCCATAAAAATTCATTGATGAAATAATCCTTGACTCCTGAAAACTTTACATAACTCAAAACGCTTTCTTCAAACAGAAAGTAATGTGAATAAACACTTCTATCCTCATACGGGAATTGATATATTGATTCATATATCGACACCCATGGAACAGCACACATGAATAGCATGAATAAAGCCAGCGCCAGGAAACCGCCAAAACTCTTCCTAGTATCATTCATATTCATATGTAAAAGGTCCATCAGGATGATAATATTTTGATGAATTGCATGTACTTCAGCACAGACTTCTTGACACTAAAATCCTGCGCCCTTGCAAGACCGGGGTGACGATCAGCGTCCAGAATCGATGCATCCATGGCTTCAGCCAAGGCAGCGCCATCGCCCACAGCAACCAGCCGCCCCCATTTTCCATTTTCAAGGATCTCTGCTGGCCCACTGGGACAGTCCGTGCTGACAATAGGAGCACCGCATGCCATGGCTTCAATCAATACCGTCGGAAGCCCCTCCCAGCGCGAGGACATCACGAAAAGATCTGCCGACGCCATCCACGCATAAGGATTACTCACGAATCCAGGTAGAGCCACATCCTCCCCCAACTCATACTGAGCGATCTTTTGCTCAAGCATGCCACGCTCTTCACCCTCTCCCAAAATAAGCAGCTTGGCCGACCTTTTCTTTCTCAGAATGGAGAATGCCTTCAGCAAAGTGGAAAAATCCTTAGCTGCAGCCAAACGGCCTGTTGCCAAGATAAAAGGGATTCCCTCAACCCGGGGCCATGGCCACTGCACTTCTTGTGCCGCCAGCATGCTCAATTGCTCGGTCACAACAGGGTTATATGCCACAGCAATCTTGGAACGTTTGATATTCAGCTTGTTCGCCAGATCATCGGCCACACCTTGGGATACCGCCAATATCTGGTCTGCCCAAGGATAGGTCAGCTGCATCAGCGTAGGCAACAGCCTGCCTCTGCCGCGAAAATCTTTTTCGCTTGCGATGGACAAAGTACTGTGCTCAGTAATTATCAGCTTGGTCGACACACAAGCCAAACGTGTCGCCAGCAATGCAACCACATTGGCGTAGTCCAGCGCAGAAATCATGACACGTGGCTTCTCGCGGCGCAAATAAGCTATCAAGCCGGGCATTGCTGCAAGCACCCTAGGTTTATGAAGATCCATCAGCCGCACTTGTGCCGACAATGCATCGCGATGGCTGCCATGGGCATTGACCACGACTAGGTCCACCTCATAGCCAGCATCAGCCAGACCATTGGCGAGGAGAACCATGACCCGCTCAGCCCCTCCGCCTCCCAAGGAAGGGACAAAAAGCGCTACTTTTTCAGATGTTTTTTGCATACCCCATCCTCTTGAGCAGAAAGGTTCTAGCATCCATAAAATTCATTCCGATCAAAGCCAAGAGATAGATGACTCCACTTGATATAACTGCAACCCAGAAAAAATAACCAGAGAATTTACTTGCTCCAAACAGCACAATTAAAAAAAGAGCATTAGCGCATAACACCTGAAATGACTCCTTGTTCAGGATAGGAATTTTCAGAATATTTCTCCCCAGATAGAAGCTCAAAACAAAGGAGAACATATAAGCGATCAAGGTAGCATAGGCAGAACCCAGAACTCCGAAGGCGGGAATCCACCAGAAATTCAGGCCTATATTCAATAGCGCCGTCATCCCAACAATCACCACCTGATATTTGGTACGCGCCTTGATCTGAAAAGCCAGATCAAAATGGTATGCACGTATCCCAGCCAAAACAGCGGCAGCGGCAATCCATGGAGCGATCGCGCGCCCCACATCCCTGAAGGAGCTGCCCAGCACCAACTCGCTCCATTGAGGCGCAAGCATGCCTAGCGCACACGCCAATGGCAAGGAAACCGCCAGCAACAGCGGACCATTGCGAGCCAACTGAGTCTGGGCTCCGGCATCGCCCTGCTTTGCATACGCATTGAGCGTGAGGGGATAGACAGCCAGATTGATGACCACCATCGCCAAAGTAATCAGTTGCCAGATGAAATCAAAGCCAGCTGCATAGCTACCCGCATCCGACTCGCTCAGCAGACTGCCAATCATCAATCTGTCAGTGCCGGCAATCACCATGGCCAAGGCAAATGTCAAAGTGAGCGGAAGCCCGTAATGAAGATAAGAAGCCACATCCAGGCGCGAGCCCGCATGAATATTCATCTTGCCGCGCATGGACTGCATTCCAAAGGCCAAGGCTGCAGCGCAGGATCCCAGAGCAAGCCCGGTCAAGGGGCCGTAATAAACACCCCCCATCATGACCATCGCCACACCCACACCCAGGCTGAGCATGGAACGTGTGAAAGCCATTGCACCATAGCGCAGGGGTTCCAGCTTCACGCGCGCTATTTCCGCCGCAAGGTCGAACCAAGCCTGCGCCACCGCCAAGGCGACCACCAAAGCCAGAACCGGCCATGACTTCAGTGAAGGAAGGAATACGTAGATTACCGGAGCCGCGACAATCAAAGGCAGGGCCGAAATGAAAAAGCAGTAGAAAATCGTTCTAAGGAACTTATCTTCCTGATGAATATTTTCTGCATAGAATCTCAAAAGAGATAGCTGCACCCATTGAAAACAGACCAATGCCAGAAAGGTGGATGTAATCAGCGCAATGGAGTAGACGCCATAATCATGAGGCGAAAGGATTCGCGTGTAGATGGCAATTGCGGAAAAGTTGATTATTCCCGGAACTGCCTTCGAGAGAAAATACTGAAATATTTGTTTTGCTATCAATTTCAGCCTTTATATCCAATTCAGCCTGTGAAGACCTTATTGCTCCTGCCATTTTTCAATGAATCTATTATTTTTCGCAGCACTCGCTAACAACAACCTTATGAACTTTCATTTCATAAAATAAAAAGGAGATGCCCCATTATCGGCATCTCCTCGTTGATAGCTCAAAAAGCCACGTTCAAACAGCTAGCCTCGCCAAATCCGCCACCCGATTCATGGCCTCATGGAGCAAAGCCAGCAAGCCCAGTCTGTTTGCCTTGAGAGCCGGGTCTTCGGCATTGACCATGACTTGCTCAAAGAATGCATCGACCGAGGCACGCAATGCTGCCAGGGTTTGCAGGCTGGCGGTGTAATCACCTGCTGCAAACTGTTGCTGGGCTTTGGGTGCCACTTGCTGCAGCACCGCATACAGGTCTTTTTCGGCTTGCTCTGCCAGCAGACCCTCATTCACATGGGGCTGAACGTCGGTCTCGGCCTTCTTCAGGATATTGCCCACACGCTTGTTGGCCGCGGCCAGGGCCGCTGCTTCGGGCAGAGTCGCAAAGGCTCGCACGGCTTCCAGGCGCTTTTGCACGTCGGACAGGCGCTGGGGCTGCAGGGCCAGCACGGCTTCCACTTCCTGGGCGCTGTAGCCTTGTTCGCGGAACATATTGGCCAGGCGGTCGTAGATGAATTCGACCAGCTGGGGCGTGGCGTCCTGGATCTTGTCGCCAAAGGCCGGCAGCGTGCTGACCAGCAGGGTTTCCAGATCCAGCTCCAGATCCTTTTCGACCAGCATGCGGATCACGCCCAGCGCATGACGGCGCAGGGCGAAGGGATCGCGGTCGCCGGTGGGCAGGTTGCCGATACCGAACATGCCGACCAGGGTTTCGAGCTTGTCGGCCAGGGCCACGATCACGCCTACATCGCCGCGCGGCAGTTCGTCGCCGGCAAAGCGGGGCTTGTAGTGGTCTTCGATGGCATCGGCCACAGCCACATCCAGGCCGTCGTTCTGGGCGTAGTAGCGGCCCATGATGCCTTGCAGCTCGGGGAACTCTCCCACCATGTCGGTGACCAGATCGGTCTTGGCCAGCATGGCGGCCTGATCGGCCAGACGGCCCAGTTCGGAGTTGCCCAACTGCTGGGCAATGCTCTTGGCGATGGCGCGTACGCGGGCAATGCGCTCGCCCTGGGTGCCCAGCTTGTTGTGATAGACCACCTTGTCCAGTTGCTCTACGCGGCTGGCCAGGGTCTTCTTGCGGTCCTGGTCGAAGAAGAACTTGGCGTCCGCCAGGCGGGGGCGCACCACACGTTCGTTGCCTCCGACCACGGCCGACGCGTCCTGGGGCTGGATGTTGCTGACGATCAGGAATTGATGAGTCAGCTTGCCATTGGCGTCCAGCAGCGGGAAGTACTTCTGGTTGGCCTTCATGGTCAGGATCAGGCATTCCTGGGGCACGGCCAGGAATTCCTTCTCGAATTCGCAGACCAGCACATTGGGGCGCTCGACCAGGGCCGTCACCTCGTCCAGCAGGGCCGGGTCGTCGATGGGGCGCACGTCGCCGCCAATGCGTTCGGCAGCCGCCTGCAGTTGGCGGGCGATATCGGCACGGCGCTCGGTAAAGCTGGCGATCACGGCGCCTTCTTCACGCAGTTGCTCGGCATAGCTGTCAGCGTTCTGGATGACCACGGGGTCCACAGCGGCTTCAAAGCGGTGACCATGCGTGGCAGCGCCGGCGGTCAGGCCCAGGGCCTTCACGCCGATCAGCACCTGGGTGCCATGCATCACGACCAGGCCGTGGGCCGGGCGCACAAAGTGCACGCTGGTCCAGCCGTCCTGCAACTGGTAGCGCATGACCTTGGGGATGGGCAGCTTGGCCAGCGCTTCGTCCAGCGCCTTTTGCACGCCGTCGGTCAGCAGCACGCCCTTGGCTGTGGATTCGTAGAACAGGGCTTCGGCCTTGCCTTCGCCCTGGCGCTTCAGAGCGGCCACAGCGGATTCGTCGGCCCCCAGGGCCGCCAGTTTCTTGAGCAGTGCCGCCGTGGGCTTGCCCTCGGCATCCAGCGCCACGGAGACAGGCATCAGCTTTTGCGAGACAGCCTTGTCTTCGGCTTGGGGCAGCACTTCGGTGATGTGCGCGGCCAGACGGCGGGGAGAGGCGTAGGCGGTCAGGCGCGACTCGGTCGATGCCAACAGTCCCTGGGCCTTGAGCTGCTCGAAGATGACAGCGGCAAAAGCATCGCCGAGCTTTTGCAGTGCCTTGGGCGGCAGCTCTTCGACAAACAGTTCAACCAGTAGATTCGATGCGTTCATGATGATCTTGATAGCCGCCAGCGCTTGCTAGATCCAGGCTGGCCGCTGAAATTTTGGGATATGGGTCGGAATGAGGCCTGAAGCCGCTTATGCGGCTTTCTTGGCTGCCTGCTCTGCGGCCTTGGCCAGCTCGGCCAGCACCTCGTCGGCATGGGCCTTGGGCGCCATGGGGAAGCCTAGGCGCGCGCGGCTGTCCAGATAGCTCTTGCCCACGGCGCGGGCCAGGTTGCGGATGCGGCCGATATAGGCAGCGCGCTCGGTCACCGAGATGGCGCCACGGGCGTCCAGCAGGTTGAAGGTGTGGGCGGCCTTGAGCACCTGCTCATAGGCGGGCAACGCCAGCTGGGCGTCAATCAGCTGATTGGCAGTGCCTTCATGAGCTGCAAAGGCGCTGAACAGGAACTCGGCATTCGAATGCTCGAAGTTGTAAGTGGACTGCTCCACCTCATTCTGGTGGAACACGTCGCCATAGGACAGGCCGTCGGTATAGACCAGGTCGTACACCGATTCCTTGCCCTGCAGATACATGGCCAGACGTTCCAAGCCGTAGGTGATTTCGCCGGTGGCAGGCTTGCAGTCGATGCCGGCGACCTGCTGGAAATAGGTGAACTGGGTCACTTCCATGCCGTTGAGCCAGACTTCCCAGCCCAGGCCCCAGGCGCCCAGCGTGGGGTTTTCCCAGTCGTCCTCGACAAAGCGGATGTCGTTCTTCTTCAGATCGAAGCCCAGGGCTTCAAGCGAGCCGAGGTACAGCTCGAGAATATTGTCGGGTGCGGGCTTGAGCACAACCTGGAACTGGTAGTAGTGCTGCAGGCGGTTGGGGTTCTCGCCATAGCGGCCGTCCTTGGGACGACGGCTGGGCTGCACATAGGCGGCCTTCCAGGGCTCGGGGCCGATGGCGCGCAGAAAGGTCGCGGTGTGCGAGGTGCCGGCGCCGACTTCCATGTCATAGGGCTGGAGCAATGCACAGCCCTGTTCGGCCCAGTAGGACTGCAGTTTCAGAATGATTTGTTGGAAGGTCAGCATGACTTGTATACGTTCGCACGTCAGCAATCACTGGCGATTGCGGGCGGCATCTTCATTAAGAGGTGTTCTGGGCGGTATCGACCGCATAAGCGGTAGATTCTAAGTCTGTGCCACTGATCACGGGCGTAGTCTGTCTGCGCGGCCCCACAGCGGGCATATTCACGAAAGGGCTCCAGCCGGTGATTTCAAAATGTGGAAAAGCAAAACGCTAGCACTTACCAACCGTGAATAGACAGTTTCAGCATCAATTGACCCTGAAACCATTGGATAGCGAGTGCAGTGCGCTCACTTTTTAACAATTTCCGCGCAACTGCCATGCATCCCGGAACCGGCTGCTGCGGTTTGCCTCCTAGAATGATTCCTTTCCCGTCATCCTCATTCGGAGCACGTCATGGATTTCATGAAAATCATCACCAAGCAACTGATCGAAATCATCGAATGGAGCGATGATTCGCGCGACACGCTGTCGTATCGCTGGCCCGATGAAGACAAGGAAATCAAGAACGGCGCCCAGCTCATCGTGCGTGAGTCGCAGCAGGTGCAGTTCGTCTCCGAAGGCCAGTTCGCAGACCTGTTCAATCCGGGCCGCTATCTGCTGACCACGCAGAACATCCCGGTTCTGTCCACGCTGCGCGGCTGGAAGTACGGCTTCAACTCGCCCTTCAAGTGCGATGTCTACTACATCAACACGCGCCTGTTCACGGGCAACAAATGGGGCACCTCCAACCCCATCATGATGCGCGACAAGGACTTTGGCGTGATCCGTCTGCGCGCCTTCGGTACCTATGACTTCCGCATCACCAACGCCGCCCTGTTCCTCAAGGAAGTGGCGGGCACGGACCAGAACTTCCGCATCGACGAGTTTGCCGACACCATGCGCTCGCGCATCGTCAGCATCTTCTCCGAGGCCCTGGCCAAGGCCCAGGTGCCGGCACTCGATGTGGCCCAGCGCTACAGCGAGCTGGGCGACGCGCTGCTGCAGCTCATCAACCCGGCCGTCAGCGAGAAATACGGCCTGGAAATCACCAGCTTCCTGCTGGAGAACGTTTCCGTGCCGCCCGAGGTGGAGCAGGCCATCGACAAGCGCTCCAGCATGGGCGCCATCGGCAACCTCAACGACTATGTGAAGTACCAGATGGGCCAGGCCATGGCCAATGGCGGCGAAGGCGCTGCCGCAGCCACTATTCCTGCCACCATGGCCATGGGCTTCGGCATGGCCCAGGAAATGATGAAGGGCATGCAAGGCGGTGGCGCTGCAGGCGCCCCGGCCGCTGCTGTGGCAGACCCCTTCTCGCCGGCCGCGGCGCAAGCCGCACAGACGCCTGCCGCCCCGGCCGCCGCCGGTCTGCAGGTGCTGACTCCCGCCCAGGCGGCCCAGGTGCTGGGCGTGGCCGAGGCCGACGTACTGGCCGAAATCCAGGCCGGCAACCTCAAGGCCCGCCAGATCGGCAGCCAGTGGCGCATCGCCCAGGCTGCGCTGGACGAGTTCCTGCGCGGCTGATCCGCAATCCATGACATCGGGGTGCACGTCATGAATGAACACAAACCGGTTTTCATCAGCACCACTCCGGTGCTGGCATCGCTGGACATGGCGCGCACCGTGGCTTTCTACGCCCGCGTGCTGGGCGCCAGAACCGTCCACGCCCAGCCCGGCGAGTACGCCATCGTCTCGCTGGGCGGGCTGGAGCTGCACTTCTGGGCCTGCCAGGACCCGGAGATTCCCAGGCAGACCAGCTGCCGCATCCAGGTGGCGGGAATTGCCGCCCTTCATGCGCAGTGCCTGGCCGAGAATGCGGTTCACCCCAATGGCGGTCTGCGCCAGCAGCCCTGGGGCACCCAGGAATTCAGTCTTCTCGACGAAGATGGCAACTGCGTGACCTTCTACGAAGCCCATCCCGCCGCCGCTGCCGCCTGAACCCGTTTTTGCCGTGGCCACACCCGCTTCCTCTTCCCGCTCTTCCGGTTCTGCATTCACCCCTGTCTCCGAGACGGCGCCTCCCTCCATGGTGGGCCGACATGTCTGCCCCGAATGCGGCGGCAATCTGGAGTGGAATGCCAAGGCCCAATCGCTCAGATGTCCATACTGCGGCACCGTCGTTCCCTGGAGCGAGCAGACGCAGCCCGAGCCGGGGCGCTCCGTGGTGGAGCAGGATCTGGCCGATGCCTTGCGCAACCCGGCCAGCGGTCGCGGCTGGGGCTCGGACGAGCGCTACGAGGTGCAATGCCAGAACTGCCGCGCCATCTCTGTGTTTCTCGGCAAGAACGTGGCCCAGCGCTGCGACTTCTGCGGCTCGCCGGCCATCGTCGCCCATGAGGAGCGCAGCGACGCCATCACGCCGCAGAGCATCCTGCCGTTCAAGATCAGCGACGGACAGATTCGCGACAAGATCCGCCAGTGGTATGGCAGCCGCTGGTTTGCGCCCAGCAAGCTCAAGAGCGCCGCGCTGACGGATACGCTGCACGGCGTCTATCTGCCCTACTGGACCTTTGACGCCCATGCCAGCGCCCAGTGGTGGGCAGAGGCCGGCTATTACTACTACACCACCGAGTCCTATCGCGACGGCAACGGCAATCTGCAGACCCGCCAGGTCCAGCATGTGCGCTGGGAGCCGGCATCGGGCAGCCTGCAGCATTTCTTCGACGATGAGCTGGTGCCGGGCACCGTGGGCGTGCACGCCCATCTGCTGCGCCAGGTGGAGCCCTTCCCGACCACCACCGATCTCAAGCCCTACAGCCCGGAGTTCGTGCGCGGCTGGACGGTGGAGCGCTACCAGGTGGACCTATCCAAGGCCGCCAGGATCAACGAGGAAGACATGGACAGTCAGCTGCGCAGCATGTGCTCGCGCGAGGTGCCGGGAGACACTCAGCGCAATCTGCAGGTCCAGCGCCAATACTCGGGCCGCAGCTTCAAGCACACGCTGGTGCCGGTCTGGCTGGTCGGCTACACCTATGGCAGCAAGACCTACCAGATCGTGGCCAATGGCTATACCGGTCAGATTGCGGGCGAGCGGCCTTACAGCTGGGTCAAGATCATGTTTGCCGTACTGGCCGCCATCCTGCTCGTCATGCTGATTGCGCCGCTGTTCGTGCAGCAGTGATGCTCATTTTTCGATAGCTATTTGCGCTTGATAGATATAGCTTTTGATTTTATTTTCTTGAAATTCGAGAACCTACAAGCGCCAGCAGCTATTCAATCCGTAGCAGCTACCAGGCCTTCCACACCTCTTCGGCCAGACCAAACGCCGTACTCGCGCCCGAGCCGCTGGTCACAGCCACCACACGTGTCGCTGCATCTGGCGCCTTGACAAAACAAGGGGCTTCGGCACTGGAGGGATAGATGCCCGTCCAGCGCTCCACAACCTGGGCCTTGTCGATATGCAGCGCCTCGTGCATATGCCGCAGCATGAGCTGGTCGACAGCTTCGCTGGCAAAAGGCTGGGGTGCGCTGCCGTAGTGGTGCGAATCGCCGACCACCAGCGAACCATCGGCGCTTTGCACGGCGATCAGGTGGATGCCGTGCTTCAGGCTTTCGGCCTCCTCGCGCTCCAGCTCGGCGCGCAATGCAGTGGCTTCGGGCAGCGCGCTATAGCCTTCGTAGCGCACCAGGCTCAGATCCCCCATGACCGATCCTTCGAGCTTGAAGCCCGCTTGCGGCTTGACGCGCAGCATCTGCAACTGGCACAGCTGCACTTGGTTGTCAGTCCATTCGCCTGCAAACAGTCCACCTGGATCGGCGTTGTTGCAGACCACCACACGTTCGGCGTGATAGCGGCCACGCGAGGTGGTCACGCGCGGCGTTGCCACCTCCGTCACGCTTTCGCTATAGGCGAAATCCACTCCCAGATCCTGCTGCAACCACAGGGCCAGTTGCGGGATGGCTGTGCGCGACTCCACGCGCAGCTCGTGCGGGCTGTAGAGCACGGACTGCAGCCCGTCGGTGCGCAGCGCCGGGTGGCGCGCCGCGGCCTGGGCTGGCGTCAGCAGCTCGCAGTCCGAGCCCATCTCGGTTTGCATGAATGCCTCGAGCACCGCTGCCGCAGCAGGGCGGCGCGCCGTCAGCCACAGGCCGGAATGAAGGACATCGATACCGGCCTTGGGTGCAATCTCTGCCCAGACATCGCGTGAGCGCATGGCGCGCCGCCAATGGGCGCCAGCGCGCTGGCCCGTGATGGTGACAAAACCGAAGTTGCGAATCGATGCCCCTAGGCAGGCGCCGTCGCGCTCTATCACCAGCACGGAGCGGCCGCGCGTGGCAGCGGTATAGGCATGGGCCAGGCCGACAATGCCGGCGCCGACGACGATCAGATCGTAGTTTTTCATAGCGTTACAGAAAAAGCAGACAAGCCAAGTCCTTGCCGCAGCGCCAAGGCGATGCAGCAAGAGACGTTCGGAGAATCAAGTGATGTGGAGAAAGTCCTCAGCGCTGGCGCCAGTGCTGGGTACGCCGCTGCAGCCAGGCATCCAGCAGCGCAATCAGCAGGCGACCGGCGGCTGCAGTCGCAAAGATCAGCGTGGCCATGGCGGCGGCGGGAGCGATATCGCCCGCGTCATCCATGGCCAGCACAGCCACCGAGGCCAATGTGGTTTCGGGCGAGTACAAGAAGACCACGGCCGACACCGTGGTCATGGCATTCACGAAGAAGTAGCCCGCCACCTGCATCACCGCAGGCAGGCACACGGGCAGATGCACGCGCCACAGCAGCGTCCAGAACGGCAGGCCCATGGAATCGGCCACGCGTTCGTATTCGGCATCCAGCTGCTGCAAGGCGGTGAGCTGGGTGATGTGCGCCACCGAGAAAAAATGCGCGACCGTGCACAGCACCAGAATGCCCATGGACCCGTACAGAAAGTGCAGTGGATTGCTGCCCGCATTGAAGAACAAGATATAGCCCAGACCCAGCGCCAGCCCGGGCACCGCCATGGGCAGCGTGGCCACCGCGTGCAGCCACTGGCGCGCGCTGCCCCAGCCTGTGGGCCTGGCCACCAGATAAGCGCTTAGAAAGCTCAGCAACGCGCCTGTCGCCGCCGTGGCCACGGCCATGGTCAGCGAGTTGGCGTAACTGGCCCAGCCGCCGCCATCCATCAGGTCGAACTGGTAGTTCCTGAAGGTCAGCGTCAGGTTATAGGGCCAGAAGCTGACCAGGGATGCCAGCACGGCCACTCCCATCACCGCCAGCAACGCCAAAGCCATCAGGCTGCAATACACCAGCAGCGCACGGTCGAGCGGCGCACAGGGCTGCGGCACCAGAGGCACGGCCCGCACGCTCATGGCAGCGGCCTGCCGGGCACGCAAATGGCGCTCGGCCGCAAAGGCCAGGCCCGCAGGCACCAGCAGCAGCATGGCCACCACGGCACCCATGGACAGGTTTTGCTGGCCAATCACCTGCTTGTAGATATCGGTGGCCAGCATCTGTGTGTTGCCGCCAATCACCTTGGGCACGCCAAAGTCGGTGACCACCAGAACGAACACCACAATCCAGGCGATCATCAGCCCATAGCGGCTGGCTGGCAGCGTGACCTGGCAGAAGCTGCGCCAGCGGCCTGCGCCCAGCGTGGCGGCGGCCTCATACAGGCGCGCATCGCCCGAGGCCAGCGTGGTGCAAAGAATCATCAGCGCATGCGGAAACGTCCACAGCACCGAGCCGAGAATGATGCCGAACGGGCCGTAGGCCGTGCCGCCCAGCAGCCAGCTCTTGAGCAGACCCTGGGCGCCAAACAGATAGATCAGGCTGATGGCCATGAGCAGCGACGGCGCCAGCAGAGGCACCAGGGCAATGGCGCGAAAGAACTTGGCCAGCGGCATGCAACTGCGCATCACGCCATAGGCATAGCCATAGGCCAGGGCCACACACAAGGTGCTGCTGACGGCCGACAGCCACAGGCTGTTGAACAGCGACTGGCCTACGCCCGGCATTTGCGCATAGGCGAGGTACTGTGCCAGGCCCGAGAACCTGCCATCGGCCGACACAAAGCTGTGCCCCAGCAGCGCCCCCACGGGCAGTGCAATGGCCACCAGCAGCGCGCCCAGCAGGCCCAGCACCAGCGCGCCCAGCCACAGCTTTTCCCAATCGAAAAAGCGCGTTTGTCGTGGCGCCACAGGGCCGGTGCCTTGCTGCCGACGTGATTCCGCTGCAGGCGCATAGCTCCCCACGGGCATCGCAGAAGAAGAGGCATTCATGCTTATGCCGCCTTTCGCAAAATCTCTGGCGCTGCCAGCGACTGCAGAGCGGCAGCCGGCAACTCCACCAGCACCTCGCCCTGCAGCCAGTCGGGCAGACGCGCGTCATGGCGCAGCGGCCACTGCACATCGATCTGGCATTGCAGCGTGGGGCTGAACACGCGCACCAGGACCAGCGAGCCCAGGAATGAGGTCTCGACCACCCGCGCGCGAAACAAATTGGGCAGTGCTGCGGGCTGGGCCGGGTGCAGCACCACGCTCTCGGGCCTCACGCCCACCAGCAAGGCTTCACCGGCCTCAAAGCCGGCAGTGCTGCATTCAAGCCGTCCCTCGCCCACGCGCACCGCGTCGCCCGACTCGGCCACGGCGGGCAGCAAATTCATGCGGCCCACAAAACCGGCCGCAAAGTGGCTGACCGGCTTGGCGTAGAGCTGCTCTGGCGAGCCCTGCTGCTCGATACGGCCCTGGTGCATCAGCACCACGCGGTCGGCCATGGAGAGCGCTTCTTCCTGGTCGTGCGTGACCATCACGCAGGCAATGCCCAGCTGACGCTGCAACTGGCGGATTTCGCTGCGCAGTTCGGTGCGCACCTGGGCATCGAGCGCGGACAGCGGCTCGTCCAGCAACAGCAGACGCGGGCGCGGCGCCAGTGCGCGGGCCAGCGCAATGCGCTGCTGCTGGCCGCCCGACAATTGCGCCGGATAGCGCTGCGCCTGCGCGCCCAGGCCCACCAGAGCCAGCATCTCCTGCACCCGGGCCTGCACTTGCGCCGCAGGCTGGCCCTTGAGACCAAACGCCACATTCTGGGCCGCCGTCAGGTTAGGAAACAATGCGTAGCTCTGGAACACCACGCCAAAGCCCCGACGCGCGGCAGGCCAGCGCGTGATGTCCTCGCCCTGAAACAGAATGCGGCCCGCGTCGGCCTGCTCGATGCCGCACAGAATGCGCAGCAGCGTGGTCTTGCCGCAGCCCGAAGGGCCCAGCAGGCTGACGAACTCGCCGCCCTCCACCACCAGGCCAATGTCGCGCAGCACCGGCTGGTCCCTGTACTGCTTGGCGATATGGTCAATGCGCAGCATGTATCTCTTTCAACGTGCAAACAATCCGAAGGTCGTTCCGATCTGTATCGCTCGAAATGCCCACCGCTGCATGTGCAGACCCGTTTCGCCAGTGACAGCGAGCAAGGGCAGCCCCGCAGCGAGGCTGTCGTCCCCCTCCGGCGCTCAGCGCCAGAGAGGGGGAAGGCGCGAAGCGCCTCAGGGGGTGTTATTTCTTCTCCGCCTTGGCTTCGTACCGGCGCGACCATTCGGCCAAGATACGATCGCGGCTAGCCGCTGCCCAGTTGAAGTCGTTCCTGGCCAGGCGCTTTTCCAGATCGGCCGGAATGAACTCGTGCTTTTCCTGGGCCTCGGGAAGGGCCAGCACGGCAAAGTTGGCGGCGTAGAGCTTGTTGGCGTCAGGCGTCACCGCCCAGTCGGCCAGGGCCTTGGCCGCGTCCTGCTTTTTGCTGGTCTTCAGAATGGCCGTGGCTTCCACATCCCAGCCCAGGCCTTCCCTGGGGAAGACGATGGCTATGGGCGCGCCATCCTTCTTGGTCTTGTTGGCCCGGTATTCAAAGCTCAGGCCCACGGGGAACTCGCCCGCGCCGGCCTGGCGGCAGGGCTTGGAGCCGCTGTGCGTGTAGACGCCGATGTTCTGGTGCAGCGCATCCATATAGGCCCAGCCCTTGTCCTCGCCCATCATCTGCAGCCAGGCGGCCACCATCAGATAGCCCGTGCCGCTGGACGCCGGGTGGGGCATGGTGATCGAGCCCTTGAATTCGGGCCTGGTCAGGTCGGCCCAGCTGGCAGGCGTGGGCAGCTTGCGCTTTCCGCCTTCCACGGTGTTGAAGCAGACGGCGGACGACCACAGGTCCATACCCACCCAGGTCGGCGTGGCTGCCGGATCGCGCATGGTGGAGCGCACCTTGGCCAGGTTTCTGGGCGCATAGGGCTGCAGCATGCCTTGCTTGTCCAGCAGCATCAGCGAAGTGGCGGCCACGCCCCAGATCACATCGGCCTGGGGATTGGCCTTTTCGGCCAGCAGACGGGCAGTGATGATGCCCGTGCTGTCGCGCACGAACTTCAGCTCGATCTCGGGATGGGCTTTTTCAAAAGCCGCTTTGTAGGCCTTGATCTGGTCGGCCTCCAGGGCCGAATACACCAGCAGATCGGTCCTGGCGTGGGCCGCGGAGGCCAGGCCCAGCAAAGCCGTGGCAACCGTGGCAAAGGCGATCAAGGTGAAGCGGCGAGTGGCGGGTGCAAAAGCGTGGCGCATGGATAACAGTCCCTTGGATTGATCGTTGCCGCCCGACCAACGCGGCCGTTTGCGACATGAGGGAACTGTAGAAATTCACTGTGAAACGCCTGTGTCACAGAACTGAAATCTGGCAAAGGCGTCATCAGCAAACTTTGTAGTCATCGCGCTACGCCAGCGTCCGCCATCGAAATGCTATTAATTCAAAAGCAACTTACTCCTTATCTGTCTCATATTTCTTTATAAAACCACCTAAAAGACATTGCTTATATGCGCAAGAAGCTATTGAAATCAAAGCTGCTCATCCGCATTACCGGCTGCAGCGTTCATGTTGAAATCCGGGCACCGCTTTCTTGAAGACCTTGTCATGTTTGCCACACAGCTCAAATCCTTTTTCTGGGTTGCCCGCCTCGGCAGCATCACCCAGGCAGCGCGCCAGCTGGGGCTGAGCCAGCCCACGGTCACGGCGCAGATCAAGGCCTTGGAGGAGCAATATGAAGTCGAGCTGTTCACGCGCCAGAGCGGAAGACTGGCCATCACCGATGCGGGCCTGAAGCTGCTGCCGGAAATAGAAAAGCTGCTGCTGCAGTCGGCCCAGATCGAATCGGCGCTGCGCCAGTCGGGCCATGTCAATCAGGGCCAGCTACGCATAGGCGCCACCGCCCCCTACTATGTGCTGGACATCGTCAAGCGCTATCAGCAGCAATATGCGCTGGTGGAGGTGAGCATCGTCAACGGCAATTCGCGCCAGATGATTCAGGCGCTGGCCGAGTACCAAGTGGATCTGGCAACCTCTTCGCACCTGGACACCGATCCGCGCCTGCTGCGCCTGGAGCTGGGGCGCGACCCGTTGGCCCTGGTCGTGCACCGGCAGCATGCGCTGGCCCGGCAGAAGTCCGTAACCATCAAGGATCTGGCAGAAAACACGCTGATCCTGCGCGAGCGCGGCTCCATGACCCGGCAGCTGACCGAGCAGATGCTGGAAGCCGCCCAGGTCAGCCCGCAACGCGTGCTGGAAATTGCCAGCCGCGAGTCCATACGTGAAGCCGTGATCCGTCAGATGGGCATCAGCATTTTTGCGCGGCACGAAGCATCGGCCCATCCGGACCTCGTCGTTCTCGACCTGCAAGGCGAGGTTCCCTGTCTTCCCGAATACCTGTACTGCCTGCGCGAGCGGCGCGATGCACAGCTGATTCAGCCGTTTCTGCAGATGGCCGAATCAGACCAGACTTAATCGAACAGTTCGGCCTGCTTGAATGCAGGCTGATGCTGATCTTTTTCGGACAAGGAAAAGTCGATATCGAGCTGTGGCCACGCAATAGCTATGTCGGGGTCATTCCAGAGCAGGCCCCGATCCGACTCGGGCGCGTAATAGGCTGTGGCCTTGTATACAAGGTCCGCCGTATCGCTGAGCACCACAAAGCCATGGGCAAAGCCCGGCGGAATCCAGAGCTGGTGGTGATTCTCGGCACTCAGCTCGGCTCCCACCCATTGGCCAAAGCTGGGCGAGCTGCGGCGAATATCCACTGCCACATCAAACACCGCACCGGAGATCACACGTACCAGCTTGCCCTGGGCATGGGGCGGCAGCTGGTAGTGCAGCCCACGCAGCACGCCCTTGCTGCTGCGACTGTGGTTGTCTTGAATGAACTCGTGGTTCGTGCCCGTGGCCTGGTTGAAGATATCCTGGCGAAAGCTTTCCACGAAAAGCCCTCGCCCATCCCGATGAATCGTGGGTTTGAACAGCTTGATCTCGGGGATCGCAGTCGGAACGACCTTCATCGCACTCCAGCCTCCAGACATTGCATCAGATACCGCCCGTAGCCGTTCTTGAGCAACGGCTTTGCCAGTTCGGCGAGCTGAGCGGCGTCAATCCAGCCGGCACGAAATGCGATTTCTTCCGGGCACGCCACCTTCAACCCCTGACGCTGCTCGAGGGTGGCAATGAATTGACCTGCCTCCAGCAGACTGTCATGGGTGCCAGTGTCGAGCCAGGCATAGCCTCGCCCCATCAGTTTCACATTGAGCTGACCTCTTTCCAGATAAATACGATTGATGTCTGTGATTTCCAACTCGCCTCTGCCAGAGGGCTTGAGAGTCTTTGCAATCTCGACCACTTGCGAATCGTAGAAATACAGCCCCGTCACTGCGTAATTGGATTTTGGCTCGACCGGCTTTTCCTCTATCGAGAGCACCTGCCCTTGCTGGTCAAACTCCACCACCCCGTAGCGGCTGGGCTCCTGCACATGATAGGCAAACACCGTCGCTCCACCCTGGGTCTGATTGGCAACTTTGACCAAGGTCTGCAAATCATGGCCGTGGAAAATATTGTCTCCAAGCACCAGCGCGCAGGAGCCCCCTCCCAGAAAAGACTCGGCAATCAAAAAAGCCTGGGCCAAACCATCAGGGCTGGGCTGCACCTCATACTGAAGGTTCAGGCCCCACTGGCTGCCATCGCCCAGCAGTTGCTGGAAGCGCGGCGTGTCCTGCGGGGTACTGATGATCAGAATGTCCCGTATGCCCGCCAGCATCAGCGTGCTCAGCGGGTAGTAGATCATGGGCTTGTCGTAGATCGGCAGCAGCTGTTTGCTGATGGCCAGGGTGGCGGGGTGCAGACGGGTGCCGGAGCCGCCAGCCAGAATGATGCCTTTGCGCTGTGTCGTCATGATGAATCAATGGATGGCTTCCAACGCCTTGCAGATAAGCGCTTGAAGCGAGTTATTTGAAAATTACAGAATTTCGCGCAGCATGCGCTCCACGCCTTGCTGCCATGCGGGCAGATGCAGTTGCATGGCCGCTTGCAGCTTTTGCGTATCCAGACGCGAGTTCAAGGGCCGCACCGCCGCTGTCGGGAAGGCCGTGGTCGGCACGGCGGCAATGCTTTGCACCTTCCAGCCCAGATCAGGACGCAGGCTTTTAGCGCGCTCAATCACATGGCTGGCATAGGCATGCCAGTTGGTCTCCCCTGCCGCAACCAGATGGTAGAGACCTCCATCGCCTTCGTGGGCGCTCACATGGCGCACTGCATGGGCCGTGACATCGGCGATCAGATCGGCGCCGGTGGGGGCACCCCATTGATCGTTGATCACGCTGAGCGCTTCGCGCTCCTGCGCCAGGCGCAACATGGTCTTGGCAAAGTTGCCGCCACGCGCTGCATAGACCCAGCTGGTGCGAAAAATCAGATGACGGCAATGCGTGGCCGCAATCCGCTGCTCGCCCTCCAGCTTGGTGCGGCCGTAGACCGATAGCGGCCCGGTCGCATCACCCTCCTTGCGTGCCGCACTGCCGGAGCCGTCGAAGACATAGTCGGTGCTGTAGTGCACCAGCAGGGCTCCCAGGCTTTTGGCTTCCAGCGCCATGGCTTCAGGGGCTTCGGCGTTCAGGCGCCAAGCCAGATCCGGCTCGCTCTCGGCCTTGTCCACTGCCGTATGCGCTGCGGCATTGACGATCACATCCGGGCGTACGCTGCGAATGGTCTGCGTCAGTGTCTGCAGATCGCCGACATCGCCGCACAGGCCATTTCCATCCACATTCACGTTCTGGCGATCCAGCGCAATCACCTCACCCAAAGGGGCGAGACTGCGCTGCAGCTCCCAACCGACCTGACCGTTCTTGCCCAGCAGCAGCAGCTTCATGTTTAAGTCTCGCCGGTGTACTGCTTCTGCACCCAGTCACGGTAGGCGCCCGACTGCACATTGGCCACCCACTCGGGGTTGGCCAGATACCACTGCACGGTCTTGCGAATGCCGGTCTCGAAGGTCTCGGCAGGCTTCCAGCCCAGCTCGCGTTCCAGCTTGCGCGCATCGATCGCATAGCGGCGATCATGGCCAGGACGGTCGGTCACATAGGTGATCTGCTCGGCATAGGCCTTGCCATCGGCGCGCGGGCGCAACTCGTCGAGCAAGCTGCACACGGTCTTGACGATATCGATATTGGCCTTCTCGTTCCAGCCGCCCACGTTATAGGTCTCGCCCAGTTGGCCGGCCTCCAGCACACGGCGGATGGCGCTGCAATGGTCGCGCACATACAGCCAGTCACGCACCTGCATGCCGTCGCCGTAGATGGGCAGCGGCTTGCCGGCCAGCGCATTGACAATGACCAGCGGGATCAGCTTTTCGGGGAAATGCAACGGGCCGTAGTTGTTGCTGCAGTTCGTCATCAGCACCGGCAGGCCGTAGGTGTGATGCCAGGCTCGCACCAGGTGGTCAGAAGCCGCCTTGCTGGCCGAGTACGGGCTGTTGGGCTCGTAATTGTGCTCTTCGGTAAATGCAGGATCGGTCGGCGCAAGCGTGCCATAGACCTCGTCGGTGGAGACATGCAAAAAGCGAAAACCGGACTTGGCCTCGCCTTCCAGGCCATTCCAATAGGCACGCACCGCCTCCAGCAGGCGGAAAGTGCCCACCACATTGGTCTGGATGAAATCCTCGGGGCCATGAATGGAGCGGTCCACATGCGACTCTGCCGCAAAGTTCACCACGGCGCGAGGCTGGTGCTGCGCCAGCAATTGCGCCAGTTGTGCACTGTCGCCGATATCGGCCTGCACAAACACATGACGGGCATCACCCTTCAAGCTGGCCAGATTCTCCAGATTGCCCGCATAGGTCAGCTTGTCGATATTGATCACGGGCTCATTCACATGCGCCAGCCAATCGAGAACAAAGTTGGCGCCGATAAAGCCTGCACCGCCGGTTACGAAAATCATAGAGAACTGCCTCTAAATTTCAGTGATAGCGATAGAAGAGCCCAACCCACGGCCATCAAGCCAGCACACTCAACCCCAGCGCTTTTCAGCCATCACCAGCAGGCCATCAAAGATCAGGTTGTTGATCAGCTCAAAAGGCCTGGTCATGCTGGGAGACATTTTCCAGCCGGCGCCGCCCGCCATGATGCACATCGGCTCTGCACCGCAGTGTTCTGCCAGATGCTGGTACATGCGCTCCACCGCACCTGCGATGGCATAGGTACCGCCGCTGGTCAGCGCATCGCTGGTGTTCTTGGGAAAGCACCTGACTTCACCCGTAGGCACGTGCAGGCCCGCAGTGCCGCCTTCCAGGGCCCTGAGCATGATGCCATGCCCGGGAATGATCAGGCCGCCCAGAAATCGGCCTTGCGCATCCATGGCATCGACCGTCACTGCCGTACCCACCATAACCGTGATCAAGGGCCGGGCATCGCCCAATTGCAACATGTGGTGACGTGCACCAATCATGGCCACCCATCGGTCCGCACCCAGCCTGGAAGGATGGTCATAGCCATTGGTCACCCCTGCTTCTGCGATGGAGGGGACTACCCATTGAGGCTCGAGATTCCATCCCAGCATGAGTTCGATCTGCTCGTGCACCCTGCGCCTTGCCGTCTCACCGGCAACCACGCAGCCCAGCATGCGCTCGGGAGCTGGCAGCCCGGCCCAGGCACCTTCTGCCAGGCGCTCTATATGCTCCAGGAACTCCGCTCCATGGGCCAGCAAGGCAGCACCAGGGCGATGATCTTCATACATGGCCCACTTCAAACGGGTGTTGCCAATGTCTATGGCCAAAAATGTCATGCGGCGGATTATCAGCACTTTTCTCTGTGACAGACAGCCGCTTGTCACATTCATTACAAGTGCGCAGGAAATTGTCAAAGAAAGCGCTCAGTCCATCTCCTGCAAGAAATCATTTCGATTTCCCGTTAAAGTGAACTGCTTTCTTCCACTACTTTTGAGGAGTCGAAACCATGGGTCTGTTCAGTTTCATCAAGGAAGCCGGAGAAAAACTGTTTGGCGGCAGCGACGCACATGCAGCCGCACCGGCCGAAGACTTGAATGCCAAGGCGGCTCAGGCGATCGCCAGCTATATCAACACCCAGAATCTGGGCGTATCCGATCTGCAGGTTCAATTCGATGCTTCTCAAGGCAAGGTAACAGTCAATGGCACGGCTCCCACTCAGGCTGTCAAGGAAAAAGTGACGCTGTGCTGCGGTAATGTGGCCAATGTCCAGTCCGTGGACAACCTGATGGCGGTCACCAACCCCGAGCCAGAAGCCCAGTACCACGATGTGGTACGCGGTGACACCCTGTCGGCCATCTCCAAGAAGTACTATGGTGATGCCAACAAGTACAACGTGATTTTTGAAGCCAACAAGCCCATGCTCAGCAACCCGGACAGGATCTATCCTGGCCAGAAACTGCGCATTCCGGCGCTCTGAATCAGGCTCTGTAAATACAGCCGCAAAAAGCGCTCGCATGAGCGCTTTTCTCATTTGACTCGAAGTTAGACTGCAGCTTATGAAAACTCTGCTCACAGGCGGTGCCGGCTATATCGGCAGCCATACAGCCATCGAACTGATCAGCCACGGTCATGAAGTCGTGATTTTCGACAACTTCAGCAACAGCCATCCTGAAGCAATCCGCCGCGTGGAGCAAATCACTGGACGCACCATTGCCGTGATCAATGGCGATGTCCGCGATCAAGCTGCGCTTGAGCAGGCCTTGCAGGAGCATGGCATTGACAGTGTCGTGCACTTTGCCGGCAAAAAAGCAGTGGGCGAGTCCGTTGCCCAGCCTGTGGACTACTACGACAACAACGTCAACGGCACCCTGGTGCTGCTGCGCGCCATGAAAAAGCACAATGTGCGCAATCTGGTGTTCAGCTCTTCGGCAACAGTCTATGGCTCGCCACAATATTTGCCTCTCAATGAGGTGCACCCTACTTCGGTCACCAATCCCTACGGCCGCAGCAAACTGATGGTGGAAGAGATTCTGTCGGACCTCTACCACTCCGACGCCCAATGGTCGCTGGCCGTGCTGCGCTACTTCAATCCCATTGGTGCCCATGCCAGCGGCCTGATTGGTGAAGACCCTTCGGACATTCCCAACAACCTGCTGCCTTTTGTGGCACAGGTCGCCGTGGGCCGTCGTGAAAAGCTGCAGATCTTTGGCGGCGACTACGACACCGTGGACGGCACCGGCGTACGTGACTACATCCATGTCGTCGACCTGGCCCGAGGTCATGTCAAGGCACTCGAGAAGCTGGCCGGCCTGGCCAAGCCCGAGTTGCTGACCATCAACCTGGGCACGGGCAATGGCTACAGCGTGCTCGAAGTGCTGCATGCCTTCGAAAAAGCCTGCGGCAAGACCCTGCCCTATACGATTACAGACCGCCGTCCAGGGGATGTGGCCAGTTGCTATGCAGACCCCGACCACGCCCTGAAAACCCTTGGCTGGCAAGCCGAGCATGATCTGGACACCATGTGCGCCGACACATGGCGCTGGCAAAGCCAGAACCCCAACGGCTATCGCTCGGTCTAGAAGCTGCAGGCCAAGCCCTGCGCATTACTGATGCCAGGGCAGGCCGCGCTTGCGCCAGCCACCCAACTGGCCTCGCTGGCCGTTGGCGTCAACGTCGCCTTCGAAACCTTCAAGAATGTTGTAGGCCTCGATTCCCAGGCCCGCGGCACGCTGGGCAGCCGCAACAGAGCGCACACCGCTGCGGCATAGCAGCACCACTTTCTTGCCCTCGGGTACCGCTGCTCGCAGCTCGGCGTCAAAGTTCTGGTTGGCTGCCATGCCGGGCCACTGCTTCCAGGCCACGGCAACAGCGCCTGGCACCTTGCCCACCCACTCGCGCTCGGCATCGGTGCGCACATCGACCAGAACCGCTTCACCAGCCTGCAGCCATTGCCAGGCCAGCTCCGCCGGCACATCGCCGGCATAGCCGGCAGCGGGTTGGATTTGGGTTGTATTGCTCATTTCATTCCTCGTCTCGATCATTGCCACTATTCCCAAGCGGGCAGAGGCCTGTCTCTCAATGCTCTGCGCAAATGCTTCCAGTCGGGCAGCACCTGAGCCACCACGGCCCAGAACTGCGGGCTGTGATCCATATGATGCAGATGGGCGAGCTCATGCACCACCACATAGTCGATGATTTGCGGGCTGTGCTGCATCAACCGCCAGTTCAGACGAATGATCCCGCTGCTGTTGGCACTGCCCCAGCGCGTGCTGGCACTTGTCAGGCGCAGCGCATTCCAGCGCACGCCCATGAGTGCGGCATAGTGCAGCATGCGGGCCGTGAAATAGCTGCGCGCCTCCCGCAGTATCCAGGCCTGAACGGCCGCGCGCACCTGGGCAGGCGGTGCCCCTGTCGGCAAGGGCAGATGCAGGCTTTGCGAGCCATCGACCCCCTGCTCTCTATGCGTCTGGCGCGTACGCAGCAGTTGTGACGCATCCCCGGTCAGCCGCAAACTCATGGGCTGGCCCAGATAGTCCAGCACGCCTCCATCCTGCCAGAGAATGCGCGCTTCCTGCTTGATCTGCTGTCGCTGTCCGGCTTCCTGCAGCTTGCGCACAATCCAGCCGGCCTTGGTCTGCAGCGCTGATTCGATCTCGCGCATGGCAACCCATTGCGGAGCGGTGACTTCAAGCCCTTGCAGCCCTACGCTGAAGCCTATGCTGCGGCGCGCCGAACGGCGCAGCAGATAAGCCACCTCACGCCCTTGCAAGCGGGCGCTGTGGCTAGCTTCCGGATGCACCAGAAGTGTGGGCTCTGCAGGCAGCTCATTCTCTTCAGAATCAATAGCACCCACTGAAATATTGACGGGTGCTACAAGCTGACTATTCTCAAATTCCAGCTCGGACTGATCCAAACGCTGCTCAATGGCTTCAGGGCCGCTGCGCCGGCGCTTGCGCGGCATCAACCCGCCCCGCCCATCCCCCACCACAGGCGGCACCAGCCATTGCCAAGCTTGCTGCAAGCTATCGCCTGTGGACATGGGCAGTTTTGCCTTATCTGCGATAAGCCTCTGGGTCCAGGCGCTGCATTTCGGACTCGATCCATGCCTCGACCTCGACCATCAGCTCGTCATGCTTGCGGCCCACCGAAGAAATGGGCTTGCCAATGGAAACATCCACCACGCCGGGCTTTTTGATGAAGGCCTTGCGCGGCCAGCACTTGGCCGAGGTAACAGCGATGGGTACCACGGGCGCACCCGTCATGATGGCCAGACGGGTGGCGCCGGTCTTGTACTCGCCCACCTCTCCACGATTCACACGTGTACCTTCGGGAAACATGATGACCCAGATGCCTTGATCGAGCAGGCGCTTGCCTTGCTCCACCACCTTGTGAAAGGCGCGCGAGCGCTGGGCCCGGTCGATGTGGATCATGTCCAGTGCACCGATGGACCAACCGAAGAATGGCACCTTCAGCAGCTCCTTCTTGAACACATAGGCCAGCGGGCGCGGCATGATGGCAGGCATGAGAAAGGTCTCGTAAGTGGACTGGTGCTTGACCAGCAGCACCACCCCCTGATTCGGGTCCGCAGGCAGGTTCTCCATGCCCTGCACCTGATACCGGACCCCCATGATCACGCGGGCGCTGTCCACCGAGAGCTTGAGCCAGGCGCGGGCAGCGCTGTATGCCTTGGCCGATGAGCCGCTGGTCCACTTGGCCAGCAGCACCGCGAAAGTGTAGGGAATGACGGTAATAGCCATCCACAACATGTGGAGGACGGAGCGAATCAGGGACATGACAGCAATCGAATGACGTGAGCACAGACCTGAAGTCTGGCCCATTGATTTGGCACGGTTATCAACAAGAAACATAGCAGCTTGCGCTGCTCTTTCAAGCAGTTGAGTCTATTTTGACCTGAAACCCAGGCTCAATGCGGGGCAGGCGCCGAATCCAGGGGCTGAGCATCCTCATCCCCTCCCAGCGGCAACAGCATATTCACCACAGCCTCCAGATCTGGATAGCGCTCGCTGCCTTCAGGCAGGTCGGCATCGCTGCTGCACTCGGGCCTGGCGGTGGACTCCACAAACACCAGATGGGCGCCCAGAGCCTTGCCCGCCTGCAAATGCTCGACACCGCTGCCAATGGCCCAGATTTCATGGCCTTCCGCGCCGTAGCGATCGGCAATCTGCTCGAACAGCGCTACGCCTGGTTTACGGCACTGGCAGTCTTCATCGGGAGCGTGCGGACAAAAAAACACTGCCTCCACCCGCGCCCCGACGGCTGCCATCTCCCGGTGCATCTTGGCGTGCACGGCGTTGAGCTCGATCACATCGAACAGCCCGCGACCCAGCCCAGGTTGATTGGTGGCGACCACCACATGCCAGCCGGCACGGTTCAGGCGCGAAACCGCCTCCAGCGCACTGGGGACTGCAATCCACTCATCGGGCCGGCCAATGAAACCTTGAGCTCCCCACTGGTTCAGGGTGCCATCACGGTCAAGAATTGCGATCTTCATGGGGGAGACAGTAGTCGACGACAGAAAAAAGCCCGCTTACCTCAAGGCCAAGCGGGCTCGCGATCCAAGACTCCGGCGCTTACTGCCCTTCCCAGCGCTTGAGCACCAGGGAGGCATTGGTGCCGCCAAAGCCAAAGCTGTTGGACAGCACGGTCTTGAGTTCGGCATCGCGGGTCTGGGTGACCAGAGGCATATCGCCCAGCAGCGGATCGGGCGTCTCCACGTTCACGGACCCTGCGATGAAGCCCTTGTTTAGCATGATCAGGCAGTAAATCGCCTCCTGCACACCGGTCGCGCCCAGCGAGTGGCCGGTCAGCGACTTGGTGGACGAGAACGGAGGCACCTGGTCACCGAACAGCTCGCGCATGGCACGCACTTCCTGCATATCGCCCACAGGGGTCGATGTGCCGTGGGTGTTGATGTAGTCGATGGGCGCATCCACGGTTTCCATGGCCTGCTTCATGCAGGCGATGGCGCCGTCGCCCGAAGGAGCGACCATGTCCTCACCGTCGCTGGTGGCACCAAAGCCCACCACTTCGGCCAGGATGTTGGCACCGCGGGCCAGCGCATGGTCCAGGCTTTCCAGCACCACGGCACCGCCGCCGCCAGCGATCACGAAGCCGTCACGGTTGGCATCGTAGGCACGCGAGGCCTTATCAGGCGTCTCGTTGTACTTGCTGGACATGGCACCCATGCCGTCGAACAGCAGCGACATGCCCCAGGACAGCTCTTCGCCGCCGCCGGCAAACATCACATCCTGCATGCCCCAGGCGATCTGCTGGGCCGCAGCTCCGATGCAGTGGGCCGAGGTGGAGCAGGCCGAGGTGATGGAGTAGTTGATGCCCTTGACCTTGAAGTTGGTTGCCAGGCAGGCCGACACCGTGGAGCTCATGCATCGTGTGACCTGGTAAGGGCCGACGCGGCGGATGCCTTTTTCGCGCAGCGTATCGGCTGCCTCGATCTGGTTGGCGGGTGATCCGCCGCCAGAGCCCATGATCAGACCGGTGCGCGGGCTGCTCACCTGCTCGGGCGTGAGGCCCGCTTGCTTGATCGCGTCTTCGAGGGCGATCTGCGAATAAGCAGCAGCATCGCCCATGAAGCGTAACTGCTTGCGGTCGATGCGCGCCTCGATATCGATCTCGGGAATGCCTGCCACCTGCGAGCGCATGCCCAGCTCCGTGAACTGGGGCATGGCCTTGATGCCGCTCTTGCCCTCGCGCAGCGAGGCCTCCACGGTTGTCAGGTCATTGCCGATGCACGAGACAATGCCCGCGCCGGTGATCACTACCCGCTTCTTGCTCATGCTGCCGTTCCCTTGGCATCACCTTCACGCAGGAACAGACCCACGCGCAGGTCATTGGCCACGTAAATTTCCTTGCCGTCGGCCAGCAGGCGTGCGTCGCCAATGGCCATGTTCAGCTTGCGCTTGATTACTCGCTTGATATCAATTTCATATGTCACGAGTTTGACATCAGGACCTACTTCACCTGTAAACTTGACTTCGCCTGCACCCAGGGCACGACCGCGACCCGGCAAACGCAGCCAGGTCAGGTAAAAGCCGATCAGCTGCCACATGGCGTCCAGGCCCAGGCAACCGGGCATGACGGGATCGCCCTGGAAGTGGCAATCAAAGAACCACAGGTCGGGCTTGACGTCCAGTTCCGCAACAATCTTGCCCAGACCGTGGGCACCGCCGTCCTCGGAGATATGTGTGATGCGATCGAACATCAACATGGGAGGCAGGGGCAGACGTCCGCTATCGGCACCAAACAGCTTGCCTTCGCCGGACGCGATCAGTTGTTCGTAGGAAAAAGATTCAGCCATTCTCTCAATTGCTCCGCGGCAGCCTGTGCAAGCTACCTGTTACTCTGTATTTTGGGTGACGGGACCCGCGCCCGCTGCGCGCGCCCACTGCGGGCGGTACAACCAGGGATTATCAAGGCTCACGCCCCTACCCAGGACACAATACCCGTTTTCAGGCCCAAGACTCTGCCACAAATGCCACAGCCGCTGATGCCGAGGTGGCTTATTCCGTGCGGGACACTACGCCTTCCTCGGTCTTTCTCAAGGAGATCCAGGCCAGCGCGCAGAACACGAGGCACAACAGGGTCAGAGGCAACAGACCCAGAGCATGCACCCAGCGCGCATAAGGCGTCAGCCCGTCGCGCCCCTGAACCCGGCCCTGCAGCACCGCGCGCTCGAAAGGCGCCAGTGCTTTCACCACTTGCCCTTTGTGATCGATCACCACCGTGGCTCCGGTGTTCGTTGCGCGCAACATGGGGCGCTCGAACTCCAGCGCGCGCATGCGGCTGATGGACAGATGCTGATCAATGGCCACGGAGTCGCCAAACCAGCCGATATTACTCAGATTGACCAGCACCGTGGGTGCCGTCGCCGCATTGCCGAAATGGGCCGCAAGCTCTTCGCCAAACAGGTCTTCGTAGCAGATATTGGGCGACAGGCGCTCACCCGCCCAGCTCATGGAGGGCTGGCCCAGTGCGCCACGATTGAAGTCGCCCAGCGGAATATTCATGAGTTCGGTGAACCAGCGGAACATGGGCGGAATGAACTCACCAAACGGCACCAGATGGTGCTTGTCGTATTGATAGGCCCGGGTCTGCCCCGGCAGCCAGCCTTCGACCGTATTGGTGAAGCCCTTGTCCCAGTTGCCCAGCGGAAGGCCCACCAGAGCCGCGCGGCTGGATTCCTTGGCGACAAAAGGTGCGCGCACAAAGTCCAGATAGCCTTCAGGAAGCTGCTGAGGCAGCAGTGGAATGGCTGTCTCGGGTGCCACGACCAACTGGGCCCTGGCGTCATGCAACTGCTGGGCATACCAGCGCAGTGCCACCACCACGCCCGAACCCATTTCAAACTTTTCATCCTGCGGAATATTGCCCTGCAGCAGCTCTACGCTCATGCCGGGCAGCTGACCAGGTGCTTCAATGGCGGCATCACGCGACCACCACAGCCCGCCCCAGACCAGACCCAGGGCCACAGCAGATGCCAGGGCCGGCTTGAATTTCAGCAACGCCGACCTGGTCTGCATACGCCAGACCAGCAGCGCCAGCCAGGCTGCAGCCCAGGCCGCCACAAACCCCGTGCCGTAGACGCCAATCCAGCGCGGCAGCACGGCCAGCGGGCCTTCCACATGGGCATAGCCGCCTGCGCCCCAGGGAAAACCGGTCCAGAGCCAGCCACGCGCCAGCTCGGCCAGCGTCCAGAGTGCAGCAAAGACCAGCGCTGACAATGCATCCGGCGCCTTTGCCAAACGCTTAAAGCACCATGCAGCCACGGCGTAATAGCCACCCAGAAAGCCCGCCAGTGCCAACACGGCTGCCACCGCCAATGGCGCCGCCAATCCGCCATAGGTGTGCATGGAGATGAAGAGCCACCAGAAGGTGGCCGCCAGCCAGGCCGTGCCGAACAGCCAGGCTCGGCCTGCCGCCTGAGCGGCGGTACGGGCAGCCAGCAGCGCATGAACCAGCACCGCCAGCGACAGAATCTGCAGCCACCACAGCGGACGGCCATAGCCTCCGGCCAAGCTCAGCCAGCCGTCGCCCTGGCCGCGAGCCCAGGGCCAGGCCAGAGAGAAGGCCTGCAGCCCGCCTGCAATCAGCATCAAAAGCCAGCTCATCCAGCATTTGGGCCTGGCAGCAGCGGTCTGAACGGTAGAGGCAGTGGTGGTCATAGGAATCAGCAGGCACTAACAAAACACCCAACCGGGCGGTTGGGTGAATTCAAGCATACGAGGTATCGCCAAGATTTGTGCAAACCAAGAGGCACAACCAGTATTTCCACCGGCATCACACCAGGCCTGACCCGGATTTGCGCAAGTCGCGATCAGTTGCGAACCAAGCTGTCTGGGGAAGGATCGCGCACCACCTTGAACCAGCGCACCGCGCCGCCCTTGGTGTGGAGCACCGTGAACTCCAGCCCGCCCAGATGAATCTGCTCGCCGCGCTTGGGCACATGGCCGATTTCATGGGCAATCAATCCACCGATGGTATCGAACTCGGCATCGGGGTCGCTGGCATGCAGCGAAGTCTCGAACTCCTCGCTCACATGCTCGATGCTGGCATCGCCCGCCACGCGGTAGCTGTTGTCGGCCAGAGCAAAGATATCGCCCTCGTCCTCGGGGATGTCAAACTCGTCCTCGATCTCGCCGACGATTTCTTCCAGCACATCTTCAATCGTCACCAGGCCGGCCACACGGCCGAACTCGTCGATGACGACGGCCAGATGATTGCGATTGGCGCGAAACTCACGCAGCAGGTCGTTCAGGCCCTTGCTCTCGGGCACAAAGACGGCCGGGCGCACCAGAGCACGAATGTTCAGGGTGGGAGAGCGCTGCAGCTTGAGCAAATCCTTGGCCATGAGAATGCCAATGATGTTCTCGCGCTCGCCCTGGTAGACCGGAAAGCGCGAATGCGCCGTGGTCAGAACCTGGTGCAGGATTTCTTCATACGGAGCATCGATATTGATGAGATCCATGCGTGGCGCGGCCACCATGACTTCTCCGGCGCTCATGTCGGCCATGCGAATCACGCGCTCCAGCATGACACGCGACTCGGTGCCGATGACCTGATTGTCTTCGGCTTCGGCCAGGGTTTCGATCAGTTCATCGGGAGACTCCGGTGCCGGATGGATGAACTCAGCCACCTTTTGCAGGAAGCTTCGCTTGTCTTCCTTCTCGGGAAGTCGCGCAGGATGGGGGTCAGACACTGTCTTGGAGTGCAGGACGTGCGGTAGTCGAACAAGTCCCCAAGAATAACGGATTGTGTTGACAGACGGCTTGCTAGCTCACAAAAGCCATGAGCGGCGGTCTCCGAGCGCACTCAGCCAAAGCTATTTTGATATCTGCTTGCGCCTGTCTTTATTGGGCTGCAGCCTTGCTGGCTTCACAAGACGATTTACTCGCCTGATTTATGGCGGCCTTCCTGCACACCCTTGCGCACTTCCTGCACGCCGGCCAGGAAAGCCCAGAAATTGACGGCCTGCTTCTTGAGCTGATAGTCCATCTCGCCCAGATGCTCCGTCACCAGCTCGCTGACATGGGTCTCGAAGTCGGCAGGCGGCAACTCCAGATAGGCTTCGGATTCCGAGCCCTCTCGCTTGACCGTGGCACCCGCGTTGCGCGCAATCTTGAGCATGGCCGTGTTCTCGGACAGCGCATGGATGAACATCATGCTCACGTTCTTGCTGCGCGCATGCAGCACTGCACGTGCAAACAGACGTGCCCCCAGCCCCTTGCCACGTGCACTCTTGAGCACGGAGACGCCGAATTCCGCGCATTTCTCATGCTCGGGATGGCCGGCAAAGGCCAGATGCGCCATGGAGATCAATTCCAGGCGGCGGTTGAAGATGCCGAAGATATCGTCGCGCTCGAAATCGAGCTGCTCGACATAGCGGCGCACCTGCTCGTCGTTGGCCGCATAGCCAAAGCGCAGATAGCGATCACGCGCATCCAGCTTGAGCAGATGCTTGATGATGCGGTCGCGATGGCGCGGGCTCAGCGAACGAATGGGGACCAAGGACGGCGAGCGACGCTCGGCGCCATGGGACTTGCCCATGTCTCGCAGCCAGCCGGAGCCAGCCTGCCAGGGCGATGTCAACCAGTCTTTGGGGAGGTTCATAGCCTGAAATATAGGTAAAAACCCGAGGTTTCACAAGCCACATGTTGCATTGCAACAATCCTGTAAGGATTTTCCGCTAATTCAACACCTTAGCTTCTGTTTCCGGCTAGGTCATGGTCCGTATGAAGGACCTCTACGAAGGCTTAGAGCGGCACGGCCGTCGTGACCTTGACCCGGTCCATGACAAAGCTGGTTTTGCAATCCTGCACACTGGGGTGTTTGAGCAGCGTGTCCATGATGAAACGACTGTAATGCTGCATGTCTGCCACCACCACCCGCAGCAGATAGTCCATCTCGCCAGTGAGGGAGACGCACTCCACCACCTCGGGCCAGGTCTGCACGCTGGCGCGGAACACATCCATGGGATTGCGCTTGCTGGTTTCGGTGTATTTTTCCAGACGCACATTGATATAGGCGGTCAGCCCCAGACCCACGGTCTCGGGCTGCACCAAAGCCACATAGCGGTCGATGACACCGTTTTCCTCCAGCCGCTTGACACGGCGCAGCACGGCGCTGGGCGACAGGCCGACCTGCTCCCCGATGACGTCATAAGTTTCTCGGCCATTGGCCTGCAATCGGCGCAAAATTGCCTTATCCAGTTTGTCGATGGTGTGCATGGAACTCATGGCGGCAGATTATAAAAAAAGCGCAGTTTTTATTAATGGTTAACCCTTGATAACCATTTAAATTGCATGAAATCAATTTTTTATGCAATTTTCATGCATTGAGCTGTTTGCAGCCAAGGCATTTTTGCATGAAGCTTGTCCGCGCCCTGTCCTACAGTGCATCCATCGTCGACACCTGTTCTTCATGTGTTGCGCCCCTACCCGATGGAGACCTCTGCCATGAACGCCCCACTGACTCAAAGCAACGCCAGCCAGTTCCAGACCTGGGACAACCCCATGGGCACGGACGGCTTCGAGTTCGTCGAGTACGCGGCCCCCGATCCCGTGGCCATGGGTCAGCTGTTCGAGCGCATGGGCTTTCAGGCCATCGCCAAGCACCGCCGCAAGAACGTGACCCTGTATCGCCAGGGCGAGATCAACTTCATCATCAATGCAGAGCCCGACAGCTTTGCCCAGCGCTTCGCGCGTCTGCACGGCCCCAGCGTCTGCGCCATCGCCATCCGCGTCAACGACGCCAAGTACGCCTATGAGCGCGCCACCTCGCTGGGTGCCTGGGGCTATGCCCAGCAGGCCGCCCCCGGCGAACTGAGCATTCCCGCCATCAAGGGCATTGGCGACTCGCTGATCTATTTCATCGACAAATGGCGCGGCAAGAATGGTGCCAAGGACGGTGACCTGGGCAATATCAGCTTCTTCGACGTGGACTTCGAACCTCTGCCCGGTGCCGATCTGCACCCCGAGGGCCTGGGCCTGACCTATATCGACCACCTGACCAACAACGTCTACCGCGGCCGCATGGCCGAGCTGGCCGAGTTCTACGAGCGCATCTTCAACTTCCGCGAGATCCGCTACTTCGACATCGAAGGTCAGGCCACAGGCGTCAAGAGCAAGGCCATGACCAGCCCCTGCGGCAAGATCCGCATTCCCATCAACGAGGAAGGCAACGACAAGGCCGGCCAGATTCAGGAATATCTGGACATGTACCACGGCGAAGGCATACAGCACATCGCGCTGGGCTCGACCAATCTCTACGACACCGTGGACGGTCTGCAGATGAACGGCATCAAGCTGCTGAACACCAGCGAGACCTATTACGAGCTGCTGCCCAAGCGCATCCCGGACCTGCAGGAACCCATTCCCGAGCTGCTGGCGCGCAACATCCTGGTGGACGGCCAGCCCGGCGAGCTGCTGCTGCAGATCTTCAGCGAAAACCAGCTGGGTCCCATCTTCTTCGAGTTCATCCAGCGCAAGGGCAATAGCGGCTTTGGCGAGGGCAATTTCAAGGCCTTGTTCGAGACCATGGAACTCGACCAGATGCGCCGCGGCGTGCTCAAGACCTGAGCCAGATCAACGGAGCCTGCCATGCGCCACCTCGGCCTTCACCCGCCTCGTCTGCTCGCTTGCAGCATGGCCGGCGTGGGCTCCGGCGCTACGCAATACATCAAAAAGATACCAATGGTTACCACTCCATCAAACGGACCATGTGGCGACCGATTTCCGTCCCTATACTTCCCGCCATGCTGCACTGCCGCATCCACGCCTGACGTGAGTCGGCGCAGCCAGCTTCAACGCCCGGAAGGATCCAGTGTCGCGCCCCCATCAGCCCCCCGCTACAGCCCCCGAGGACTGCAGAGCACCGAGGCTGGACGCGCCTGCCGACACCTGGCGCCTTTCCCGCCGCCAGGCCATGACCCTGGCGGTGGCTTCGGCGACCTCCCTGATCGCGGACAGCGCGCATGCTGCCCGGGATGCGAGCGCCCTGCCGTCGAATTCCAGCCGCAGCCGCAACGAACTCTCGCTGGTCGTTCCCTATGCGGCGGGCGGGCCGCTGGATCGGGCAGCGCGCAAGCTGACGCAGGAAACCACGGCCCTGGGCAATATCAATGTGCTCAATGTCGCAGGCGACGGTGGCGCCACGGGTGCAGCCATGGTGGCCAGAGCAGGAGCGCGCGAGCCCATGCTGCTGATGGGTGCCGTGGCCACACATGCCATCCTTCCCTGGCTCAACCCCCAGTTGCCCTACGATCCGCTGCGCGACTTTCAGCCGCTGACACTCGTGGCCCGCATGCCTCATGTGCTGGTCATGCGCAGCGAACTGGCCATGCAGTGGCGCATCTACACGCCCGAGGATTTGCTGCGCTTCATGTCCAAGCACCGGCAGCCCCTGCGCTATGCCTCGGCGGGCAACGGCAGCATCGGCCATATAGCGGGCCAGTGGTTCCAGTCGCTGACCCAGGTTCCGCTCCAGCACCTGCCGTTTGGCGGGGCCAGACCGGCTCTGTCGGCCTTGCTCGAGGGCACGGCCGATCTGATGTTCGACAACATTGCCTCGGCTCTGCCTCATCTGCGGGCCGGCAGGCTCAAGGCCATTGGCGTGACCTGGCGCTCGCCGCTGCCGGCTCTGCCGGAAGTGCCCAGCCTGGACGACAGCATCAAGGGCATGAATCTGACTACCTGGTTCGGCATCTTTGCCACTGCCGGCATCACGGACAGCCAGGCCAAGCGCTGGTCGGAGACTTTTGCCCAGACGCTGCAAAGGCCCGATATACAGCAGTACTTCGACGCCATGGGCGTGGTGCGCGACGACCTGCGTCTGCAGGACTTTGCCCGCCTGGTGCAGGCCGAGCATGCGCGCTACGGACAGCTCGTCAAGCGCGCCCAGATACAGATGCACTGAGCCAGCTTTCGGCTCGCTTCTCCTTTTCCCTGCTGCGCCCCGGCCACGAGCTCTGGCCGCAGCCTTCGCGACCCCTCATCTCAGGGAGTACCTTATGAACAGCATCCAGAACAGCACCGCCATGACCGGCGGCATCGGCGCGGCCCCCGTCGTCTATGGCCAGTCCGATCGCCCTCCACGCGGCGACTACACGCGTGCCCATGCGGACTACACCTGCACGCAAGACTATGCCGCCTATACCGAGGCCGAGCATGACACCTACCACCGCCTCTACGAGCGCCAATCCGCGCTGCTGCCGGGCCGCGCCAGCCAGCATTTCATCGACGCCCTGCCGTCGCTGGGCGCCAAGGAGCGCATTCCGCGCTTCGAGGAAATCAACGAGCGACTATTCAAGGCCACGGGCTGGGAGATCGTCGGCGTTCCAGGTCTGATTCCCGAGGTACCGTTCTTCTCGCTGCTGGCCCAGCGCAAATTCCCGGTCACGGACTGGATACGCAAGCCCGAGGAGTTCGAATACATCGTCGAGCCCGACGTCTTTCACGACCTCTTTGGCCATGTGCCGCTGCTGTTCAACCCCGTCATGGCCGATTTCATCCAGGCCTACGGACAGGGCGGCCTCAAGGCCGCCGAGCTCGGCGCCTGCGAGATGCTGTCGCGCCTGTACTGGTACACGGTGGAATTCGGTCTGATCCGTGAGAGCGGCGGCGTGCGCGCCTATGGCGCAGGCATTCTCAGCTCTGTGGGCGAGCTGGAGTACAGCGTCAACAGCCCGCAGCCGCACCGTTTGCCGCTGCAGCTGGAGCGCACCATGCGCACGCTCTACAAGATCGACACCTATCAGCAGACCTATTTCGTGATTGACGACATGCCCCACCTGCTGAACCTGGCCGATACCGACTTTGCGCCGCTGTATGAGCAGCTGCGTCAGTTGCCCACCATTGGCGCCAAGGAGTTGCTGCCCGGCGAGCAGCTGATTTAGTCAGCGGATGTATACCGGCACGCGCCTTGGCAAGCGCGAGGTCAAGAGCCGAATTGTCAGATGAGAATTCGGCTCTATTCCTTTCCAGAAAAGCGCATAAAGCTCCATTTTCAATAGCATCCGACGCCGAATATCCAGGCTGCAAGCCCTGTATGACTTGGCTGCGCCCTGAAACCCTGACCGCAGCATTGCACCTATAGTGAGCGCCAGAGGCAAACTGCCGCCCACTCACTTCTTCACAATGCATTACCGCTGCAACCAACTGCTGCGCTGGCTTTTAGCGCTCCAACTTTGCATAGGTCTGGCCGTCGCGGCCGAGCTGCCTGCCAATGGCGATATCCAGACCACGTCCATCGCCCAGATTCAACAAGCATCGAACACCCTGGACAAGGTACGCCAGTCGCTCGATGACGCCGACACCTCCGAAACGCTGCAGGCACTGTCCGAAAAAGCCCTGCAGTCCAAACGCGATGCCGACAATGCCGTCACGGCGCTGGAGCCGCTGCTCAAGCAAATCGACGCTCGCATTGCCCAGCTGGGTCCGGTGGCCGAAGGCAGCGAGGAATCCCCCGAACTGAGCCTGCAGCGCAAGGATCTGGCGCAGCAGCACAGCGAGCTGGACTCCGCGCTCAAGCGCGGCAAGCTGTTGTCCATGGAGGCCAAACAGACCACGGACAGCATCGAGAAAATCCGCACCCAGCAGTTCAACGCACAGATCGCCCGCAAAGTGGCATCGCCGCTGTCGCCCTCGCTGTGGAAGCAGTTTGCCGAACATCTGCCAACCGACCTGCAGCGCATTGCGGCCCTGACACGCCAGGGCCAGGCCAGCTTTGCGACAGCCATTGCCGAACATGGCTGGTCGGCCACGCTGACCGGCATTGCCCTGGCGCTGTTTGTGATGTTTCCGCTGCGCATCGGCCTGCGCTATGCAGGCCGCAAATTTGCGGCCTCCGAACGCGCACCCAACGGACGGCTACGCCGCACAGGTCTGGCTGTCTGGATGCTGGTAGTGGGTACGGCCCTGCCCGGCCTGGCCAGTCTGATATTCATCGAGAGCCTGCGCTCCATAGACGCGATTGCACCGCGCCTGCAGACCGTGGCCGATGCCTGGATTCAATCCTCATTTGTCGCCGCCTTCTTCCTCTCCGTCAGCGCCTGCCTGCTGGTGCCCAAGCGTCCGACCTGGCGACTGCTCAACATCGACGACATCGCCGCCCCTGCGCTCACACGCTTTGCCTGGGGAGCCGCCGGTCTGACCTGGTTCTCCATGATGCTCAACGCGGTAGACATTGCCGCACGCACCAGTGCCGTCAGCAGCGTGGCCCTGGACGGACTGATTGCGCTCGTCTATGCCTTGCTCATCATGTCGGTGCTGATGGTCATCAACAAGCAACGCAAGCGCCAGCAACTGGCCGAGCGCGAGAAGGCCGCTCATCATGGTGACGATTACCGGCCTGCGGCAACCAGTCGCTGGCTGATGCTGGCCTGGCTGGGCGGGCATCTGACGGTGCTGGCCGCGCTGATCGCAGCGCTGATCGGTTATCTGAACTTTTCGGTATTCGCAGCCACGCAAATGGTCTGGATCACTGTGGTGGTTCTGGCCACCTCGCTGCTGATGAAGTTTGCCGACGACCTCTTTACCTGGCTGTGCTCCAGCGAGAGCCGTATCGGCCAGGGCTTCGCTGCCGGTACGGGGCTCAAGCCCTCGCGCCTGGAGCAGGTCGGCGTGCTGTTGTCGGCTCTCACGCGTGTCTGTCTGTTGCTGCTGGGGCTGATGGCGCTGATCGCGCCCTTTGGCAACTCCAGCAGCCTGATCGTGCTGGCCGATACGCTGACTAATGGCCTGCCCGTGGGCGACTCCTTCCTGCGCCCCATGACGATCTTGCGCGGCCTGCTGGTGCTGGTTGCAGGCCTGACCGTGTTTGGCGCCTTGCAGCACTGGCTGGTGGAAACCTATCTGCCCAAGACCGAGCTGGATATAGGCGCACGCAACTCCATCAGCACCGTGGCCCGCTATATGGGCATTTTGCTGTCCGGCCTGTGGACGCTGGCGGCCCTGGGCATAGGCTTTGAAAAAGTGGCTCTGCTGGCCAGCGCCTTGTCCGTCGGCATCGGCTTCGGTCTGCAGGCCATCACGCAGAACTTTGTCTCGGGCCTGATTCTGCTGGCCGAGCGCCCCGTGAAGTTGGGCGACCGCGTGCGTATCGGCGATCAGGTCGGCGACATCCGCCGCATCAGCGTGCGCGCCACCGAGATTCAGACCGATGACAAATCCACCGTCATCGTGCCCAACTCGGAGTTCATCACCAAGTCCGTGCAGAACCTGACCATGGATGGCGCGCTAGGCCGCATCTCGATCGCGTTCTCGGTGCCGCTGAACACCGATATCGTCAAGCTGCGCGAGGTGCTGCTGGGCCTTTATGCCGAGCATGAGGCCGTGCTGAGCACCCCTGCTCCTTCAATGTATGTGGACTCCATCAATGGCAGCGTGGTCAACATCACCAGCTTCGGCCATGTCTCCAGTTCGCGCACTGTCTATAGCACGCGCAGCGACCTGCTGTTCGGCCTGCTGCAGCGCTGCGCCGAGCAGCAGATCGCCCTGGTTTCCGCCACCGACATCCACCTGATTCAGGACCCGCAGGCCCGTGCCCCGGCGTCGGCTGCGGAGGCGCCCACCTCGGCTGCCTGATGCCCGCTCTGCAATTGCGCCTGCAACTGCAGGCAGTGCTGCCAGACCCGAGGATCGAACAGCAGCTGCATATGCGCTGCATCGTCGACCTGATGACACTGCGCATTCGGCAAGATCGCAAGACCAGGGGGGAAGACGATGTTGTCGCTGCTGCTGCACCAGCAGCTGAATGACACATCCTGGGGCGGCGGCCCCAGCCGCTGCAGCCAGTCGCTGCCTTCGCGCATATCCACGGCCGGCAGGCGCTGCGCAAACCGCGCCAGCCAGGCTCCGCCATGCGGCGTGGCCACGGTGACCACATGGGCCGCATGGCGCGCACGCTCATCAGCATCGAGCCGATTGAGCCAGGCCCGCACCACCAGACCGCCCATGCTGTGCGCAACCAGAAGAGGGGCACGGCCGGTTTGCTGGACCATGGCTTTCACGCATCTGTCGAGATCGTCCACCATGGCATCGGCTGGACTGCCATGAGCCGGCTCCAGCGTCACGGCCATGCAGGGAATACCGCGTGCCTTGAGCCTGCGCAGCCACACGGTCCACACGCCACGGTTGCAGAAATAGCCATGCACCAGTACCACGCCCACTTGCCCTTGCAGCTGCTTGCCCTCGCGATCCACAGGCACTCCATCGGGCTCTGCATGCTCGCCAAAAGGAATCTGCCAGCCGAACAGCCGCCAGGCCCAGCGCCACTCGGCAAACCAGGCCCGCAGCGCGACCATGGCAGGCGGCAGCGGCAATCCACGACCGCGCAGCACCGCACGCATCATCAGCATCTGCGTGCCCAGCTGCAGCCCGGCTCCGCTCGCAATCAGCCCCGCGCCCAGCAGTGCCACAGCCACTGAGCGCGGCCACCAATAGCTGCACCAGAGCAACAGCGCCAGCCAGCTTCCCATCACCACACAGCGCCAGAACCAGGTATTCAAAGCTGCTCCTCCTCAGAACGTGTTTGCGTTCTCGGACCCAGCGTAGCAAGCATGCCGCTCCACGCCTAGGACAAGCCCCCGTAGACCCTGACAGACCGCATCCGCAGAATCAGCCGCAGCGCAGGTTTTGCACGCTGGCCTTCTTTGTTCAACCCGCCGCCCTCTTCCCTGGACGACGAGCGGCTTCTGCAAGGTACCTCTTCTATGGACGCTGCCGCTCCCTGGTTCAAGAACTATCCGCCCAATGTGCCGCACGATGTGCAGCCCGAACAGTACCGCTCGCTGGTGCACCTGCTCGAAGAAGCCTTCAGCCAGCATGCAGAGCGGCCGTTTTCGGTCTGCATGGACCGCTGGATGAGCTATGCCGAGCTGGACCGGCTATCCGCACAGATGGGGGCCTGGCTGCAGAGTCTGGGTCTGGAGCCAGGAGCGCGCGTGGCCATCATGCTGCCCAATGTGCCGCAGTTCGCCGTCAGCATGGCCGGCGTGCTGCGTGCAGGCTTTACCTGCGTCAACGTCAACCCGCTCTACACCGCGCGCGAGCTCGAGCATCAGCTCAAGGACTCGGGCGCCACGGCCATCATCATCCTGGAGAACTTTGCCCACACCCTGGCCCAGGTGCTGGAGCGCAGCCATATCCGCCATATCTGCCTGACCAGCATGGGCGATCTGCTCGGCGGCCTGTACGGCAGCTGGATCACCTTTGCCGTGCGCCATCTGGCCAAGATGGTGCCGGCCTTCGACCTGCCCCTTGGCTCGGATTCAGGCGCCGGCAGCCAGCAGCGCCAGGTCACCCAGTTCAGCAAGGCGCTGACCGAGGGCGCTGGACGCAAGCTCATCCCCAGCACGGCCACGCTGGACTCGATTGCCTTTCTGCAATACACGGGCGGCACCACAGGCCTGTCCAAGGGGGCTGTACTGACCCATCGCAATATCGTCGCCGCCACGCTGCAGGCCCATACCTGGTTCACCCCAGCGCTGGAAGGCAGGGTCAAGGCCAATGAAACCCATATCGTGGCGGCCTTGCCGCTCTATCACATCTTCGCGCTCACCGTGAGCCTGTTCGCCATGCGACTGGGCGGCAGCCTGAGTCTGATTCCCAACCCACGCGATATCCCGAAATTTGTGAAGGTGCTCAAGAAGCGGCCCTTCCATGTGCTGCCAGCCGTGAACACCTTGTTCAATGCGCTGCTCAACAACCCGGAGTTCCGCCAGCTCGATTTCTCGCAGTTGTTCATCTCCCAGGCCGGCGGCATGGCGGCGTCCGAAGGCACGGCGCGTCAGTGGCAGCAGACCACGGGCTGCGCCATGATCGAAGGCTGGGGCATGAGCGAGACCTGCGCCATAGGCACGAACAATCCCGTGACCAACAAGGAGTTCACCGGCACCATAGGCCTGCCGCTGCCCAGCATCTCGGTCGCCATCAAGGACGATGAAGGCCACAACCTGCCCAACGGCCAGGCGGGAGAGCTCTGCATCAAGGGCCCCAACGTCATGCACAGTTACTACAACCAGCCTGCAGAGACCGCCAAGGCCTTCACGGCCGACGGCTATATGCGCACCGGCGATATCGGTGTGCTGGACGACGAGGGATACACCCGCATCATCGACCGCAAAAAGGACATGATGGTGGTCAGCGGCTTCAACGTCTATCCGAACGAGCTGGAGAACGTCATCTCCATGTGCCCCGGCGTGCTCGAATGCGCAGCCGTGGGCGTCAAGGACGATCAGCAGGGCGAATCGATCAAGGTCTATGTGGTGCGCAGCGACCCCTCGCTGACGGAAGACCGGGTCATGCGCTACTGCCAGGAGCAGTTGACGGGCTACAAACGGCCACGCTATATCGAGTTCCGCGACGAACTGCCCAAGACCAATGTGGGCAAGATCCTGCGGCGCGAGCTGCGCTCGAACTGAGTTTTTTCAGAAAATTTACGAGTTTTCCCGAAGACTTCCAAAGTTGCTGCTAGAATTGCGGTCTTCGGGTGATTAGCTCAGCGGTAGAGCACTGCCTTCACACGGCAGGGGTCACATGTTCGATCCATGTATCACCCACCAGTTAAAGCGCGATTAGCTCAGCGGTAGAGCACTGCCTTCACACGGCAGGGGTCACATGTTCGATCCATGTATCGCGCACCAGACAAAGCCTCTTGAATTTCGGTTCAAGAGGCTTTTTCTTTTGCCCGCACGGCAGACCGCCCCCCCTCTTTTGGAGGATGCCTGCCCACCGATACGGCTTGCATAATGGTCTTCAGAGACAAGCTGCGCGCACTCCGAAGCATTCACAAGAAGACATTGCCATGAGCCACACCGCCACCCTGGTCTGGGGAGACCATCTGCTCATGGGCCACGGGCCCATGGACGAATTGCACGAGGAATTCGTCGAGCTGATTGCCCTGCTGCAAACCGCCGAAGACAGCGAGCTGCCCAGTCTGCTGCAAGCCATGCAGACCCATCTGCAGCACCACTTTGCCGAAGAGGACCAGTGGATGCTGAGCACCGGCTTCCCACCACGCGACTGCCATATCGACGAACATGCGGCCGTGCTCAGGTCGGTGGCAGAGGTCCGCGTCAAGCTCGCCGAAGGCAATGTCGCCCTTTGCCGCGATCTGACCAAGGCCCTGGTGGACTGGTTTCCCGGCCACGCCACGCATCTCGACTCGGCCCTGGCGCACTGGCTGTCCAAGCAGCGCTTTGGCGGCAAGCCCGTGGTGATTCGCCGCAACATCCTGCCTTCGGCCGAATCGCACTGAGCAGCACTGAGCAGCTCGCCCGCGCGACAGCTGCGTAATGAGCGGTCTGCTAGGCTTGTGCAAACAAAGCACCGCACAGGAGACCAGTCCGATGAATGCATCCCCGGCAATGCATGTCCCACTGCCGCCCGGCATGACCGTGCTGGAGCGCGGCTGGCTGTCAGCCAACAATATCGTCTTTGCCGCACAGGCCGGCGATGCCGAAGGTGCTGCCGTCATCGACACCGGCTATGTCACGCACTCCGCACAAACACTGGCACTGATCGAAAGCACGCTGGAAGGTCAGCCGCTGGCGCGCATTCTCAACACCCATCTGCACAGCGACCATTGCGGAGGCAATGCTGCACTACAGCAGGCTTATCCACAGGTTCAGACCTTTATCGCACCAGGTCAGGCCGAGCAGGTGCGCAACTGGGACGACGCCGCCCTCAGCTACGCCCCCACGGGCCAGGAATGCCCGCGCTTTGCCATCACGGGCTTGCTGCAGCCAGGCAGCACGGTAGGCCTGTCGGGCCGCGACTGGCAGATCCATGCAGCCCCCGGCCATGATCCGCATTCTGTGATTCTGTTCGAGCCTGACAGTCGCATCCTGATCTCTGCCGATGCGCTATGGGAAAACGGCTTTGGCGTGGTCTTCCCCGAGATCGAAGGCATTGCCGCCTTCGACGAGGTCGCCGCGACACTGGACGTCATCGAACGCCTGGAGCCCCGCCTCGTCATTCCCGGACACGGCGGCTTGTTTGGCGATGTGCGGGCGGCTCTGGGCATTGCCCGAAAGCGGCTGGCAGGCTTTGTCCAGACTCCGGAACGCCATGCCAGCTATGCCGCCAAGGTACTGCTCAAATACAAGCTGCTGGAGTGGCAAAGCATCAGAGTGCAGGATCTGCAGGACTGGGTTCATGCCACTCCTTATTTCGGCATCCTGCACCAGAGATACTTTGGCGCACAGACCGCACAGCAATGGCTGGAAAGCCTGATCGAGAGTCTGCTTGCCAGCGGCGCGGCCGAGCTGCGGCGCGATGCAACCGGCGCCCCCGTCCTGCTCAATCAGTGAGGAACGCTCAGTGCTGCACGGTGGCGGCAACCAGCCGCATGACCAGCGGACGCACCAACACCACGCAAGCAAAGGCCGAAGGCATGGCCAGCGCATAGGCCTTGAGCACTCGCCATCCATAGCCCTCCCCCAGGCCGCCGTTGGCCGCCACGATGATGCAGCACATGAAGAACGCCATGATCAGCGCCATGTAGAAGGCAAACACCAGGGATGTGTAGCGCTTGTGCAGCTTGCGACGCAGTATTGCAGTGAGTCGTGAAGGCGGACTTGTCTCTTCAGTCATTCGCGCTCAGTTCCTCGTGGTGAGCGGCCTCGCCCTGCTTCCAGTAGGACGCAATCCGCATACGCCTGGGATGGGCACCGGGCTTGGCCAGGATGCGCTTGCGCAGATCGGCCATAGCACGATTCTCGCCTGCAGCCCAGACAAAGCCCTCGCCTTCGGGCAGTTCCAGCGCATCCACCGCATCGGCCAGCGAACTCACCCACTGCAGGTCCAGCGCTGCGGCGCTGCGCCAGTGGCGTTGATCGACCTGATTGCCGATCTGCACCCGCACGATGGCGCGGCTGCCGGCCGGCAGTTCCGCCAGGCGGCGCTCCATGGCGGGCATGGCGCTTTCATCGCCCAGCAGCACATGCCAGTCCAGATCGGCGGGCACGACCAGGCTCCCGCGCGGGCCGGCCAGGCCCAGCCATTGGCCGATAGGTGCTGCGCGCGCCCATTCCACGGCCGGGCCCGAGCCATGCTCGGCGAACTCCAGCTGCAGCGTGTTGCGGGCGGCGTCGTAGTTCAGCGGCGTGTAGTCGCGCATGGTGGGGCGCTCGCCGGCTATATGCGGGCGACCGTCGACCATCTGCGGCAGATTGGGCCTGTCCATCCCGACCTGGGGCAGGATGAGCTTGGTATGGTCGTCAAAGCCCGCGCTGACAAAGCCTGCCAGTTCGGGGCCGCCCACGGTCAGGCGGATAAAGCCGGGGCTGAGCTGCTCGCGCGCCAGCAACTGCACATGGCGCGAGCGGAATTCGTGGCGTACACGCTGCATGATGGACACTGTCTCGGTGTTGGACATGATTTTCATTAAGTTGATAAAGTCCACGAAATATCCATTAATAAGTTGACTAAGTCAACAAACAACCTTTCCCACCATGAGTTCATCCATCGCTGCCGAAGTGTTCGAGGTGCTGCACGATCTGCTGCACCTGTTTCGCGCGCGCCTGCTTGAGTCGCTTGAAGCGGTGCAACCGGGGCTGACCTTCAACGAATTCCGCATCCTCATGCACACCGGTCGCCACCCCGGCATCACGCAAAAGGAACTGGTCGAGCACAGTCACACCGACAAGGCCCAGATGGCGCGCACCCTGGCCCAGTTGCAGGACAAGGGCTGGCTGGAGCGCTCTGCCAGCGAAGCCGACAAGCGCGTACGCTGCCTGCAGCTCAGCACCAGGGGACAGCAGTTGTTCGACCAGCTCAGAAGCCGGCGCGAGCAGATAGCCACCGAGCTGCTCAGCGACTTTCCTGCGGCCCAGCAGGCCTTGTTGCATGATTTGCTGCTGCAGGCCAGGGACAGCGCCCAGGCTACGCGACCGTAAATACTCTAAAAAAGAAGCAGCCAACGCATGCTGCTCGATGATTTCAATGCTCTATCACCTTGAAATACAGATAGAAAAGGCGGTAGTAGCTCTCATATTGGAAGTGAAGCGAGCGCCCGCCTATCCCAACCATGTTGCTATGCAACAACGCCGTGCATGATTCTCCGTAAACTTTCGCAAAGTTATATTAAGAATCATTATCATTCGCTGCATTCGTACCCGAGTACGCTTTAGCCAGCCAGGACTTCGCCCGGACGCCACCCGCGTCTGCGCTCGCATCACAAGTGCAGACAGCCAGTACCAGCCAGCCAACTGTCTTCACTTCCAGTCCTTTCAACATGGCTCAATCCAACATCTATATCCAAAGCCGCAAGCATTCCGCGGGCCGCTTGCCTTCCTCCGCCGGCCTGGTCGCCTGCGCCACCGTGCTGGCCGGCGCCACGCTGGCACTGCCAGCGCAGGCCCAGTCCACAGAAACCACGCTCAAGGAAGTCAAGGTGGAAGGCAAGGCCGACACCGGCTACACGCCCGGCCAGCTGTCCTCGCCCAAGTTCACCCAACCGCTGGTCAACACCACGCAGACCGTCAACGTCATCAAGGAGCAACTGCTGCAGGAGCAAGGCGCCACCACGCTGACCGAGGCACTGCGCAATGTGCCCGGCGCCGGCACCTTCTACGCGGGCGAGAACGGCAACACCAGCACCGGCGACGCCGTCTATATGCGCGGCTTCGACAGCTCCAGCAGCATCTATGTGGACGGCGTACGCGACATAGGCTCGATCTCGCGCGATATGTTCAACATCGACCAGGTCGAAGTCACCAAGGGCCCGGCCGGCACGGACTACGGTCGCAGCGCCCCCACGGGTGCCATCAATCTGGTGAGCAAGCAGGCCAATCTGAACAACAGCTTCGGCGGCTCCCTGGGCCTGGGCTCGGCCAGCTACAAACGCGCCAGCATCGACCTGAACCGCGTCATCAATGCCGAGACCGGCACGGCCGTGCGCCTGAACGCCATGGCGCAGGACGCCAATGTGGCGGGCCGCAACGGCATCGAGAACAACCGCTGGGGCATTGCGCCCTCGTTCGCCTTCGGCCTGAACTCGCCCACCCGCGTGTTCGTGAACCTGTTGCACATCAAGCAGAGCAATGTGCCCGACGGCGGCGTTGCCACCATCGGCCTGCCTGGCTACACCTCTCCCGACGCTGCGGGCTATGCGGGCCGCCGCGCCTTTCTGGATTCTGCAGCACGCGTCAACAGCAAGAACTTCTACGGCACGGCCTCCGACCACGACGATGTGACGGCCAATATGGCGACGCTGAAGGTAGAGCATGACTTCTCGTCCACCACCAAGCTGCGCAACACCACGCGCTGGGGCGAGACCAAGCAGGACTATCTGCTCTCGGCCATCATGGGCCAGGGCTATTCTGCGGGCGGCGTGCTTGGCAGCAATGGTCTGCAGACTCCCAACCCCGCCGATCCATCCACATGGTCGATGGCGCGCCTCATCAACACCAAGGATCAGGTCAACCGCATCCTGACCAACCAGACCAATCTGAGCACCAGCCTTGCCACCGGCAGCGTGCAGCATGATCTGAGCCTGGGCCTGGAGCTGACGCGCGAGGAACAGACCAATTACGGCCTGGCCACCTCGGGCTCGGTACCCAGCCGGGTCAGCGTGTACAACCCCGACGCCAGCGTCACGCTGCCTGCCTATGTACGCAACGGCGCCGACAGCAAGGGCAAGACCGACACCGTGGCGCTGTATGCCTTCGACACGCTGAAGTTCAACGACCAGTGGCAGGCCAATCTGGGCCTGCGCCTGGACCGCTACAAGACCTCGTACAACGCCATGGCGGTCTGCACGGCCACCTCGACCACCCAGCCCTGCGGCAGCAACCCTGCGGGCACCGTGGTGCCCACCACCTCGGATGGCCTGAGCAAGTCCGGCACCTTGCTGAGCTGGAAGGCCGGCCTGCTCTACAAGCCCGCGCCCAATGGCAGCGTGTACATGAACTACGCTCTCTCGCAGCAGCCACCGGGCGGCAGCAACTTTGCGCTGTCGGCCGCCGTGAACAATGCCGCCAACCCCAATATGGACCCGCAGAAGGCCAAGACGCTGGAGCTGGGCAGCAAATGGGAGCTGGCGGAAAAGAACCTGATGCTCAGCGGCGCGCTGTTCCGCACTGAAGTGACCAACGAGATCGTCACCAACTCCGACGGCACCGTGGGCCAGACCGGCAAGAAGATCGTGCAGGGCCTGGAGCTGGGCGTGATCGGCCAGATCAACAAGGCCTGGGGCGTGAGCGCGGGCTACACCGTGCAGAACACCAAGGTCGACACCGGTGCCCTGGTGGCAGCCGACGCCAGCAACGGTCTGACCTATACGCCCAAGAATGCCTTCAGCCTCTGGAGCACCTATCAGCTGCCCTTCGGCCTGACGATTGGCGGCGGCGCGCGCTATGCGGGCGGCCTCAAGCGCGGCACCGACGGTGCCGTGGGCACGCCCAGCCACACGGACTCCTACTGGGTGTTTGACGCCATGGCCAGCTACCGCGTGAACAAGAATCTGGACATCCAGCTCAATGTCTTCAATCTGTTCGACAAGGACTATGTGGCAGCCATCAACAAGAGCGGCTACCGCTACTTCCCCGGCATTGCACGCTCGGCCCGTCTGACGGCAAACTTCAAGTTCTGATTGGAAGTTCTCCCCCTGAGGCGCTGACGCGCCTTCCCCCTCTCTGGCGCTGAGCGCCGGAGGGGGGCGACATCTTCGCTGCGGGGCGGCCCTTGCTTGATGTCTCTTACCTGGGTCGCGCCGTCTTCAGCGACAGCGATCCACTTTCCGACTTGCAGCCTCGCCCAAGCGGGGCTTCTCCATTTCAAAAGATTCTCACCATGATGCTGCACATCCCCAATGTCCTGAGCCGCGAGCAGGTCGCCAGCATGCGTGCCGCCATTGATGCTGCCGACTGGGTCGACGGCCGCGCCACCGTGGGCAGCCAGGGCGCCCAGGTCAAGCGCAACCGGCAGCTGCCCGAGCACTCGCCCGTGGCCCAGGAGCAGGGCCGCATCATCTTGCAGGCGCTGGCCGCCAGCCCGCTGTTCTTCAGCGCCGCCCTGCCCGCACGCACCATGCCGCCGCTGTTCAACTGCTACAGCGACAGCGAAACCTACGGCCTGCATGTGGACGGCGCGGCTCGCCGCGTCGCGGGCTCCGAGCAGTGGCTGCGCACCGATGTGTCCTGCACGCTGTTTCTCTGCGAGCCCGAGGACTACGAGGGCGGCGAGCTGGTCGTGGTCGACACCTACGGCACGCACGAGGTCAAGCTGCCCGCAGGCGACCTCATTCTCTACCCGTCAACCAGCCTGCACCGGGTCGAGCCAGTGACACGCGGCGAGCGGATCTGCTCCTTCTTCTGGGCCCAGAGCATGGTGCGCGACGATGCACGCCGGGCCATGCTGTTCGAGATGGATCAGGCCATCACGGGCCTGCGCGGAAAGTTCGGTGAAACCGAGGAAACCGTCAGCCTGACCGGCCACTATCACAACCTGCTGCGCATGTGGGCCGAGACCTGAGAAGTGTTCTGAAACCGGCCGAGCTGCTCAGGGCCTGTGCTTTTCGGCGCAGCCAACCAGATGGTTGTGCATGCTGGTCATGCACTGGTACATATCGCGCGAGCGGCCCGTGGCGGCCTTGCAGTCGCTGACCGTGGCCTGGGAGCGCAGCTTCACGAAGTTACCCGCCGAGCTGTCGTACTGGGCCTGGGTGATATAGCCGCCCCTGAGGTTTTTCTGGCCGTTTTCCAGCATGGTCTCGATCTGGCTGCGGATGTTGTCCACCGCCAGCGCGCAGTTCAGCGCCACTTCCTTGCCATCGACCTTTCTCAGGCCCTGGGCCAGACCGTCGGCCATTTCCTGAGCGCCCTTGGGCAGCTTCCTGGTGCCGTCGGGATTGCGTGTCTCCGGTCCTTCGCCAAAGCGCCCCGCGCCCGCCCCCGAGCTACCGTTGGGAGAGACCTTGACCTGCGATGCATCCGCCTGCTGCGGCGGCAGCTGCGAGCCGTAATGCGTCTGCCCTTGCGCATCCACCCATTTGTAGACGGGCTGTGCCACCAGGGTACCGGCCCAGACCAGTCCCAGCGTGGCGATGAGCACGCGGCTTCTTGCTGTTGACATTGCGACTTCCCCCTCACTCGGTGCTGGTCTGCCATGCACAGAACCAGTATTTGTAAAGAAGTGTAAGCAATAATCAGCAATATGAAAACAGGAGCTGCCTGCGCTTTTTCATCAATGGTTTCAGACATAAAACAGTTTGAAACCTATGAGTGAACTACGCTGACAGCTCCTGATTCAGAAGCTCATGCCGCTTATAAAGCGCTCAGCCTCAGAACTTCATGTTCGCCGTGATCCAGAAGGTACGACCGGCCTGGGTCACGCCCGACACACTCTGGCCGCCCTGGAAATAGCTGTTCACCCAGGTCGGCGTGCCGTTGACGCTCACCTGCTGGTACTTGCGGAAGTCCTTGTCGAACAGATTGAAGATGCTGGCGTTGATGCTCAGGCTCTTGTTGACCTGATAGCTGCCGCCCAGATGGAACAGCGCATAGCCCTTGATATCGCCCACGGCGTCATACACGTCCCTGTTGGCCTTGCTCAGATTGTCGTAGGAGCCGCTGAAGCGCGGGCTCTTGCCGCGGTACTCGCCGCGCGCCCACAGGCGCCACTGGCCGGTTGGCGTCCAGTCCAGCTGCACATTGGCAATGTGCTTGGCGGTGTTGGCGAGCTGGCCGTTCTTGACGCCACTCTCGATCACCTCGCTATTGGTCCAGGTGTAGCCGGCCTTGACAGCCCAGTCCTTGGCCAGCTGGGCGCGGCTGCTCAGCTCCAGACCCCAGGTCTTGGCCTTGTCCACATTGATGGAGTAATCGGCCGTGGGGTTGTATGCGCAGCTGGAGATGTAGACCGAGCCAGGCTTGTTAGGATCACAAGAGCCGCCCGAGGCGATCTTGTCCTTGACATCGTTATGGAAGAAGGTGGCCGCGCTGGTCCAGCCCGCCTTGTTGTCGAACAGGGCCGACAGCTCCACATTGGTGCTGGTCTCGGGCTTGAGATTGGGGTTGCCGATGCTGATGGTCTGGCCCTGGCCGGTCACGCCGCTGACACCGTCGATCAGCTGATTCAGGCGCGGCGCCTTGAAGCCCTGGCTCACGCCGCCCTTGAAGGTCCAGTTCGTCGTTGCATCCCAGACCAGATAGGCTCGCGGGCTGAACTGGCCGCCAAAGGCATCATGGTGGTCATAGCGGCCGCCCAGCGTGGCGGTCAGGCCCTCGCGCAGACGCCATTCGTCTTCCACAAACAGCGCCCACATGGTCTGCTTGTGGCTTTGCGGCAGCAGTCCGTCCTTGAGCTTGGCATCCCAGAACTGGCCGCCCACGGTCAGCATATGGGCATCGCCCACGGGGGCCACCAGCTTGCTGTCCAGCACCAGATTGGTGGTCTTCAGCTCGCGATCGGCGCCAGCACGCGGGTCGCCCTTGGGCACCGATGCGCCGGGAATGGTGCGGCCAATGGTCTCGGTTTCCGTATGCATCAGGCTGCTTTCCAGCGTGCCGAAGCCCAGGCGGCCGGTATGACCGATGCTGACCTGATCGCGGTTGAAGCGCAGGGCGTCGCGGTAGCCGGGCAGCTTGGTGGGGTCGGTGATGACCGCATCACGGCTGCCCAGACGGCCATCTTCGTTGTTGTACCAGGTGCGGGCCTGGTCCACGTCCAGCCAGATGTCGTGATAACGGCTGGGCGTCAGTGTCAGCTTGGCACCAAGGCTGTGCTGGCGGCTTTGCGCAGGCGCGGGGTTGCGCGCCTGTGCAGGCTGGGCGGCGCCAGGAGCCAGCACCCAGTCGGCGGCATCGCGGTTGAAGGTGCTGCCGCGCACGGCCAGGCCCAGCAGATCCTGCTTGATGGGGCCGTTGATGTAGAAGCTGCTCTTGTACTGGTTGCCCCATTCGCTGTCTTGCGGAATGCCGGCGCCCACGCTGACTTCGCCGCCCCACTCCTTGCTGACCTTGCGCGTGATGATGTTGATCACGCCGCCCATGGCGTCCGAGCCATAGAGCGTGGACATGGGGCCGCGAATGACCTCGATACGCTCGATGGCCGACATGGGCGGCATGAAGCTGGTCAGTGCGGCGCCGAAGCCGTTGGGCGTGACGTCGCCCGCCACGTTCTGGCGGCGCCCGTCGATCAGGATCAGCGTGTAGTCGCTGGGCATGCCACGGATGCTGATGTCGAGACCGCCGGTCTTGCCGGTGCCGCCCATCACATCAATGCCTTCCACGCCCTGCAGGGCTTCGGCCAGATCGCGGAAGTTCTTGGTCTCAAGCTCCTGGCGCGTCACGACGGAGATGGAGGCCGGGGCATTTTTCAGCTCCTGCTCGAAGCCGGAGGCCGAGACCACCACCTCCTCCATGGTGGACTCCCTGGCTTGTGCAAAAGCATTGCCGACGCATGCGGCGGCAGCGGCCAGGGCCAGTAAACGGGGTTGCCAGCGAATGTGGCGGGCACGGCTGAGAGCTGCGTTGGACATGATGACTCCTCGGCCTGCCTCGGGCAGGTCGTTCACAGATACGGGTAGGAAGCGGCGGCCCGATGGGCCTTCTGGACAGCTGGCTGGCAGCTAAAGGGAGACAAAGCCGAGGTTGTATGTGACGTTATGGGCTCTGACGGTTGCAATTATGTACTTTTGTAAACGCAAACCAGTCTCATTCGCCATCTGTTTGTAGGTTATTCACCTACACGGGACTTTGCATGCTATTTCACGCGCGCCTCGGCGCGGGTCTTGTTTGAGCACTTGAAGCGCTCAATAAAAAAGCGCTCCACACCTTTCGGGCAGAGCGCTTTTCACTATCATTAAATGAGCATCAGCTCATCAAAACACCCGCTTATGGCAAGTCCTTCATGGTTTCGGGATCATTGGCCGGGCGCGGGCCTACGGTGCCCAGTCGGCTTTTGAGCGACTGAGGCTGGCCGGTGATCAGCGCCGCATAGTTGGTGGTGTTGGAGAGCACCTTCTTCACATAGTCGCGGGTCTCGCTGAAGGGCACGTTTTCGGCCCAGATGGCGGCATCCAGCGTGGGGCCGTTGCGCCAGTTGCGCGGGCGTCCCGGGCCGGCGTTGTAACCCGCGGCAGCCAGCGCCATCGAACCTTCGAAGTCATCCAGCGCCAGCTTCAGATAGGAGGTGCCGATGGTGATATTGGTGTCGCGGTCGTTGATCATGTCGGGAGTGAAGCCCGTCATGCCGATCTTCCTGGCCGTCCAGCGCGCCGTGGCCGGCATCACCTGCATCAACCCCGAGGCGCCCACACCCGAGCGTGCATCCATGATGAAGCGGCTCTCCTGGCGGATCAGGCCATAGACATAGGCCGGGTCCAGCCCGATATTGCGCGACTTGGCCAGCACCGTGTCGTGATAGGGCATGGGAAAGCGCTGCTTCCAGTCGGCAAAGGTCTTGGTGCGCTCGCTGGTGTTGATGCAGCGATCCCAGACCTGGCGCTCGCAGGCCAGATCGGCGGCCGCATACAGTTCGCGATCTTCCATGCCTCCCGGCTGGTGCAGATTGGTGGAGTAGTTCCACTCGCGCACGCCTTCGCTGCGCAGCCCCATGCCAATCGCATACAGGCTGCGGCTCAGGCCGGGGTTGCTGCGCGCCGCAGCTTTTTCCTGCGCCGTCAACGGTGCGGGCGCGGGCGGCACGGTGATGCGCTGGCCGATTTCCTCCAGCGCCAGCTGCTCGTAGAAACTGCTGCTGCCGGCCGTGTCCTCCAGCAACTGGCGGGCTTCGGCCTTTTCCTCGGCATTGGGGCGGCCCGCCAGCATGGCCTTGGCCTTCCAGTAGGCCCAGGTCGGGTCGGTGCGCTCCGGCCCCATGGCGTCGATGGCACGGCGAACGGCCTTCCAATCGCCGGCACGCAAGGCGGCGCGGGCCTTCCAGCCCAGCAGATCGTCGCTCAGGTCTTCGTTGCGGCGCACCTTGCCAAAGTAGTTGTTGGCATCGGGCGAGAGCTTGAAGGCGGCCTGCTTGCCGGCCACGGCCCAGGCCCAGTTGCGCTCCTCGCCGTTGAGCTGGGCGCCCCAGCCGCCGTCGATCTGGGTGGCAGCCGCATCGGGATCGCTGGCCGCCATGCGGATCAGGGCCAGCAGGGCCAGTTCCTTGCGCTCGCGGCCGCGCGCCTTGCTCTGGCCTGCCAGGTATTTGGCGGGCGAGGCAAACACCTGCGCCACCTGGTCGGCGGCCTCGGGGGCGACGATGGCCACCGCATCACGGGCCGCCTTCTGGCGATTGTTTTCGGTGGCCACACGGGCACGGCGCCAGACATCAGCGTCGGTGATCAGCTTGTTCGCATACAGCTGGCCGGCGGCAGTGGTGCAGCCGTCATCGGCATCTTTTTGCGCCATCCACAGATCGCGCACCTGCTGGCCCACATTGGGCGCGCCCCGGCCTTGCAAGGCGTCGGCCAGCAGGGCGTAGCAGGTGACGGACTTGTCGTCGCGCATGCGGAACTTGGGATAGACCTGGCCGAAGGTACTCCAGTCACGCTGCTTGCCCAGCAGCAGCAGCCAGTCGTTGCGCAAGCGGTCTTCGTGGTAGGTGCCGGCATAGCGGTTCAGAAAGCCCTGGATTTCATCGGGCGACGCGGTTTCCAGGCGGTTCTTGAGTTCCCAGTAAGCGGCCCAAGGTTCGAGGGGGTGACCGGCAGCCTGTGGCAGGAGCTGGGTAAGCGCCGTCTGATTGCGGCTGCGGAATGCTTTTTGCATATCCAGCAACACGGCGTCGCCCGGGTTTTGTGCCTGCGCAAACGGAGCAGCTACAGTCAACAGGGAAGCCGCACAAAGCGGTGTCAAAATCTTCAGCCAGTGCATGGAGGAAATTATCCGATGGACAAAGCAGCGTTACGCCGCAAGTTGATTGAACTGCGCCTCAACCTTCCAGATCGCCTGCAACGCGCCGATGCGCTGCAGCAGGTGATGCGCTTTTGGCTGATGGAGCGGCCCGATACCGTGATTGGTGCCTACTGGCCCATCAAGGGTGAATTCGATCCGCTGCCAGCCCTGCATCGCTGGAAGGAAGATGGCGAGCTACAGGGTACTCCACAAAGGCGCAGGATCGGGCTGCCGGTGATAGACAAACAGCGCAAGACGCTGAGTTTTCACGCCTGGTACCCCGGTTGCCCGATGGAGGAGGACGCCTATGGCATTCCCAAGCCCAAGGATACCGAACTGCTGGTGCCCACGCTGCTGTTTGTCCCCTGCGTAGGCTATGCGGCCGGCGGCTACCGCCTCGGCTATGGTGGCGGCTTCTATGACCGCACGCTGGCCGAGCTGAGCCCGCGCCCCTTCACTGTGGGCCTGGGCTATACCAATGGCTATGTCGATGACTTCCAGCCCGAGGTCCATGACCAGCCGCTGGACGCCATCCTCAACGACAACGGCGTGGTCTGGCCCGTCTAACCCTTGAATCGCTTTGCCATGAGTCGTCCCCGCAAGAACATTCCCCAGCGCCGCTACCGCCAGCGCCCGCCACTGACCGTGATGCAGCTGCCGCTCACGCACCCCGAGGTGCTGCGGCTGCAAGCACATATGCGCCGCCATGGCGCGCTCGGCCTGACGCCGCGCCAGCACGATGCCATCTGGGACTTTCTGTTCGAGCGCCCCGAGAGCCAGGCCTGGCTCAGCCAGATGACGGCGCAGATTCAGGCCGGGCAGATCGCCACGCGGCCCAGCGCCTGAGTCGGATCCATAGCGCAGATGCTCCTCATTAAGTAGCATCTACCGCATTTATCAAAAGGACTTCAAAGCAAAAATGCCTTGAAGTCCTTTTTCATCAATCGCAAGAAGCTATCAATTTCAAGCTGACTGGCTGGCGCGCCAGTTGTGCCAGCCCGATGCACGCAGCTCGCAAGCCGGGCAGCTGCCACAGCCATAGCCCCACTCGTGCAGCGCATCGCGCGTGCCCTGATAGCAGGTATGGGTCTCGGTGCGGATCAGCTCCACCAGTTCGCTGCCGCCCAGGTCCTGGGCCAGTTGCCAGGTCTGGGCCTTGTCCAGCCACATCAGCGGCGTATCGATGCGCAGCCGGCGCTCCAGGCCCAGGTTCAGCGCCAGCTGCTGGGCCTTCATGGTGTCGTCGCGGCAATCGGGGTAGCCCGAGTAATCGGTCTCGCAGACGCCGGTGACGATCACCGTCAGCCCGCGGCGATAGGCCAGCGCGCCGGCCAGCGTCAGAAACAGCAGATTGCGGCCCGGCACAAAGGTGTTGGGCAGGCCGTCGGCCTGCATGGCAAAAGCCACATCCTCGGTCAGGGACGAGCCGCCGATCTGCTTGAGCACGTCGAGCGACAGCACATGGTCCTCGCCCAGACGAGGCGCCCACAGGGGAAAGCGCTCAGCCAGTTGCTCGCGCACGCCGGCGCGCACCTGCATCTCCACGCTGTGGCGCTGGCCGTAGTCAAAGCCCAGCGTCTCCACGCGCTCGAACATGGCCAGGGCCTGGGCCAGGCAGGTGGTCGAGTCCTGGCCGCCCGAGAACAGCACCAGCGCGCCCTTGTGGTGACCGGCCCCGGCCACCTGAGCGGCCGGGCTTGCAGAAGAAGTCGAAGTATTTGCCATAGTGCTGCAATTACATCATCCGCCGCGCCGCCGAGACATGACTGTGGAATCAAAACACACAGACCGCCAGGCCCAAGCTTGATAAGCTGCTCGACAAACCACACAGGAGTCCGCCATGAAGCTCTATATCGGCAACAAGAATTACTCGTCCTGGTCCATGCGCCCCTGGGTGCTGATGCGCCAAAGCGGCATCAGCTTCGAAGAGCTCACACTGCGCTTTGACAGCTTTGCGCCCGACTCCAGCTTCAAGCTGCAGGCGCTGGCACTCGCACCGACCGGCAAGGTGCCGCTGCTGGTCGACGAGGGACTGATCATCTGGGACAGCCTGGCCATCTGCGAATACCTGGCCGAGCGTTTTCCCGACAAGCATCTGTGGCCGCAAACCGTGGCCCAGCGCGCCCGCGCGCGCAGCCTGGTGGCGCAGATGCACAGCGGCTTCGGCGCGCTGCGCAGCTTCTGCCCCATGAATATCGAAGCCCAGTTGCAGGAAACCGGAGCCCGGCTCTGGGCCGAGCATGCCGATCTGCGCAGCGATGTCCAGCAACTCGAAGAGCTCTGGACCCCGCTGCTGAGCGCTGCCAGCGGCCCCATGCTGTTTGGCCAGTTCAGCATTGCCGATGCGTTTTTTGCGCCGGTGTGCATGCGCATCAACAGCTACGGCCTGCCGACCTCGGCCCCCGTGCGCGCCTATGTGCAGCGCGTCACCCAGTTGCCAGCCACCCAGGAATGGATTCAGGCCGCGCTGGCCGAGCAGGACTTTCTGCAGTTTGAAGAGCCCTATCGTCAGCAGCGCTGAGGCCTGGCTCCCGCGATTGCGGTATCTGCAGGCCCGCTCGCAGCCACTACCATTGCAGCATGAGTGAATTCAAGGTTTTCAAGGTAGGCGGTGCGGTGCGCGATGCATTGCTCGGCCTGCCCGTCAACGATACGGACTGGGTGGTGGTTGGCGCCACGCCGGAGCAGATGAGCGCGCGCGGCTTCGTACCCGTGGGGCGCGACTTTCCGGTGTTTCTGCACCCCCGGACCCATGAGGAATATGCGCTGGCACGCACCGAGCGCAAGAACGGCATGGGCTATCGCGGCTTTGTGGTCCACACCGCCGCCGATGTGACGCTGGAAGAAGACCTGGCGCGGCGCGATCTCACCATCAACTCCATCGCTGCTCCCGCAGACTGGACAGGCAACGGCAACCTCGAAGACCTGGTGGACCCCTACCACGGCCAGCAGGATCTCAAGGATCGCGTGCTGCGCCATGTGACCGATGCCTTCCGCGAAGACCCGGTACGCATTCTGCGTCTGGCCCGCTTTGCGGCGCGCTTCACCGATTTTTCCGTCGCGCCCGAGACCATGGAACTCATGCGCGAGATGGTGGCGGCCGGAGAGGTCGATGCCCTGGTGCCCGAGCGCGTGTGGCAGGAAATCAGCCGCGGCCTGATGGAGGCCCGGCCCTCGCGCATGTTCGAGATCCTGCGCGAATGCGGAGCGCTGGTCCGGCTGCTGCCCGAACTCGACAAGCTCTGGGGCGTGCCCCAGCGCGCCGAATACCACCCCGAGATCGATTGCGGCGTGCATGCCATGATGGTGCTGGACATGTCGGCCCGCTTGCAGGCACCGCTGTCCGTGCGCTTTGCCTGCCTGTGCCATGACTTCGGCAAGGGCACCACTCCGGCCGATGTGCTGCCCCGCCATATCGGCCATGAGCAGCGCAGCGCCCGCCTGCTGCTGCAGGTCTGCGAGCGCTGGCGCGTGCCCAACGACTGCAAGGAGCTGGCCGAGGTCGTGGCGCGCGAGCATGGCAACATCCACCGCAGTCACGAACTCAATGCCGCCGCCCTGCTGCGCCTGCTCGAGCGCTGCGATGCCATACGCAAGCCCCAGCGCTTCGAGGAAGCCCTGCAGGCCTGCGAATGCGACGCGCGCGGACGTCTGGGCTTTGAAGATGTGGCCTATCCGCAGCGCCAGCGCCTGGGCAATGCCCTGAAAGCGGCGCTTGCCGTGGAAACCGGCCCGGTCGCCCAGACCGCAGCGCAGCGCGGCCTCAAGGGCAAGGCCATCGGCGACGCAGTGAGCAAGGCGCGCGAGCAGGCGATTGCCGCCTATCTGGAGGACGGCGCCTAGCCGTCCGCGCGCCAAGGCCCAGAAGGCAGGGATGGGCGCGGCTTGAGTTAAGTCAAAGAAGCTATGCTGCAGCCATTGCACAGTACGAGACGGCTGCGGCGGTTCGCTCCGCCCGGGCCATGCAGCAGGTCACGAAGCCCGCTGCAACACCCATTCCATACCGTTATGGTTCTTTGACGGGCAAGTGTCCGGCCCACAGGCCGCGGCCTTGCCCTCTTGCTTCAAGGAGGTGCTCTGATGTCCTTACCCCAGACCATGAAAGCCGCCGTGGTGCGTTCCTTCGGGAAGCCGCTCACGATCGAAGAAATGCCGGTACCCCGACCGACAGACGATCAGATCCTGGTCAAGATCGCTGCTTCCGGCGTCTGCCATACCGATCTGCATGCGGCCGAAGGCGACTGGCCCGTCAAGCCTCATCCACCCTTCATTCCCGGCCACGAGGGCGTGGGCTACGTGGCTGCGGTGGGCAAGAACGTCAAGCATGTCAAGGAAGGCGATCGCGTGGGCGTGCCCTGGCTGCACAGCGCCTGCGGCTTCTGCCGCCACTGCATAGGCGGCTGGGAAACCTTGTGCGAATCTCAGACCAATACCGGCTATTCGGTCAACGGCGGCTTTGCCGATTACGCACTGGCCGATCCCAACTATGTGGGCCATCTGCCGTCCAACGTGAGCTTTATCGACGTCGCCCCCGTGCTCTGCGCCGGAGTCACTGTGTACAAGGGCCTGAAGGTCACCGACGCCAAGCCCGGCGACTGGGTGGTGATTTCCGGCATCGGCGGCCTGGGCCATATGGCTGTGCAATATGCCAAGGCCATGGGCTTCAACGTCGCGGCGGTCGACATCGACGACAGCAAGCTCGCGCTGGCGCGCCAGCTGGGCGCAACCGTCACCGTCAACGCCATGAACACCGACCCGGCGGCCTATCTGCAAAGAGAGATCGAGGGCGCCCATGGCGTGCTGGTCACGGCCGTGTCGCCCAAGGCTTTCGAGCAGGCTCTGGGCATGGTGCGTCGCGGCGGCACGATTTCGCTCAACGGCCTGCCACCTGGCGATTTTCCGCTGCCGATTTTCTCCATGGTGCTCAAGGGCATCACGGTGCGCGGCTCCATCGTCGGCACGCGCCTGGACCTGCAGGAGTCGCTGGACTTTGCTGCTCAGGGCAAGGTCAAGGCCACCGTATCCACCGACAAGCTGGAAAACATCAACGACATCTTTGCCCGCATGCACGAAGGCAAGATCGAAGGCCGCGTGGTGCTGGACATCGCCGCCTGAGCCAGGCTAACCGGCCCCGAACCGGGGCCGGGTGAGCGGGCCGACTCGCGCGAAGCCGCCGCTCAGATCACCGAGCGCACCCAGCGCACGATCTCCGAGGCAGGCAGTGCCCCGGAGATGCGTGCCAGTTCCTTGCCTTCCTTGAAGACCACCATGGTCGGAATGCTGCGAATGCCCAGCGGTGCTGCAGCCTGTGGATAAGCCTCGGTATCGAGCTTGGCCAGTTGCGCCTGCCCCGCCAGTTGCTGGGCCGCCTGGGCAAAGGCTGGCGCCATCATGCGGCAGGGGCCGCACCAGGGGGCCCAGAAATCCACGACCACGGGCAACTGGCTGCGGCCGGTGTGCCGGGCAAAGCTGTCGTTGTCCAGGGCCACGGGCTCGCCCGTCACCAGCGGCTGGTGGCAGCTGCCGCAGTCAGGCTGATTGCTCAGCTGCTCTTTGGCGATGCGATTGGTGGTGTGGCAGTGAGGGCAGACGTAGTGCAGGGATTCGGACACAGGGGCAACCTTTCTAGGATTTACGCAAAAAAGAATGCGACAACGGCCTGCCTCCTGGGACAGTCGCCTTGCCTGAACCCGCTTTGCGTAAGTCGTACTTTCTTTGGCAATACCTGACGGTGCCAGCAGGCACTGCTCGGGCTCAGGTTCGTATGTGCAGCCAAAGCCTGCAGATTCAAGTCGGCCCGCCTCAGAACGTGTTCACGCTCTCAGAGCTTCACAAAGCGGGCAATCAGCGCCGCCACCACGCTGAGCAGCACGGTGCTGGCCACCGGCAGGAAGAACTCCTTGCCGAACAGCCGGAAACGGAAGTCGCCGGGCAGACGCCCCAGCCCTATGCGCTGCAGCCAGCCGTGCAGCCCGTTGACGAGCAACAGGGCCAGAAAAATGACGATCAACCAGCGAATCATGAGACCGCAAGTATAGGGGCGCACTGTCCTGACGGCCTGCGCGCCCATGCTGTCAGGCAGCCATTCCGTTTATGCATGACATGCTTCCCAAAGATTGATTGACCTCAATTCCCCCCTCTGCCCATGATGTCCAAGCCCTGCGCCATGCAGGGCCCGGGCCCATGCGTCTGCCGTCACGGCCCGCCAACAACAAACAACGAGACATACCGTGCCCCAGACCTTTTCACGCAAACAGTTTCTTCTGACCGCAGCGCTGCTGGGCGCCAGCCTAGCCCTGCCGGCGGCTGCCGACAGCTTCCCCAATCGCCCGCTCAAGCTAGTCGTGCCTTTCTCGCCCGGCGGCAATACCGATGTCGTGGCGCGCCTGGTCGGCCAGGGTCTGGCCGAGGCCCTGGGCCAGCCGGTCGTGGTGGAGAACGTCCCCGGAGCCAACGGTGCCATCGGTGCCAGCCGCGTCGCGGCTGCCGCCAATGACGGCTACACGCTGCTGTTCGGCACGGCAGGCACGCAAGCCATCAATCCCAGCCTGTACCGCAATCTCAGCGAGAAAAGCCTGGACGACTTCGAGTACGTAGCTCTGGTGACCTCGATTCCCAACGTGCTGGTGGTCAACGAATCGAAAACACCGGTCAAATCGGTGGCCGAGCTGGTGAGCTACGCGCGCGAGCGCCGCACCGGCATGAGCTATGGCTCGCCGGGCATGGGCTCCACCGTGCATCTGTCGGGTGAGCTGCTCAAGAGCGCCGCCAAGCTGGACCTGGTTCACGCGCCTTACAAGGGCAGCGCTCCGGCCCTGACCGATCTGATCGGCGGCCAGATCGATTTCATCTTCGAGAACATCACGCCGGCACTGCCCTTCATCCAGGGCGGCAAGCTCAAGGCGCTGGCCGTGACCTCGGCCGAGCGCCTGCCGCAGCTGCCCCAGGTCCCGACCATGAAGGAAAGCGGCTTTCCGTCCTTTGTCACCGCCACCTGGAACGGCGTGCTGGCCCCCAAGGGAACACCACGCGCCGTGGTTCAGCGACTTGAAGCCGCCACGCTCAAGGTGGCCAACAGCCCCGAGTTCAAGGCCAGGGTCGCGGCCCTGGGCGGCGAACCTCGTCTGCTCGGCTCAAGCGCGTTCCGCGACTTCACGCGCACCGAGTACAAGCACTGGGGCAGCATCATCCAGGCCGCCAAGCTCGAAAAGCAGTGAGCTCGGCGGGCGCGCAGACGCTACAGCCGATGCGTGCGGTCGCCCTGCACAAAGCCCAGCGGCATCCAGGGCTCCACGCCCTTGGACAGGGCAACAACCTTGAACAGCTCACCCATCTCGTGCTCCATGACCAGCTTGGAGGCCATGGAGCGGGCCTTGATACCGACCGCATCGAGCTTGGGCGCAAGCCCACAGTTGATGAGAAAGTGCGCCTGATTGGTATAGCCCAGCACGTCGAAGCCCGCATCCTGGGCCGCCACGGCGGTGCCCGTGAAATTGACGTGGGCGGTGATGTCCTTGAGGCCGACCAGCACCAGAGGGTCGTTGTCCACCTGATGCTGGTAGTGGCAGACCAGGGTCCCCATATGGCGCTGCTCGTGGTAGTACTCGCTCTCGCCAAAGCCGTAATCGATAAAGAAGGCGGCACCGCGAACCAGACGCTCGCCCAGGGTGTGGATAAATGCCTCGCCCTGGCGGTGGATTTCGGTCAGAAAATCATGCGGACCACCGATATCCACAGGCGGGCGCAGTTCGGTGGGACGGTCTTCCCAGGCAAAAACCGCCTCATCGCCGCCTGCGCCGAGCACCACGCCGCGCTCATGCCATTGGCCTGCGGTGCGCTGCAGCAGCTGCACCGGCATGGCATCCAGCACCTCGTTGCCGATGATCACGCCCTCCATGGCGTCCGGCAGCGCATCCACCCAGCGCACCAGATGTTCGTACTTGGCCAGCGCCAGCTTCTGGCGCGCGCGCAGCGTTCCCGAGAGATCGACAATGGTGTAGCGCTCGGGCAACGCACCCTGAGCCGCCAGCTCGTCGAGGATCTGCAGCGCCAGCGCGCCGGTTCCCGCGCCGAACTCCCAGATCTCGCGGGTATTCGTTTTTTGTAGCGCTTCCCGTAACTGGGACGCCACCAACTGGCCAAAAATAGGCGAAATCTCCGGAGCCGTCACAAAGTCGCTGCCCGACTCCGGCATGGCGCCGAACTTGGCCGTCTCATTGGCGTAATAGCCCAGGCCCGGTGCATAGAGCGCCAGCTCCATGAAACGGTCGAAAGGCAGCCAGCCGCCCACGGCGGCAATCTCCTTGGCAATGCGGGATTGCAAGGCGCTCGTTAAACTTGAGGGTTCTGTCGTCACAACCCGCATTTTCCACGAATGTCCTCACCCGCCCGACCACGCACAGTATTGGTGACCGGTTCCGCCCGTCGCCTTGGACGTGACATGGCCCTGGCCCTGGCCCGCGCGGGCTGGCAAGTGGCTGTGCACTATCGCGACTCCCGCGAGCAAGCCATGCAGACCGTGGCTTCCTGCGCGCAGCTGTCGGGCGACAGCGCGGCTTTTGACGCGGACTTCTTTGACGAGGAATCGGTGCGCTCGCTGGTGCCGCGTGTGGTGGAGCGCTTTGGCCGCATCGACGCCGTGGTCAATAACGCCTCGCTGTTCGAGCATGACGATGCCCAGAGCTTCAGCTATGTGGCGCTGGAAGCGCATATGCGCAGCAACACGGGGGCGCCCATATTGCTGTCCCAGGCTCTGCACGCCCATGTGCAGGAGCGTGCGGCGGCGGGCGAAGAGTCGGCCCAGGGCGCCGTGGTCAATGTGCTGGACCAGAAGCTCTGGAACCAGAACCCCGATTTCCTGAGCTACACCCTCTCCAAGGCGGCTCTGGAAGCCGCCAACACCATGCTGGCCCTGGCGCTGGCGCCAAGCGTGCGCGTGGTGGGCGTGGCGCCGGGCCTGACGCTGACCAGCCATATGCTGAGCCAGGAAAAGTTCGAGACCCTGCACGCCATGAGCCCGCTGGGACGCTCCTCCTCGCCCGAGGACATTGCCGCCGCCGTGTGCTTTGCACTGGAAAACCGATCCATGACGGGCACCACCATGCTGGTCGATGGCGGCCAACATTTACAGCGCTTCGAGCGCGATTTTTCGATGATGTGAGCCCGTCGAGGCCGCACCCTTTTCCATGACTTCCACTTCCGGACAACAGATTCTCACGCTCACCGGGCTGCGCTTTGATGCCAGCCTCGGGATTCTTGCGCATGAGAAACAAGAGCCCCAGCCGATCCAGGTCGATGCCGAACTCAATCTCGGCCCCCAACCCCTGGCTCCGCGCGATGACGACATCCTTCATGTGCTGGACTACCGCAAGGTGCGCCAGATCATCATCGACGAATGCACCTCCGAGCATGTGAACCTGCTCGAGAGCCTGATCGGCAAGCTGGCCCAGCGCCTGCTGCAGCTGCCCGGCGTGCGCGGCGTGCGTGTGAAAATTGCGAAGCTGGAAATTTTTGACGACTGCGAAGTAGCCATTCGCATCGAAACCGGACAATGGTGAACCCCATGAATGCAGTAAACGACAACCCCTGGATTGCCGAAGAGGCAGAAGCCGCCGATGCTGCGGCCGCAGAGAGCGCCAACGGCGAAGAAGCCGCCAAGCCCGGCAAGATCAAGATCGAGCGCGAACAGATCAAGCTCGAAAAGCGCCTGTGCCGCGAAGTGGGCAAGGCCATCCTCGACTACAACATGATCGAGGAAGGCGACAAGGTCATGGTCTGCATGTCCGGCGGCAAGGACAGCTACACCCTGCTCGACATTCTGCGCAAGCTGCAAAAGCGCGCGCCCGTGAAGTTCGACATCGTGGCCGTGAACCTGGACCAGAAGCAGCCCGGCTTCCCCGAGCATGTGCTGCCCGAGTACTTCCAGAGCATCGGTGTGGACTATCACATCGAGAACCAGGACACCTACAGCGTCGTCAAGCGCGTCGTGCCCGAAGGCAAGACCACCTGCGGTCTGTGCTCGCGCCTGCGCCGCGCCATCCTGTACAAGGTGGCCGACCAGTTGGGCTGCACCAAGGTGGCCCTGGGCCATCACCGCGACGACATCGTGCAGACCATGATGCTCAACATGTTCTACGGCGGCCGCATGAAGGGCATGCCGCCCAAGCTGGTCAGCGACGACGGCAAGCATGTGGTGATCCGCCCCCTGTGCTATGTGCCCGAGAAGGACACGACGCGCTGGGCCCAGTACCAGAACTTCCCCATCATTCCCTGCAACCTCTGCGGCAGCCAGGACGGCCTGCAGCGCGTGGCCGTGGGCAATATGCTGCGCGAGTGGGACAAGAAGTTCCCCGGCCGCATCGAGAGCATGTTCCGCGCCATGGGCAACATTGTCACCACGCACATGATGGACCCCCAGTTGCACGACTTCAGGAACGCCAAGGCCACGGGCATTGCCGATCCCAACGGCGACATGGCCTTTGACCATGAAGAGCTGCCAACCATGGCCGCCCTGCCCGGCGGGGTACAAGTGGTACAACTGTCCTGAGCGGACTTTTGAACTAAAACCGGACCCTGCTGTCCAATCAAAGGCCCATCCCATGGGCCTTTGTCGTTTTCAGAGAAATCATCATGAACCTGCGCAAAACATCCTTACACTGGATCGGCCTTGCGGCCCTGACTGCGACGGCCCTGCTGGCCGGCTGCAGCACGGTGCGCGAGGTCAACAGCACGGTGCAGAGCTTTTCCGCACTGAACACCATCCCCGTGCCGGCCACCTACCGGCTGGAGACCCTGCCCTCGCAGCAGGGCCAGGTGAACTTCGCGGCCGTGGAAGCCCAGGCCCAGCATGCGCTGGCCCGCGTCGGCCTGACGCGCGATGACTCGCGCGCCAGCCTGGTGGTGCAGATCAGCGCCATGGCCCGCTATGCGCGCGACTGGGCCAGCTGGCCCTATTACGACCCCTACTGGGGCCCGCGCTGGGGCTGGGGCATGAGCTACGGCCGCGGCTTCGGCTGGGGCTTTGGCGGCGGCATGATGTTCAACGAGCCGCCGCTGGAGTATTACCGCGCCGTGAGCATCGTCATGCGCGATATCAAGACCCAGCAGATCGTCTACGAAACCTCGGCCCAGCGCCAGGATGTGTGGACCGACGACCCGGCCATCTTCGGCATTCTGTTTGATGCTGCGCTGACGGGCTTCCCCAAGCCGCCGCAGGGCCAGCGCAATGTGCGCACCGTCATCCAGCCGCCGGCAGCGCAGCCTGCCAGCGGCGCGCCTGCAGCCCCCGCGCAGCCCGCCGCATCGGTCACGCCAGCCGCCCCGGCCACCGTGGCTCCGGCACGTTGATTTGCAATCTTCAACAGTTGCCGGGCCTGCCGCGTGCTAACGTGCAGCTCGCTTTGAACCAGGGCCTCCTGCCTGGGCCCTCGCCATGAAAAGGATGAAGTCATGAAGAAATTTGCTCTCTCCAGCCTGCTTTGCGCCACAGTGGCCGCGGGTGCCTTCAGCGCCCATGCCAGCGGCCTCGGCGACGCCTTGCGCGGTCAGCTGGGCGGCGGCGCGGCCGAGAGCAGCTCCAGCGCTTCTGGTCTGGGCGGCATGCTCGGCGGCTCCGGAGGCTCTTCGGCACTGTCGGCCCTGGGCCTGGGCAACCTGAGCTCCGGCACGGCCAGCAATGCCGCCGGTGTCCTCACCTACTGCATGAAGAACAACTACCTCAACGCCGACAAGGCCGCCCAGGTCAAGAATCAGCTGCTGGGCAAGCTTGGCCTGGGCCAGAAGGAAGAACCCAAGGATCAGGGCTACCAGAACGGGCTGATGGGCATGGTCACGGGCGCCGACGGCAAGAGCTTCAGCCTGGACAAGGTCAAGAGCAACCTCAAGGAAAAGGCCTGCGACTTTGTGCTGGACAATGCCAAATCGCTGATCTGACACCAAAAGACATGGCAGCCGGTGCTTGAAGCGCAAGCGCTGTAATGCCCAAAAGGCCTGCAATCGTGGTTGCAGGCCTTTTTTCTTGCCGGCTGCGCCACGATGCAGGCCGAGCGTCGAAAAGTCCGTAACAACAGACCGGGGTACAGGCACACTTTGTTTGCAAGACAATGACTGTTCAATAAAACAACCTACGCTGAACGAGCCAAGACATGCACGCCACGCGCATCATTGCCATCCGGCACGGAGAGACAACCTGGAATGTCGATGGACGTATCCAGGGGCATCTGGATATCCCCTTGAACGACACCGGCCTGTGGCAGGCCGAGCAGGCGGCCCAGGCACTGGCCGACGAGAGCATTGCCGCCATCTACAGCAGCGACCTGCAGCGTGCCCATGTCACTGCGCAGGCGATTGCCCAGAGATCCGGTGCGCCTCTGCACACCACCGCCGGCCTGCGCGAGCGCTGCTTCGGCGATTTCCAGGGCCGCACCTTCAAGGATGTGGAAGCCACCCAGCCCGAGGACGCCCAGCTCTGGCGCACGCGCAACCCGGCCTATGCCCCGCCCGGAGGTGGCGACTCGCTGCAGGCCTTGCGCGAACGCATCTTTGCCACCGTGGACCGGATTGCACGCAAGCACGAGGGCGAGCAGATCGTGCTGGTCGCCCATGGCGGCGTGATGGATGTGCTCTACCGCCTGGCCACGCGCCAGGATTTCCAGACGCCACGCACCTGGGAGCTGAGCAACTGCGCCATCAATCGCCTGCTCTGGACGCCTGACGGCCTGTCTTTGGTAGGCTGGGCAGATACCGCACACCTTCAGCAAGGCAGCCGAGATGAAGCACATTCCTGAGCATTTGCAGACCCTGGTCGGCCAGGCCGTCAAACGCATAGATACGCCCGCCCTGGTCATCGACCTGGACGCCATGGACCGCAATATCGAGCGCATGGCCCGCTTTGCCCAGCAGCATGGCGTGCTCTGGCGTCCGCATGCCAAGCTGCACAAGAGCGCGCATATCGCCCATCTGCTCGAACATGCCGGCGCCTGCGGCCACTGCGTGCAGAAGGTCAGCGAGGCCGAGGCACTGGCCCAGGGCGGCATCACCAATATCTTCATCAGCAACGAAGTCATCTCCCAGACCAAGCTGGCGCGCGTGGCGGCTCTGGCCAGGGCACTGAATGCCCAGGGCGGCCGGCTGGCCCTGGCCGTGGATTGCGAGGAAGGCATCACCCGGCTGGCGCGGGCCCTGCAGGATGCGCAGGCCGGCGATGCAGCCATGGATGTGCTGGTGGAAATCAATGTCGGCCAGAACCGCTGCGGCGCAGAGCCCGGCGAAGCCGCCCTGGGCCTGGCACAGGCGATTGCAGCGCAGCCCGTGCTGCGCTTTGCGGGTCTGCAGGCTTATCACGGCGGCGCCCAGCATCTGCGCAGCGCCGAGGAGCGCAAGACCGCCATCGAGCAGGTGCTCAAGCTCGTCAACCGCACGCGCCATGAGTTCGACCGCGCCGGCCTGGCCATTCCGCTGATCACGGGTGCCGGCACGGGCACCATGGTCAACGAGGCCGCCAGCGGCATCTATGGCGAAATCCAGCCCGGCTCCTTCCTCTTCATGGACGCCGACTACGCGGCCAACCAGCGCGACCCGGCCCAGCCCCTGTTCGAGCATGCGCTCTACGTCAAGACCCAGGTCATGTCGCTCAGCGGCGACCATGCCGTCTGCGACGCCGGCCACAAGGCCCATGCCATAGACTCCGGCCTGCCGAAGCTGCATGCGCTGGCGCCCGAAAATGCGCTGCGCTTTGCCAATGGCGGCGACGAGCATGGCGTGCTGCACCCCGATGCCGACGCGGGCAACCACAGCGGCTGGCTGCCCGCGCTGGGCGAGAGCCTGTGGCTGATTCCCGGCCACTGCGACCCCACGGTCAATCTGCACGACCATCTGATCGGCGTGCGCGGTGGCCGGCTCAAGGGCGTGGTCGAGCGCATCTTCACGGTCGACGGGCGCGGTGCGCTGACCTGATTTGCTCCTGCTCCGGGCCTTGACTGCTATACAAACAAGAGCTTATAACGCATTTCATACAATGATTTCAAGGCATAAACAGCCTAAACTTCATGCATGAAAGACGCCAGTAGCTCTCTTTTTATGAGCCTTCAGGCCACCAGCCGTCGGCGCGGCGCTCCATGCGCGGACAGTCGTAGGCCGCGACCACGGGGATGGCGCTGCCATCTGCACGCACCAGCTTTTGCTGCCACTGCGTGCCCTGGCGCATGGCCACGGCAATGGCGGCCACTTCGGCGCCGCAACGCTCCAGCAGCTTGAGGCCGGACACCATGGTCGTGCCCGAACTCACGGCATCGTCCACCACCAGCACGCGCTTGCCGGCAATCAGGCCCAGCTGATTCGGGTCGATATAGAGCAGCTTGCCCTTGCCCGGCGTGGTGATGGAGCTGACGGGCTCGGAGAGCTCGTCGCGATACCAGTATTTGCGCGAATAACCCAGGGGCACATAGCGGCTGTGGCCCAGTTGCTTGGCCACCAGCGGTGCAAAAGCCAGGCCCAGCGTGGGCAGGCCTATGACCACGTCGAAGTCGTGCGCACCGGCGCCTTGCGCCATGTGCAGCGCCAGCTGCTCAACCACCTCCATCGAGGCCTGGTTGGCAATCAGGGAGGCCACGCAGCGGTCCGGCGCCGAGCCATCGGCTGTCGGCATGCCGCGCAGCGGCAGCAGCAGATAGCGGCCGTCGGGCAGTCTGGCCGGATAGCTCTTCGCATAGGGCGGCAGCGGCGACTGGCTCAGCTCGGCCTCGGTGACGGTGGCTTGCCAATAGTCGGTCGTGGCATCGAAGCCGGGCAGGTTCTGGCCGGAGAGGTTGATTTCACTCATACAAAACTCAGTCGCGACCCAGATAGCTCTCGGCCAGCTTCACCCAATACGAGGCAGTCACGGGCAGCAGGTTGTCGTTGAAGTCATAGGCTGCGTTGTGCACCATGCAGCCGCCCTCGCCCATGCCATTGCCGACAATGAAGTAGTTGCCGGGGACCTGGTTGAGCATGATGGCGAAGTCATCGCTGGCCTGCAGCGGCTGCAGATCGGGAATCAACCATGCTTCGCCGAGGAATTCGCGGGCCACACCGACTGCGAAATCGGTAGCCGCCTTGTCGTTCATGACGGGCGGATAACGCCATTTGTAGTCCACCTCGGCCGTGGCGCGGTGGACTGCGGCCTGGGCATGGGCCATGGCCGTGATGCGCTCGCGCAGCTGCTGGCGCACCTCGGGGCAGCGCGCGCGGATGGTCACGCGCAGCTCGCAGGTTTCGGGAATCACATTGGGCGCATCGCCCGCATGGATGGCACCGATGGTGACCACGGCCATGTCGTTGGGGTCGATCTCGCGCGAGCGTATGGTCTGCAAAGCCAGCACCAGATGCGAGGCCACGACGATGGGGTCCACGGCCACATGAGGCATGGCGCCATGGCCGCCCTTGCCGCGGATGGTGATGATGGCCGTGTCCGAGCTGGAATACATCACGCCCGAGCGAAAGCCGAACTGCCCCGCCGGGTAGCCGGGCTCGTTGTGAAAGGCGTAGAGCGCATCGCAGGGAAACAGCTCGAACAGCCCCTGTTCCACCATCTTCTGCGCGCCGCCATGGCCTTCCTCGGCGGGCTGGAAAATCAGATTGAGCGTGCCCTGGAGCTGGTTCTTGTGCCCGGCCAGCACCCTGGCCGCGGCCAGCAGCGTGGCCGTGTGCCCGTCGTGGCCGCAGGCATGCATCTTGCCGTCGTGACGGCTGGCATAGGGCAGGCCCGTGGTTTCACGGATGGGCAGCGCGTCCATGTCGGCGCGCAGGCCAAGACGTTTGCCGATGTGCTTGCCATTGGCATGGTCGCCGCAGCGCAGCGTCCCCACCACGCCGGTGTCGCCCAGGCCGCGATGGACCTCGTAGCCCCATTCGGCCAGCCTGGCGGCCACGATATCGCCGGTGCGGTGCTCTTCGTAGGCCAGCTCGGGATGGGCATGCAGATCATGGCGCAGGGCCAGCATCTCGTCCGCGACGGCGGCCACTTCGGGCAGTACGGGCGGATGGATCTCGGCATGCACGGGATTCAGAGGCGCGGCCATGGCTTATTCCGCCTGGATGTTGGCCGACTTCACGATCTGGGCATAGCCGGCTTTTTCCTTCTTCAGGAACTGGACAAAGCTGGCCTGGGTGCCGGAGCCGGGCGTGGCGCCGCCATCTTCCAGGCGCTTGCGCACATCGGGCATCTTGAGCACGGCATCGAGCTCGGTAGCCAGACGCGTGACCACGGCCTGAGGCGTCTTGGCGGGCACGAACAGCCCCGTCCAGGTGTTGAGGTCAAAGCCCTTGAGTTCGGCCGTCTCGCCAAAGGTGGGCACGGCGTGGATGGCATCGATGCGCTTGGCCGATGTCACGCCCAGACCTTCGAGCTTTTTCTGCTGGATCATAGGCACGGCGCTCACGGTGGTGAGCATGCCCACATCGACCTGAGCGCCCATCACGTCGCTGGTGATCTGAGCACCGCCGCGGTAGGGCACATGCACCAGCTTGATCTTGGCGCGCTCCTGCAGCATTTCCATGGCCAGATGCAGCATGGTGCCCACGCCCGAAGTGGCATAGGTCAACGATCCGGGCTTGGAACGCGCCAGGGCAATCAGCTCGTTCAGATTGTGCGCCGGCAGGCCGGGTCGGGCCACGGCGACCACGGGTGCGATGGTGGTCAGCCCCACAGGGGTCAGATCCTTTTCGGCGTCGTACTTGACGGCGGAATTCACCAGCTGGGCAATGCTGATGGGGCCGTCAAAGCCCATGAGCAAGGTGTAGCCGTCGGCCGGTGCCTTGACGGCCTTGCTCACCCCGAGCACACCGCCGGCGCCAGGCACGTTGTCCACCACGATGGACTGGTGCAGACGTTCACCCAGCTTCTGGCCGATCAGGCGCGCCGTGGTGTCCACATTGCCACCGGCACTGAACGGCACGATCAGCGTTATGGGCTTGGCGGCGGGCCAGGCATCGGCGGCGGCAAGAACGGGAGCGGAAAAACTGGCCGCAGCCATCAGGGCGGCGGTCGCGACAAGAGAGCGGCGTGGTATGGACATGTACAGGCAGCAGTGGGTCACGGGCACCTTGCCGCAGCATGCGGACGGCGGAGTGCCCGTGCAGGCCGGCAGGTCAAGACAACTGGCCGACCGGGGAGATGGGCGAAATTATCGACTCGCTTCTCGCGAAATCTCATAAATAAAACTACTTAGCAATCGATGCTTACCCCTGGAAGCCTCTGATCCACGACCTCAAAGCACTGCCTGTCGGGCCATCAATGCGCCAGCGGTCTCGGCTACCAGGGCCGCCACCGCCTTGCCTGCCATAGTGAAAGGGCGCTGACTGCTGGTGGCCAGCACCACATGCTGACGAAATACCCGCTCCGCCAGCGCAATGGCTGCGAGGCTGCCACAGGCCAGCTCCTCGCTGACGGCATGGCGCGGCAGCAGCGTGGCGCAGTCGTGCCGAGCCAGCATGCTCTTGAGGATCACCGAGGAGCTACCCTCCAGGATCACGTTCAGCCGCAGCCCCTGCCGGCCTGTCTGCTCATCGAGCAGGTTGCGGATGGCGTTGGGTGGCACCGGCAGCACCAGCGGCAGGCGCTCGAGCGTCTGCAGGCCCATGCTGACCGGCAGAGCAGTGTCCGCCGGCGCCAGCATGCGCTGCAGCACACTCTGGCGGCCCACCACGCAGATCTGCGCATCGGCCAGCTTGCGGTAGCTGTTGCTGCCTCTGGCCCGGTAGCGGTTCAGGATCGCCATGTCGATGCGGCCCTGGCTCAGCGCCACCTCCATGTCTCCGCTATAGCCCTCTATGACGCGCAGCCGGATCTCGGGAAAGCGCTGCGCCACCTCGCCATACAGCGCCGCGGCCATGAAGCCGGCCACACCCGGCACCAGGCCCAGCGTAACCAGGCCGCTGGGCACACCGGTCAGCTCCTTGCCCAGGCGCACCAGCGCCTCGGCCTCGGACAGCAAAGCCGAAACGCGCGGCAGCATCTGCTCGGCCAGTGCCGTGGGCTTGACGCCGCGTCCCGTGCGATAGAAGAGCGCGCCGCCCAGTGCGCGCTCCAGTTCGGCGATCTGCCGGCTCACGGCCGACTGCGCCAGTCCACGCTCGACGGCCGCGCGTGTCAGGCTACCGCCCTGGATCGCAGCGGCCAGCGTCCTCAGCGACTTCAGTGTCAGCAACTCCAGGGCTTCGGTGGCGTGGGTCATGGCAGCTTCTGCATCCATCTGAAAGCGAGATATCTGATTCTCATATTTCTGGTTGGCTCGCGGCTAGCTGTTTTCTACATTGACCTCCAGGAGACATGCACACCATGAACGGACCTCTCACCGGACTGCGCGTCCTGGACATCGCCACCATCATTGCCGCGCCCTCGGCCGCGGCCCTCCTTGCCGACTACGGCGCCAGCGTCGTCAAGGCCGAACTGCCCGGTGCAGGCGACGGCATGCGCGACTTCCCACCGCACAAAGACGGCAAGCCTCTGTGGTGGAAAGTAACCAACCGCGGCAAACGCCTGGTCACGCTCGACCTGCGCAAGCCCGAGGGCGCCGCGCTGCTGCTGCGCATGCTGCCTCAGTTCGATGTGCTGATCGAGAACTTCCGCCCCGGCACGCTGGACCGCTGGGGCCTGACCAAAGAGGCCTTGTGGCAGGCCCAGCCCAGCCTGGTGATACTGCGAACCACGGGCTTCGGCCAGAGCGGCCCCTACCGCGACCGGCCGGGCTTTGCACGCTTGTTCGAAGCCATGGGCGGCCTGACCTACATCAGCGGCGAAGCCCAGGGAGCGCCCATGCACTCAGGCTACCCACTGGCCGACAACGTCGGCGGACTGTTCGGCGCGGTAGGCGTGCTGGCTGCGCTGTGGCGCCGCGCCCGCAACCCGCAGGCCCCGGGCGAGGAAATCGATCTATCGCTGACCGAGGCCACGCTCAAGCTGCTCGAGTTCCTGCCCATCCAGCACGAGCAGCTAGGCACCGTGTATCAGCGCTCGGGCAATGCCAACCAGTACTCTGCACCGGCCGCGGTCTACCGCACTGCCGACGGGCAATGGGTATCGCTGTCGGGCAGCACCAATGCCATGTTTGCCAACAACTGCCGCGCCATAGGCCGGCCCGAACTGATAGACGAGCCATGCTTCGCCAACAACCGTGACCGCGTGCAGCATGCCCAGGAGCTGAACGGCATCTTCGCGGCCTGGTGCGCAGCACATCCGCTGGCGGCGGTGCTGGCCGCCTTCGAAGCGGCGCAGGGCACCATCGCCCCGGTCTACGGCATTGACCAGATCGAGGCCGACCCGCACATGCGCGCTCGCCAGGCCCTTTGCGACGTGCCCGACCGGGACTTCGGCAGCGTGCGCATGGCCAATGTCGTGCCGCGGTTCGCCCGATCGCCCGGCAGCATCCGCCACGCCGGCGGTTCACTGGGGCAGGACAACGAAGCGTTCTACCAGGGCGAGCTGGCAATGCCTGCCACCGAACTGGCCCGCCTGCGCGAGGCAGGCGTCATCTGAGGCAGATCTGAAACAAAGGAGACCCCATGTCGATTCCCGAACCTCACCACCCGCTTGTACGCCTGTCCCCCGATGAAGCCTCACTGCTTGAGCGCGTGAAAACTCTGGTGGCCGAGCGCATCGGGCCGGACGCCGACCGCGTGGCGCAGCAGGACGTCTTCGCCTGGGATACCTTCCGGCTGCTATGTCGCGAAGGCATCGTCGCCACCGCGTTCCCGCGCGCGCACGGCGGCAGCGAGGCGTCGATGATGCTGCGCGTGCGCATCATCGAGGAAGTAGCGTCTGTGTGTTCGACGGCCGCTTCGTTGGTCACTGGCACCGACCTGTCCTCGCGCCCCATCGTGGCCGGTGGCAGCGAGGCGCTGCGCTGCGCGCTGATCCCCGACCTGGCCAGCGGGGCACGCCAGTCGGCCTTCGCACTGACCGAGCCTGGCGCAGGCAGCGACGTGGCGCGGCTGGGGGCGCACTATGCGCCGGCACCGCAGGGCGGCTGGACGCTCAATGGCCAGAAGAAGTTCATCACGCGCGCCAACGTAGCCGACATGTTCGTGGTGGTGGCGCGCCAGGCCGACGGACCCGGCGGCGGCCGCGGACTGAGCGCCTTCGTCGTGCCACGCGACACGCCCGGCATCACGGTATCGCCGGTGATTCCCAAGCTTGGCTGGTACGGCGTGCCGATCGCGCTGGTCAGCTTCGACAACGTGCACATCGCGCCGGAGCACCTGCTCGGCAAGGAAGGCGAAGGCATGGCGCTGGCACAGGACACATTGCTGCGCGCACGCATCGGCCACGCTGCGATTGCGTTGGGCCGCGCCGCAGGCGCGCTGCAGATTGCCGCCCAGTACGCCAACCAGCGCCAGGTCTTCGGGCAGCCGGTGGGTGCGCACCAAGGCATCCAGTGGATGGTGGCCGAGATGGCGGCCCAGATCGAGGCCGCACGCTGTCTGGTCTACAGCACCGCGCAGCGCTACGACGCGGGCGATGCCGACGTGGCCATCCATGCATCGATCGCCAAGCTGCATGCCACCGACCTGTGCATGCGCATCGTGGTCGACTGCCTGCAACTGCTGGGCGGCAACGGCTACCTCAAGGCCTTCCCGCTGGAGCGCTTCCTGCGTGACGCCAAGATGAACCAGATCGGCGAGGGTACCAGCGAGATTCACAAGACGCTGATCGGCCGCCATGTGCTGCGCCGTGCCGCAGCGCTGCCGCAGCACCCTTGCCTGGACATGGAGCCGGAGCTGTGGACATGAGCAATGCACTGACCAACGACCTCTGCCGCCGACTGGGCATACGCCTGCCCATCTTTGGTCTGGCCCACCGCATCGAAGTGGCCGCCGCGATCTCACGGGCCGGCGGGCTGGGCGTCTATGCCGCCGCGCGTGACGGCCCGCACGAGCTGCAGAAGAAGCTGCGCCAGCTGCGCGAACTGTGCCCCGAACACCCGGTGGGCGTGGACCTGCTGCTGCCCTCCGGCCTGCCCGAACACGACGACCGCGCAGCCGTGGCTGCCGCACTGCCGCAGGGGCACAGGGATTTCGTGCAGGGCCTGTTCAAGCAATACGACGTGCCGCCGGCCACCGAAGGCAACTTCTTCTCGCAGTACGTGCGCTCGCAGAGCCTGTTCGAGGAGCAGGTGGACGCCATTGCGGACAGCGATATCGAGGTCTTTGCCGCCGGCGTCGGCACGCCGGTGGAGGCGCTGGCACGCATCAAGGCGCGCGGCCTGCACACCATCGCCCTGGTCGGCAGCGTGCGCCATGCTCAAAAGGCGATCGCAGCCGGGGCCGACATCCTGGTGGCCCAGGGCTATGACGCGGGCGGCCACACAGGGCCCATCGGCACCTTCACGCTGGTGCCTCAGATAGTGGCGGCAGCCGAGGGACGGCCAGTAATCGCGGCCGGTGGCATCGGCACCGGGGCGCAGGTGGCGGCCTCGCTGGCCCTGGGCGCGCAGGGTGCCTGGCTGGGCACGCTATGGTTGGGCACGCGCGAGCACGAAATGCCGCAGGCGCTGGCAAAGAAGCTGATCGCTGCCGACAGCGAAGACACGGTGATCACGCGCGCCCACAGCGGCAAGCCCTGCCGCGTGCTGCGCAGCGCGTTCAGCAACGCCTGGGCACAGCCCGGCGCACCCGAGCCACTGTCTATGCCCTACCAGCAGGCTCTCACCGGCGATCTGCTGGCAGCGGTGGAACAGCACCAGATCGGGCCGCTGATGTACGAGGCTGCGGGGCAGAGCGTGCACTGGCTGCGCGGAATCGAGCCCGTGGCTGCCGTGATGGGCCGCCTGGTGACCGAGACACGCCAGGCCCTGCAATCAATGGCGGGTTACATCGCCTAGAACCGGAGAGACAAGCATGGACCGTCGGCAATTCCACCTTCAACTGTTGCTGGCCGGCCTGGTGCCCGGCATGGCCCGCGCAGGCATCGCGCCGAGCCCGGACGGCTACCCCGATCGACCGATCCGCATCGTGGTGCCCTACCCCGCAGGCGGCGTCGTCGACGTGGTGCTGCGCGCCGTCTGCGACCCGCTGTCCAACGCACTGCCGCAACGCATCGTGATCGAGAACCGTCCCGGTGCCGATGGCCGCATCGGCCTGGATGCGGTGGCCAAGGCCCCGGCCGATGGCTACACGCTGCTGGGCGTAGCGCCGATCCTCGCGGTGGGCGAGCACCTGATGCCCGAGATGAAGGCGCGCAGCAAGGACTTCGTGGGAGTGTGCGGCGTGGCCGCGCCGCCGACGGTGTTCGTGGTGCACGACACGGTTCCTGCCAGGACGCTGAAGGAGTTCGTCGCGCTGGCTGCCGCCAGACCGGGCGAGTTCAACGCAGCCAACCCCGGCACCGGCAGCTCCATCCACCTGGCACAGGAGCTGTTCTTCGAGCGCACCGGCATCCGCTTGACCAACGTGAGCTACAAGGGCCAGCCGCCAGCGCTGCTGGACCTGGGCTCCGGCCTGCTGCAGTTCGCGCTGATCTCACAGAACCTGGTGCTGCCGCTGATCCAGTCCGGCAAGGTCCGGGCTCTGGCTGTCAACGCCGCAGCGCGCACGCGCTCGCTGCCCGAGGTGCCCACCATCGCGCAGGCCGGCTATCCCGATATCCTGGTGCAGTCCTGGTACGGCATTGCCGCACCGGCGAAGACTCCCGCGCCGGTGGTCGAGTGGCTGAGCCAACAGTTCCAGCGCGCGCTGGCGATGCCTGAAGTGCGCGCGCGGCTGGCAGCCACCGATGCGGAAATCCTGGCGCTGGATGCGGCACGCTTCACCGAGCTTATCGCCGTGGAGACCAGGCGCTGGGGCGCGTTGATCCACAAGCGCGGCATACGGTTGTGAGAGCCAGCGCCAAGAGCCGCAACTAGGGAAGATGCGAGGCGCTGCGCGCCGCGCCCTGCCCACAATCGATGGCCATGCTCTCCCCCAGCCAAGTCATCGTTCTGGCCACGCCGGTCTTTTTCGCACTGATTGCCGTGGAATGGGCCATCAGCCTAAAACGCGGGCGCAATGCCTATGCGCTGGCCGATGCCATCAGCTCGCTGAACCTGGGCATACTGAGCCAGACCAGCGCCGTCTTCACCAAGCTGCTGACGCTGGGCATCTACACCGTCGTGGCCAGCCATGTGGCTCTGATCGAGGCCGATGCCTTCTGGCTCAGCCTGCCGGGCTGGCTGCTGGCCCTGCTGTTCTACGACCTCTGCTACTACTGGCTGCACCGCATGGGCCATGAAGTGGGCGTGCTCTGGGCCGCCCATGCCGTGCACCACCAAAGCCAGGCCTACAACCTCTCCACCGCGCTGCGCCAGACCAGCTCCGGCGCGCTGCTGGGCTGGATCTTCTATCTACCCATGGCCCTGGCCGGCGTGCCGCCGCTGGTGTTTGCCGTGGTCGGGCTGATCGACCTGCTCTACCAGTTCTGGGTGCATACCGAGCAGGTCAAGAAGCTGGGCTGGTTCGACCGCTGGTTCTGCGCGCCCAGCAATCACCGCGTGCACCATGCCGTCAACGAGCGCTATCTGGACCGCAACTACGGCGGCATTCTCATCGTCTGGGACCGGCTCTTCGGCACTTACAAGACCGAGGATGATGAGGAGCCCTGCGTCTACGGCACGCGCGGCCTGCTCAAGAGCTGGGACCCGCTCTGGGCCAACTTCAGCGTCTACCGCCAGCTGGCGCATGACAGCTGGCATGCACGCAGCTGGCTGGACAAGCTTCGCGTCTGGTTCAAGCCGCCGGGCTGGCGGCCAGCCGATGTGGCGCAGCACTTTCCCAAGCCCGCCTTCGATCTGGACGAGCACCGCATCATCTATGCGCCTCCGATGGGCACTGCGCTGCGCTGGTTTGCCGGCCTGCAGTTTGCAGCACTGGTTGCGGGCACTTCGGTCTTTCTCTGGCATGCCGATCAGTCACCGCTGGCCACCAATCTGATCTGGTTCGGCGTGCTGCTCACCGGGCAATGGGCTCTGGGCGCGGCCATGCAGGGACGCATCAGTCTGTGGCTGGCGCTGATGCTGCAAAGCGGCGCACTGGCCACGGCCACGGCAGCGCTCGGTCTGCAGCAATGGCATTGGCTGTTCAAGCCTGCCACCATGGTTTTTGCTCTCATATGCATAGCTTCTTGCGCAAAGCAGAACTCAAAAACTATACAAAACCTGCCTCAAAAGCATGTTCATCTGCTGCTGGCAGCTATTGTTTTTTCCATGGCTGGCGATGTATTCCTGATGCTGGACGGACAGCTGCCCACCAGTCTGTTCATTCCCGGCCTGGTCAGCTTTTTGCTGGCCCATGTCTGCTACGTTGCGCTATTCAAGCTTGATGTTGCCTGGTTTGCCGACCGCCGCGCACTGCTGCTGGTGGCTGCGATCGGCGCCGCCATGTATGTCTTTCTCTGGACCCATGGCCTGCCCGCCGCCCTGCGTCTGCCCGTGGCCGCCTATGTCGGTGTCATCGCCTTGATGGCGGCCCAGGCCTGGGGACGCTATCGTCAGTTGCGCAGCCGCGCCGCACTACTGACCGCACTGGGCGCCAGCTTTTTCATGCTCAGCGACTCCATCCTGGCCATCAACCGTTTTGTGCAGCCGCTGCCCTGGTCCGCAGTGAGCGTGCTCGGCAGCTATTACGCCGCACAGGCCCTGATCGTCTGGGGCTGCGTGCGCCAATGGGCCGAGCCTGCAAGCCGCCAGGCCCCGGCGCAATTGCAACTGAAAACCACCTAGGGTTGACCCTGAACCCGGTCTCGACCGATAATCGACAGATCGCAATTTCAGGAGTCCCCACGTGGACAGTGCCAGTTCAACCAGTGATTTATCGCACGCCGCAATGGCTGCGAAGCTGGCCGACTGACAGACTCCCCCGGATCGGGAGTCGTCATCGACCGCCCCGCATCCCTCGCCCTCGCGATCCTCGCAACTTGCTGTTTGGCTTCCCGACCTTCGGGCCGCCCTGCCGTGCGCAGCACGGCTAGAGGCTTCAAGCTCGCAAGCTCTGCTCCTCACTGAGTTTTCGCGCCGCCATTCGCTCTGGTTTACCCCGGCTCGTGGCTGCGCCAAAACGTTTGTGCCGCGCTGCCGCCTGGCCCGCTCCCTCAACCGATGAGGAGAACGCCATGAGCAACCGCCTGACCCGCTCTCTGCACCAGCTGCGCCCCCTGCTGCTGCGCGCCCGCGCTATGCCCCGCCAGGCAGCGCCCGCCGCACCGGCAGCCTTGCCGCAAGCGCTGGAGCAGACGCTGGAGCTCGATGCACTGACCAGTTGGCCCACGCATCGCATCCGCAGCTTTCTGAGCAGCCGCAGCGTACGCTGAGCAGCCTCGTCGCGGACCGGCTCCGGCCCGCTTTTCACTCACTCTTAACCAAGGAACACGTATGGATCCCGACCCTAGTCGATCTTGCAGCGCGCCCCGTGCGGCGCACTGCCAGCCCATTGCCGTGCGTGTGACCCTCTTGGCTGCGCGCACGAACTGGAACCCCGTCCCGGGGTCGCGCGCCTGATGCCCTAGCAGCGGCGGGCAGCTCCCGGGTCACCCCCAAGGAGTATGCCCATGCAACGCCTCGCCTGGCTGCGCGTGCTGCAACGCAGCCGCCCCGCATCCCGCTTCAATGACTCTACCCGCCACCATGGCCTGACCCATGCCGTGATCTCGGCACTGAGCGAGCGCCGCACCGATGTGCTGCGCCACCTGGTCGACCGCCATGCCGCGCCCCTCATGGCCAGCGCCATGGCCAATCTGAGCATCCGCCAGCGCGCCGATGCGCTGTCGCTGCTGACCCGTGAGCAGCGCAACCGCATCGACAACCAGCTGCGCGCCAGCCAGGCGCAGCAGCCCTGGACGCGATTCGGCACCTCCGGCAAGACGCTGCACTGACCGGAGGCCGTGATGCAAACCCTCAAAAATCTGTTCCGGGCCTTTTTGCACAGCCACCGCATGGCCGGCCTCTTCGGCCGCCAGCCCATGCCCGCTGGCGGCTCGTCCACAGCCGTCACAGTGCCTGCGACACAGGTACAGGCCCTGCAATCCGCCGCCTGCAGCCCCGTGGCTGCGCTGCTGCAGCAGCTGGACACATCTAGCCGGGGCCTGAGCCCCGAGCAGGCCCGGCAGCGCCAGCTACGCCATGGGCCCAACGAGGTGGCGCATGAAAGGCCGCTGCCCGCATGGCAACACCTGTGGCATTGCTACCGCAACCCCTTCAACCTGCTGCTGACGCTGCTGGCCGTGGTCTCCTATGTCACCGAGGACGAAAAAGCCACCATCGTCATCGCCAGCATGGTGCTGCTGTCCACGCTGCTGCGCTTTGTCCAGGAAGGGCGGTCCCGGCGCGCCGCAGCACGCCTGCAGGCCCTGGTCAGCAACCGCGTCACCGTGCGCCGCAAGACCGATGCACCGGCCGCAGACTTTCGCGACAGCGGCGGAGGCCATGACACCTCGCTGTCCGAGTTGCCCATGCGCGAGCTGGTGCCCGGAGACATCGTGGCCCTGTCGGCCGGCGACATGATCCCGGCCGACTGCCGCCTACTGTCCGCCAAGGACCTGTTCGTGAGCCAGGCAGCCATGACGGGCGAATCGCTGCCCGTGGAAAAGGATGCGCGCACCCTCGCCTCCCTGCAGGCCGGCCAGTTGCTGGAAGCCGGCAACCTGCTCTTCATGGGCACCAATGTGGTCTCGGGATCGGCCATGGCCGTGGTCGTCGCCACCGGCAACCAGACCTATTTCGGCACGCTGGCAGCGCGCATCACCCACCAGGACCGCACGGCCACGGCCTTCGAGCAGGGCGTGAACAGCGTCAGCTGGCTGCTGATCCGCTTCGCGGCCGTGATGGTGCCCGTGGTGCTGTTCATCAACGGCTACACCAAGGGCAACTGGGGCGAGGCCTTTTTGTTCGCGCTGTCGGTGGCCGTGGGCCTGACACCCGAGATGCTGCCCATGATCGTCACCTCCACGCTGGCCAAGGGCGCCGTGGTGCTGTCGCGCCAGAAGGTGATGGTCAAGCGCCTGGATGCGATCCAGAACTTCGGCGCCATGGATGTGCTGTGCACCGACAAGACCGGCACGCTGACGCAGGACCGCATCGCGCTGGAGCGCCACACCGATGTGCAGGGCCGTCCCAGCGACGAGGTGCTGCAGTTCGCCTACCTCAACAGCTACTACCAGACCGGGCTCAAGAACCTGCTGGACCGTGCCGTACTCGAGCATGTGGAGCTGCACACGCGGCTGCATGTCAACGATGACTACCGCAAGGTCGACGAAATTCCGTTCGACTTCCAGCGCCGGCGTATGTCCGTGGTGGTGGCCGAGCGCAATCACCACCACGAGCTGATCTGCAAAGGGGCGGTCGAGGAAATCCTGGAGGTCTGCACACATATTCGAGACAGCGGGCGCGACGGAGACACGCGGCTGCCGCTCACGCCCGAGCGCCGCGAGCAGGTGCGCGCCGTCACCGAGGGCCTGAACAGCGAGGGGCTGCGCGTGGTGGCCGTGGCCATGAAGGAAGTGCCGCCCGACAAGAACACCTACGGCATTGCCGACGAGGCCGAACTGACCCTGATCGGCTACGTGGCCTTTCTCGATCCGCCCAAGGAATCCACCCTGGCCGCCATTGCTGCGCTGCTGCAGCATGGGGTGACCGTCAAGGTACTCACGGGCGACAACGAGCTGGTGGCACGCAAGGTCTGCCGCGACGTGGGCCTGCAGGTGGACGAGGCGATTGTCGGCAACGACATCGAAGCCATGGACGAGGCGCAACTGCGCCGCACCGTGGAGTCGCACCTGCTGTTCGCCCGCCTGACGCCGCTGCACAAGGAGCGCATCGTGCATGCGCTGCGCGCCAACGGTCATGTCACGGGCTTTATGGGCGACGGCATCAACGACGCGCCCGCGCTGCGCGCCGCCGATATCGGCATCAGCGTCGACAGCGGCGTGGACATCGCCCGCGAGGCGGCCGACATCATCCTGCTGGAGAAAAGCCTGATGGTGCTGGAGCAGGGCGTGCTCGAAGGACGTCGCACCTTCAGCAATATGCTCAAGTACATCCGCATGACGGCCAGCTCCAACTTCGGCAATGTATTTTCGGTGCTGATCGCTTCGGCCTTCATCCCGTTCCTGCCCATGCTGCCCATGCAGCTGCTGATGCAGAACCTGCTCTACGACCTGTCGCAGATCGCCATTCCCTTCGACAACGTGGACGAGGAAATGGTCGCGCGGCCGCTGCGCTGGAACCCTCAGGACCTGGGCCGCTTCATGCTCTTCTTCGGCCCCATCAGCTCGCTGTTCGACGTGCTCACCTTCGCGCTGATGTGGTTCGTCTTCCATGCCAGCACGGCCGCAGAGCAAAGCCTGTTCCAGTCGGGCTGGTTCGTGGTGGGGCTGCTCACGCAGACGCTGATCGTGCACATGATCCGCACGCCGAAGATCCCGTTTGTTCAAAGCCGGGCCTCCTGGCCCTTGCTGGCCGCCACGGCGACCATCATGGCCATAGGCATCTTCCTGCCCATGGGCCCGCTGGCCGGACATTTCAAGCTGCAGGCCCTGCCGCTCGGCTATTTCCCCTGGCTCATCGTCATATTGCTGGCCTATGCTGTGCTGACCACGCTGCTCAAGCGCGTCTATATCCGCAAGTACGGCTGGTGAGCTCCGGGCCGCATATTTCATGAACCCAAGCACCTGTCCATAACCAATAACAATCAGAACTTCATGCAATCCCTACAGAACTTCAATCTGCTCGCCACGCTGAACACGGTGCTGTGTCTTCTCGTGGCCTTTGTCTGCGGCAGCATCATCGGCCTTGAGCGCCAGATACGCCAGCGCACGGCGGGCCTGCGCACCAATACCCTGGTCGCCGTGGGCGCGGCCGTGTTCGTCGACCTGGCCATGCGCGTCTCAGGCGCGGACGGCGCCACGCGCGTCATCTCCTATGTGGTTTCGGGCGTGGGCTTTCTGGGTGCCGGCGCCATCATGAAGGAAGGAGCCAACATCACGGGGCTGAACACCGCCGCCACGCTATGGGGCTCGGCCGCCGTGGGCGCCTGCGCGGGCGCGGGCCTGCTGCCCGAGGCCGGCCTTGCCACCCTGTTCGTGCTGGCCAGCAACACCTTGCTGCGCCCCGTGGTCAACTACATCAACCGCCATCCCGTGGCCGAGCATGCCAGCGAGGCCACCTACTATGTCTATGTGATCTGCGGCCAGCAAGCCCAGGCCGATGTGCGCGAGGGCATGCAGGAGCTGCTGGAGGCGGCCAACTACCCGGTGCGCGCAGTCGAAAAGCACGAGATTCCGCCGCACAACACCGAAATCGAGGCCGAGCTGTTCGCCACGGCCGTGCATGCCGAGGAGCTGGACCAGGTGGTCACGCAGATCGAAGCCCTGCCCGGCGTGCTGCAGGCCTTCTGGAACGCCGGACCGCAGAGCAATTGATCCCCCCTGAGCCGCTGCGCGGCTTCCCCCAGGGGGACGACATCTTCACTGCGGGGCGGCCCTTGCTCGATGTCTCTGGTTTGGGTTGCGCCAGTTTTATGCTGCATTGTCTCCGGGGGGCTGCAGGCCCAGGTGCCGGTAGGCGGCCTGCGTGGCCATGCGCCCGCGCGGCGTGCGCTGCAAAAAGCCCTGCTGGATCAGATAGGGCTCAATCACATCCTCGATGGTGCCCGACTCCTCGCCGATACTCGCCGCGATATTGTCCAGACCTACCGGGCCGCCGTCGAAACGATGCACCACGGCTTCGAGCAGCTTGCGGTCCATGATGTCAAAGCCCTGGGGGTCCACATCGAGCATGGCCAGCGCCTTGTCGGCAATCTCGCGCGTGATGCGGCCGTCGCCCTTGACATCGGCATAGTCGCGCACGCGGCGCAGCAGGCGGTTGGCAATGCGCGGCGTGCCGCGCGAGCGGCGCGCGATCTCGAAGCAGCCTTCCGCGTCAATCGGCGCATTGAGCAGTCCGGCGCTGCGCCTGACAATGCGCGAGAGCTCCTCCGAGGTATAAAACTCCAGCCGCGCCACGATGCCGAAGCGATCGCGCAGCGGGTTGGTGAGCATGCCGGCGCGCGTGGTCGCGCCCACCAGCGTGAATGGCTGGAGATCGAGCTTGATGGAGCGTGCAGCCGGGCCTTCGCCGATCATGATGTCTATCTGATAGTCCTCCAGCGCCGGGTAGAGGATTTCCTCGACCACCGGGCTCAGGCGGTGAATCTCGTCGATGAACAGCACATCGTTGGGCTCGAGATTGGTGAGCAGTGCCGCCAGATCCTTGGGTTTTTCCAGCACCGGGCCGCTGGTCTGGCGCAGGTTCACGCCCAGCTCGGCTGCGATGATGTGGGACAGCGTGGTCTTGCCCAGGCCCGGCGGGCCGAACAACAGCACATGATCGAGCGCCTCGCTGCGCTTCTTGGCAGCGCCGATGAAGATCTCGAGCTGCTCTCGCGCCTTGGCCTGGCCCACATATTCGTCGAGCTGCTTGGGGCGCAGGGCACGCTCCAGCGCCTCTTCGCCCTGGGACGAATGCCCGGCCGAAACCATGCGCGGCGCAGCCGCCTCGGGGTCGGCGGCCGCGCTTCTGGCCTTGCGTGCAGGTGCGGGACTGGCCGCAAATTCGTCCACATGAATCGTCATGGCAGCAATTGTGCCCCAAGCATGACAGGGACACTGATTAAAAATACAGGGGAAAACAAAATCCCACAGTTGCTGTGCCCCACATTGACGGCCGGCCCCTGGCTTTGCGCACAATGACGGCAAAGATCCGAGGAGCTTTTTCATGCGTATTCACACCCTGGCCTGTACGGCCGCCCTGCTTTGCCTGTCCGTCGCTGCCCAGGCTGCGCTCAAGGCCGGCGATGCAGCACCTGGCTTCAAGACGCCCGCGGCCGTTGCCGGCAAGGCTTTTGACTTCGATATGGCCGAGGCGCTCAAGAAAGGGCCGGTGGTGCTGTATTTCTTCCCCAAGGCCTTCACCCAGGGCTGCACGCTGGAAGCCCATGCCTTTGCCGAAGCCACGCCCCAGTTCGCGGCCATGAAAGCCACGGTGGTGGGCATGTCACATGACGATATCGACACCCTCAAGCGCTTTTCCACCGAGGCCTGCCGCGACCAGTTTGCCGTGGCATCGGACCCTCGGGCCGTCACCATCAAGGCCTATGACGCGGGTGCTGCCGCCAACCCTGCCAGGGCCGACCGCATCTCCTATGTGGTGGGCCAGGACGGCAAAGTGAAGTTCGCCCTTGTCAGCAGCGACCCGCTGGCCCATGTGGAGCAGACCAAGGCGGCCGTCAGGCAGTTGCAGGGGAAATAGGCCCGGCCCTCGGTCACTGCGCCAGCCAGTTCCCGATCTGGCTGCTGAAGGTCCGGTCGAAGCGGCTGTAGACATCGGAGCCGCCGCTGACCGTACACGAGCTGCTGCCGCCGGACAGCGTGCCCACGACGCGTCCGCCCGCAAACATGGCCGAGCCACTGCTGCCGCCTTCGGTCACCCCCTTGCTCCAGCCGACGTTCACAAAATCGCTCTGGGCATTGCCCGGGCTGCAGGTGATGCTGCCGGCGCCCAGACTGCAATTTCTGTAGCTTTGCACCTGGCCTTCGCTGTATTTGAGCAAATCGCCCTGCGGGTGATGCAGGCCGTAGATGGCCGTCCCCGTCACCGCCGTTCCTCTCGCATCCCAGCCGGCCAGCGTCGCACCGGCAGGAGGCACCTCATTGAGTCGCATCAGCGTGGCATCGGTCACAGCGGTCGAATACAGCAGCGTGGCACCGCGCTGCAGCGCCAAGGTGCTTGCATTCGGCTCGAAGCTGTTGCAGCTTGCCGATCGGAAAAACCAGTCTGTGCGCAGCGAAGTGGCGGCTGCCTGCGTCGAGATGCAGTGATTGGCCGATAGAAAGTACGGCGTGTAGTCCCGCTTGGTATTGTTCAGCAGGGAGCCCGTGCAGTAGTAGTAGCGGTTGTCGGGGCCCACATACGTCATGCGCGCCACGGCATTGCGCTCGACCGCGTACTGATCGGCGCAGCTGGCATCGAGCTCGCAACCCGCGGCATCGCCCACATTTCTGGGCACAAGGCTATCGCGCAGCTCCAGCTCCAGCTCCACGGGCAGGGCCAGGTTGACATAGGCATGGGTGAGTGTGGGAATGGCAATGCGCAGCTGCGATGTCGACAGTCCCGCAGGCAGTGCAATCTCCAGCGTGACCTCATCGGCGCCCAGGTCGGGGGTCCACCAGATGCCAGCCGCCCGGGTATCGCCGTCGACACGACGGTTGCGCGCAATGGCCTCGTTGATGGCCTTGCCCGTGGTCTCGAACCCGGTCTTGCTGCGATCCTTGCGGTACAGCCTGAGCTCGGCGGCATCGGGTATGGCATCGACCACCAGCCCCAGCCGCAGGCCATGGGCGCCGGTCGATGTGATGCTTATCGCCGCCACCTGTCCGCCATCCGGTGCCCCGGCCCATCGCAACGTACGTGCCATGTCGCCAGTGGACTGCAGCGAAGACAGCGCCCGCGGCGCCCCTATTTGCATGGGCACACCAGGCATGGGCATGACCGGCAAAGGCGCGTCGTTCCACTGCGGCAATGCCAGATCGACGGCCTTGGGTCGCACGGCCACGGATGCCACAGCCACGCCTCTGGCCGAAGCCGCAGTCTGGGCGACAGGCACTATCAGCGAATCCAGCACATAGGCCGTGGGCGGACCCGGCGGAGGACTGGTCTCTGCGACGCCCGCACCATTGCCGCCGTTACCGACACCTGCGCCGCCAGGGCCCGGGTCCGGAACACTGCCTCCGCCCCCTCCGCCGCCGCAAGCGGTCTGCACCACCAGCATCAGGCTTGCGCATAGAGAGGGAATGCGCCTGCCCTGTATCCACCAATGCATATCGTGTTCTCCTGCAGTTCACGATCGGACTGGCACAGGGCCAGCGAAGCTATTTGGTCAAAGCCTTGAGCGCGAGCTTAATGCCCTCGCTCACCCCTACATCGGGTGGGAGTTTCTTGAGGGCGGCCGATGCTTCCTTGTCCGAGTAGCCCAGCGCCATCAGTGCCTGCTGAATATCGTTCTGGTCGTTGTTATTGGCAAACAGCGACTGCGCACCGGTATCCGCGCCAATCTTGCCCTTGAGCTCCAGCAGCAGACGCTCGGCGGTCTTCTTGCCGATGCCGGGCACCTTGACCAATCGCCCTGCTTGCTGCTGCGATACCGCGTCCGCGAGATCATCGATGCTCATGCCGCTGAGCACGGCCAGTGCCATGCGCGGTCCTATGCCGGTGATCTTGATGAGTTCGCGGAAGGTCTGGCGCTCGCGGGCCGTACCGAAGCCGAACAGCAGCTGGGCGTCTTCCCGCACCACGAAATGGGTCAGCAAGGCTACCTTGGCACCATTGGCCGGCAGGTTGTAGAAGGTGCTCATGGGCACCTGCACCTCATAGCCCACACCGGCACAGTCCACCAGGACTTCGGGCGGGTTTTTTTCCAGCAGCGTTCCAGTCAATTTGCCTATCATTGAAATCCTTTGCCGCACCGTGCGGCGATTCTTTTGAGAAATTATCCGCGTGATCCTGCGCCATACCTTCACACCCCATAACAATACGCGCCTGACCCATCTCTGCGGCCCGGCAGATGCGCATCTGCGCACCATCGAAATCGCGCTGGGCGTCAAGATCGCTCACCGCCACGAGCAGTTCAAGATCGACGGCCCCAAGGCCAAGGCCAATGAGGCGCTGGAGCTGCTTCAGGCTCTCTATGAGATCGCCGACTACGTGATTGCAGAAGATACGCTGCAGCTCATGCTGGCCGGCGATGTCGAGATGCTGGAGGCCGACCTGACGGCTCCGCAATTGACTACGCGCCGTGCCGATCTGCGCGCCCGCACGCCCAACCAGGCGCTGTATCTGGAAAACATCGCCAATCACGACATCAGCTTCGGCATCGGCCCGGCCGGCACGGGCAAGACCTATCTGGCCGTGGCCTGCGCCGTGGACGCGCTGGAGCGCAGCGCCGTGCAGCGCATCGTGCTGACCCGGCCCGCCGTGGAAGCCGGCGAACGCCTGGGCTTTCTGCCCGGCGACCTGACGCAGAAGGTGGACCCCTATCTGCGCCCGCTGTATGACGCGCTCTACGATCTGATGGGTTACGAGAAGGTACAGAAGGCTTTCGAGCGCAATGCGCTGGAGATCGCGCCGCTGGCCTTCATGCGCGGACGCACGCTGAACAACGCCTTCGTGATCCTGGACGAGGCGCAGAACACTACGCCCGAGCAGATGAAGATGTTTCTGACCCGCATCGGCTTTGGCGCCAAGGCCGTGGTCACGGGCGACGTGAGCCAGGTCGACCTGCCCAAAGGAGCACCCAGCGGACTTGTCGATGCCGAGCGCGTCCTCAAACGGGTCAAGGGCATCTCCATCAACCACTTCACCAGCGCCGACGTGGTGCGCCACCCGCTGGTGGCCCGCATTGTGGACGCCTATGACGCACGCGGCCGCGTGTCCGAAGGCACTTCGGCGCCCAAGCACCGCAGCAGCCCCCGAACGGCCCGCCCGCTGCCAACGGCAGACGAACTTTAATCAAAATCAATAGCTACTAGCACTTACCCTATAAGGGCTAAAAGCCAAAATGACCTTAAATCAACTGCAACTATCGCTGCAATTCGGTCCCAGCGCCGAGGCCGCCGCCCATCGCGAACTGCTGAGCCGCAGCCGCGTCACGCGCTGGATCCGCCATGCGCTGGCCGTGGATGCCGAGATCACGGTGCGCATCGTGGATACAGAGGAAGGCCGCAAGCTCAATCGCGAGTACCGCAAAAAGGACTACGCGACCAATGTGCTGACCTTCGACTATCAGCAGGAGCCGACCGTGATGGCCGATCTGGTGCTCTGCGCCCCCGTGGTGGAGCGCGAGGCCCAGGAGCAGAACAAGAGCCTGGAAGAGCATTACGCCCATCTGCTGGTGCATGGCACGCTGCATGCCCAGGGCTGGGACCACGAGACCAGCGAGGAAGACGCCGAAGAGATGGAGGCTTACGAGACCGACATCATGAAGGAGATGGGTTACGAAGACCCTTACGCCAAATAATCCGCGACAACACCGGCCATGATCATCCCCCACTGGCGCCGCCCCCTGGCCTGGCTGATGGCCTGGGCCCTGGTGGCCATTGCAGGCGCAGGCTGGCTCGTGCATGCGCGGTTGCAGGCCCTGGAGGATGCATTCGTGACGGATGCGCGCATCGTGCACCGGCTGCTGAGCCAGCGTGCCGTGCAGCACGATGCGGTAATGGCCATGCTGCCCCTGCTGCAGCCACCGGCGCAAGGCCGCAGTGCCAAGGTAGCCTTGCCACTGCCGCGCCTGCCCGCCGCCTATCCGCAGATCATCGAGGTACTGCGCCGCCTGCCGGACAGCAGTTGGCCGGCTGACTGGCCCCATGACCTGGGTGCCGCGCTGGATATGGCAGAGGCCCGCTCGCTGCAAAGCGGCCATGCCGAACTGGCCTGGGCCGACCTGCCCAAAGGCCGGGTATGGCTGGCACTTGCCGGCCCAGCCGCCGACCACGCCCTGCTGCTGGATCTGCATGCCACCATTCCCTGGGACGAGTGGCCCATGGATGCCCGGACCAGTCCAGTGCGCGTGCGGCTTCAGTATCAGAGCCAAGCCTTTACCGTGCAGGCCGGACGGCAACTGGAGCGCGGCTGGAATTACGAATTTCACAAGCTGCTTGCCTCGCAGAGCCAGCCCTTCGATGTGGTGCTGGAGCGCGACGTGGGCTGGAGCGAGTTGCCCTGGGCCATCATGCTGGCCTGGGCGGCTGCCAGCGCTGCAGCACTGGCCGTACTGCGCACCCTGCTGCGCCAGCGCGTGGCCGCACGCAGGGCAGAAGAACTGTTGCGTCTGGGCCAGGTCGCCCGTCTCAACCAGCTCGGCGAACTGGCCGCGGGCATGGCGCATGAAGTCAACCAGCCGCTGACCGCGCTGCTGGCCAATACCCAGGCGGCGCAGCGCCTGCTGGGCGATGAGGAGCCAGATCTGGATATGGCGCGCCATGCCATGAATCAGGCCGTGGCCCAGGCAAGGCGCGCCAGCACCGTCGTGGGACGCCTGCGCCGCGTGGTCGAGCGGCCCGACCTGTCACGTCAGGTCCAGACTCTGCCCCTGTCCACCGCCGTGCATGATGCACTGCACCTGCTGGAGCCCGAGCTGCGCCGCCGCAGCATTGCCGTGCAGGTGGATGCTCCCGCAGACCTGCCGGCCGTGCGCGCCGAGCCTGTGGCCTTGCAGCAGATCATCCACAACTTGGTGATGAACGCGCTGCAGGCCATGGAGCAGACCGAGCCCGGCCGGCGCCGTTTGCGCCTCACCCTTAGCCCCCAGGGCGCGCGAGTCCTGCTGAGCGTGCGCGACACCGGCCCCGGCGTGGCGCCCGAGGCGCGAGCGCGCCTGTTCACGCCGTTCTACACCACACGCTCCGGCGGCCTGGGATTAGGCCTTTCGCTGTCGGAAAGCCTGGCGCAGGCGATGGGAGGCGAGCTCACTTTGGCGCCATCCTCTCCTTCGCCTGCCGATGGGCCTGGGGCCGAATTCCATCTGCAGCTCCCGCTGGCACACCAGCCTTGAACGCGACATGACCTCTTCCCTCTCGCCCCTGATTCACCTTGTGGACGACGATGCCGCCGTGCGCGACAGCCTGGCACTGCTCATAGGCACGGTAGGCCTGCGCGTCCAAACCTGGTCCGACCCGCATGTCTTTCTCGCCGAGTTCGACCGCAGCGACGTGGGCGCCATCGTGCTCGACGTGCGCATGCCTGGCATCAGCGGGCTGGCGGTGCTGGACAGGCTGGTGGCGCAAGGGGTGGATCAGCCTGTGATCATGCTTACGGGCCATGGAACCGTGGAGATGTGCCGCCGCGCCTTCAAGGCCGGTGCTGCGGAATTCCTTGAGAAGCCGGTCGATGACGAGCTGCTCATCGAGGCGCTGCAGGCCTCCGTGCGCCAGCATGTGCGCTCGCGCGAGCGCCACCAGGCCGACCGGCAGGCGCGCGAGCGTTATGCACAGCTCTCGAGCCGCGAATGCGAGGTGCTGGGCCTGATCGTGGAGGGGCTCACCAACAAGGAGATCGGTCGCGCGCTGTCGCTCTCGCCGCGCACGGTGGAGACCCACCGCGCCAACCTGTTCGCTAAGCTGGAGACCGACTCGCTGGCCATGCTCATCCGGCGCTACGCGGCCCTGGTCGAGGACGCCGCTCCGTAGTTCTACGGAGGTAGGCGCGTAGCCTGCCGCATGGACGCCCGGGTGGCGTTTTTCTACAGTTGCGTTCATACCCATCCACCCGGAAAAACGTATGAAACGCACTCTGACACTCGCCGCCCTGACTCTGGCCACCCTGACCGCCGGCACCGCCAACGCCCAGGCCGTGCGCACGGAAAAGAATATGTCGCTAGAGCTGGCCAACCAGATCGCCGCCCAGTCCGTCTCGGCCTGCACCGCCAACAGCTATGCCGTGACCGCCACCGTGGTCGATCGCGCCGGCGGCGTGCGCGCCGTGCAGCGTGCCGACAACGCCGGCCCACACACCGTGGAAGCCAGCCGCGAAAAGGCCTTCACCTCGGCATCGGCCAAGGCGCCAACGCTTGCCATCATGGAGAACTCCCAGAAGAACGCCGGCGCAGCCAACCTCAAGGACATCCCCGGCTTCCTGCTGCTGGGCGGCGGCGTGCCCGTGAAGGTGGGCAATGAGGTGATCGGTGCCGTGGGCGTGGCCGGTGCGCCCGGCGGCCATCTGGACGACCAATGCGCACAGGCCGCCCTGGCCAAGGTGCAGGACCTGCTGAAGTAATCGGATCTAGGATTTTTCGTGAAATTTCAACGCCTTGCCTCCCTGCTGATCCTGGCTGCCGCAGGCAGCGCTTTTGCCGACGATAGCTACTACGGCGCACTGCGGATCAATTCCGCACGCTACCAAGCCCACGACATGGACTCCAGCGCCCGCCCCGGCCTGGGCCAGTTCGTGCCTGGCGACGAGTCGAATACCGCCACAGGGGGCTCGCTGGCCCTTGGTTATCAACTCCCGTCGAACTGGCGCGTGGAAGCCGAGTACACCCTGCCCAAGAACAACGAGTTCACCAGCGGCTCCACCCGCTTCCCCACCAGCTTCAACCACCACCAGATCCGCTCGCAGCGCCTGATGGTCAATGTATACAAGGATTTCCCCCTGAACGCCCGGTTCTCGCTGTACGGAATGGCCGGCCTGGGGCTGGCCCGTCTGGAGTCCAGCGGCTGGCAGGGCAATCCGGGCCGTCAGTACATCAGCGACACCCAGAGCAATCTGGCGTATTCCGTGGGTTTTGGCGTCAGCTATTCGCCTATCCAGAAGCTCAGCATCGACCTGGGCTGGCGCTATGTCGACATGGGCAAGGCCAAGAGCGGTGCCAACAACTTCGCCAACGTCCGCGGCCTGCAGGACGAGCAGATGCGTGCCAAGCTGACGGCCAGCGAAATCTCGATCGGCCTGCGTTACAACTTCTGACCCACTTCCCTAGAGCAAAGGAAAAGCGGCCCTCGGCCGCTTTTTCTGCTGGTGCGTAAAGCCGTTTACTCGACGCTCAGGCCAATGCTGCGCACCAGTTGGGCAACGCGCACATCTTCGGTCTTGATCTGCTTGGCAAACACTTGTTGGCCCTCCCCCACGGGGGTGATGCCCTGCTGCAGCAGACTCTTGCGCAGCTCGGGGTCCTTGAGCGCCTTGTCCGTGTCCTGGGCGATGGCCTGGACCACGGCAGCGGGCGTGCCCTTGGGTGCGAACAAACCGAACCAGGCACCAGCCTCAAAGCCCTTGTAACTCTCGGCCAGGGTCTGCACCTGGGGCAGCAGTGCATGGCGCTGCAGACCGGACACGGCCAGCGCCGTGAGCTTGCCGCTCTGGATCTGGGTAAGCGCCGGAGCAATCGCAATCAGCATCAAATCGACCTGGCCGGCCAACACATCCTGCAGGCCCTGAGGGCCGCCGCGATAGGGAATATGCGTGGCGAAAAAGCCTGCGCGCTGCTTGAACTGCTCCATGGCCAGATGCTGGGCGCCGCCCGTGCCCGAGGAGGCATAGTTGATCTTGCCCGGGTGGGTCTTGGCATAAGCCACAAAGTCCTGCAAGGTCTTGAAGCCCTTGCGGGGATTGGCCACCAGCACGAAGTCGGACTGGCCCAGCTTGGTCACCGGCACCAGGTCGTTCTTGACGTCATAGGGAAGGTTGCGCTGCACATTGGGCATGATGGTGATGGCGCTGTCGCCGCCCACCAGAAGGGTGTAGCCATCGGGCTGGGCCTTGACCACGGCATCCACAGCCGAGACACCGCCAGCCGCGCCCTTGTTTTCCACCACGATGGCCTGCTTCCAGTCCCTGCCCACCAAATTGCCCACCTGACGGGCCAGCAGATCCGGGACGCTGCCGGGGCCGTTGGCCACCACCAGCCTGACGGAGCGCGCAGGAAACTCCGGCTGCTGAGCCATGGCTGCGCCCGATACACAGCTTGCAGCCAGCATGGCCCAGGCGGTGCGGGAAAGTAAACGGGGCAGATTCACGGCAAAACTCCTTAACTAAGGAGTTGATTGTCAAAACAATCACTTATTCCTCAAAATACTGTTTTCATATTCTTTTATTTCCAAAAATAATTAACCACACAAGAAAAAGAAAAGAGGCGACGCGGGCCAGCGCCTAAGATCGACCCCAACCACAAGGCGCAAAGCCGATAGAGAAAATCAGGAGACAAGAACATGGAGAACCTGGGCCACCTCGCCCTTTTGCTGGCCGCAGCTTTCACGGCCGGCGCGCTCAACGCCGTCGCCGGTGGCGGCAGCTTTCTGACCCTTCCCGCGCTGGTCTTCACCGGCGTGCCACCCGTGATTGCCAATGCCACCGGCACCGTGGCCCTGCTGCCAGGCTATATGGCGGGCGCCTGGGGCTTCAAAGACGATATGCAGTCCCCGCCGGGCCTGTCCATGAAACAGGTGGTGGCGCTGTCCCTGATCGGCGGCTCCGCCGGTGCGGCGCTGCTGCTGTTCACGCCCGACGCCACCTTCCGCAAGGTCGTTCCCTGGCTGCTGCTGGCCGCCACCGCCATGTTCGCCTTCGGGCCGCAGTTGCGCGCCTGGGCCTCGGGCAAGAATGCCGCCCATGCCACCCCATCGGCGGCCAAGGCCGCTGCTGGCATGCTGATCGTGGCCATCTATGGCGGCTACTTCAACGGCGGCCTGGGAATTTTGCTGCTGGCCTTGTTCGGCCTGCTGGGCCAGACCTCGCTCAACGCCATGAACGGCATGAAGAACCTGGTCTCTGCCCTGCTGACGGCGATTGCCGTGGTGATCTACGCCGTGGGCGGCATTGTGGAATGGAAGCAGGCCATCGTCATGATGGTGGCCGCCACCCTGGGCGGCTATCTGGGAGCCCGCGTGGCGCGCAAGATTGCACCCCATGTCCTGCGCTGGGGCATTGTGGCCACGGGGCTCGTGATGGCAGGGCTGTTCTTCGCCAAAGGCTGAAGCGCCGCCCAAAGCAAAAAGCCTTCTCGGTCCGAGAAGGCTTTTTTGTGAGCAAGCAGCGCTTGATAGATAAGCGTCAGAGGCCAATTTGACGATATTTTCAGAGCAGACGAGCCTTGACCGTCTTGCCCTTGACCTTGCCTGCATTGAGCTTGGCGCAGGCCGCCGAGGCAATCTTGCGATCCACGGCCACATAGGTGGAAAAGTCGTTGACGCTGATCTTGCCGATCTGCTCGCGGCTATAGCCGAAGTCGGCGCACATGGCGCCCATCACATCGCCGGCGCGAATCTTTTCCTTGCGCCCGCCAATGATCTGGATGGTCATCATGGGTGGCAGCAGCTCGCCACCGGCGGCAGGCGTGAGTTCGTCAACGGGGAAGAATTGTGAAGCACGGCCTTGCAGCTGCTCGATCTTGCCCACGCTGCCCATCTCGTCCATGCTTACCAGATTCAGCGCCAGGCCTTCGGCATCGCCACGGCCCGTGCGGCCGATACGGTGGATATGCACCTCGGGGTCGGGGGTGACATCCACATTGATGACTGCAGACAGGTCGGCGATGTCCAGACCGCGCGCCGCCACATCGGTGGCGACCAGCACGCTGCAGCTCTTGTTGGCAAACTGCACCAGCACCTCGTCGCGCTCGCGCTGCTCCAGCTCGCCGAACAGGGCCAGAGCGCTGAAGCCCTGGGCCTGCAGCTCGCTCACCACGTCGCGGCATTGCTGCTTGGTATTGCAAAAGGCAATGCTTGATTCAGGACGGAAGTGTGCCAGCAGCTTGGCCACCGCGCTCACTTTTTCTCTGCTACCCACTTCGTACCAGCGCTGCGCGATCTTGCCCGCGCTGTGCTGGGTCGCGACCTTGACGGTCTGCGGATCGCGCATGAAGCGGCTGGCCAGCGAGGCAATGCCATCGGGGTAGGTGGCCGAGAACAGCAAGGTCTGACGGTCCGCCGGGCATTGGCGCACCACGGTTTCGATGTCGCCGAGAAAGCCCATGTCCAGCATGCGATCGGCCTCGTCCAGCACCAGGGTCTTGAGGTTGCCGATGTCGAGCTTGCCGCGCTCCATCAGATCCATCACGCGTCCGGGCGTGCCGACGACGATGTGCGCGCCGTTTTCCAGCGAGGCGATCTGGTTGCGCGAGGGCACGCCGCCATAGACTGTGACGACCTTGATATTGTCCTGCGCGCGCGCCAGGCGGCGGATTTCGGTGGCGACCTGGTCGGCCAGCTCGCGTGTGGGGCACAGCACCAGGGCCTGGACGGCAAACCAGCGCGGGTTCAGGCGGTCGACCATGGGCAGGCCGAAGGCAGCCGTCTTGCCGCTGCCGGTGCTGGCCTGGGCGATCAGGTCCTTGCCCTGCAGGGTCATCGGCAGACTGGCGGCCTGGATGGGCGTCATCTGCGTATAGCCGAGTTGCTGGAGGTTGGCCAGCATTTCGGGGGACAGGGGCAGCGCCGAGAAAGCGGTGGAATCAGAGGCCTGGGCGGCGCTGGTGGAGGTGTTCATGGGAGCGGATTATCCCGGGCCTGCGCCGCAAAAGCCTTGAGCCATCGCTATTCACGGTGCCATTTGCGGGTTGCCCCTCTTCAATCCGGTCCGGCCATGCTCCTAGTCTGAAAGCGCACTCTCCATGAGCCGCTTCTGTTTGACGCCAACCACAGACCCAATATGCACCCAAGCCTCACTCGCAAGTTCTGCATCGCCGCCGCGCTGGCCGCCAGTCTGACCTCGACCCAGGCCGCAGAGCTGGATCCCCAGCCGCTCAAGCCCCAGCTGCAGCAGCTGATCGCCAAGATGTATCCGCAGCTGCGCGGCGTCTACGAAGACCTGCATGCCAACCCCGAGCTGGGTTTTCAGGAAACGCGTACCGCCGCCAAGCTGGCTGCCGAAATGCGCAAGCTGGGCTTCGAGGTCACCGAGGGCATTGGCAAGACCGGCCTGGTCGCCATCTATCGCAATGGCGCAGGTCCCACCGTCATGGTGCGCACCGAGCTGGACGCCCTGCCCATGGAGGAAAAAACCGGCCTGCCCTATGCAAGCAAGGCCAAGGCCCAGTACAACGGCAAGGAGAGCTTTGTCGCCCATAGCTGCGGCCACGACATGCATATGACCAGCTGGCTGGGAACGGCCCAGGCACTGCTGGGCCTGAAGAATCAATGGAAGGGCACGCTGATGTTCGTCGCCCAGCCTTCCGAGGAAACCGTGACCGGCGCCAAGGCCATGCTGGCCGACGGCCTGTTCAAGAAGTTCGGCAAACCCGATTACGCCTTTGCGCTGCATACCGGCTCCATGCCTTATGGCATGGTGGGCTATGTGGCCGGGCCGGCGACCTCCAATTCGGACTCTCTGGACATCACTTTCCATGGCCGTGGCAGCCACGGCTCCATGCCGGACAAAGGCATTGACCCGGTGCTCATGGCCTCGCGCTTTGTGGTCGACGTGCAGGGCGTGATCAGCCGCGAAAAAGACCCCATGGAGTTCGGCGTGGTCACCGTGGGCGCCTTCAATTCGGGCAGCGCGGGCAATATCATTCCCGACCAGGCGCGGCTGCTGGGCACCATCCGCAGCTACAAAAGCGAGGTGCGCACCAGAATGCACGAAGGCATAGAGCGCACAGCCAAGGCCGAAGCCGCCATGTCGGGCGCTCCTGCCCCCGAGATCAAACTGACCAAGGGCTCGGATGCCGTGGTCAACGACGCGGCGCTGGTAGGCAGCACGGTCAGGCTGTTCAAGGCCGCGCTCGGCGACCGCAATGTGATCCCCATCCCGCCCATCACGGCCAGCGAAGATTTCTCGGACTTCATCAACCAGGGCGTTCCATCCATGTTCTACACCCTGGGCGTGTTCGATCCCCAGAAGGTGGCGCAGGCCAGCCAGCCCGGCGGCAAGCCGCTGCCCTTCAACCACTCGCCCTTCTTCGCTCCCGAGCCAGAACCCACGCTCAAGACAGGTGTGGAAACCATGACGCTGGCGGTCATGAACGTGATGCAGTAAGCGCAAGCCAGCCCCGCCATCGGGGCTGCGCCTTGCCTTCAGCGCGTCACTGCATCTGCTGCAGATTGCCGATGCGCACCAGCATCTCGGTGAACATCTGCATGTCCGTGCGCAGATCCGGCAGCTCCTGGTACTCCAGCGCATTGTGGGCCGTGTACTTCTTGCCTGGCATCGCCGGACCGAAGTTGATGGCGTTAGGCATGAGCTTGGCCGTCGTGCTGCCTGCGGTAGGCACGGGCCTGGCATCCAGCCCCGTGGTGTCGCCAAAGATATTGAGCAAGGTGCTCAGCCACGCGCCCTTGGGATCGCGGGCCATCCAGTTGCCCTGTGTGTACTGCACGCTGACCGGTACCTTTGCCGCATCGCTCCAGCGGGCAATACCCTGCTCCACCTCGGCGCGCAACTGCTCCGGCGTCTTGCCCCGCGGCATGCGCGCATTGGCCGTCACCTCCAGCTTGCCGTCCGCGGATTTGATGAGATTGGGCGACAGCGTGAGCGGCCCCATGAAATCATCGGCATAGGCGATGCCCAACTGCCGGCCCAGATAGTCCAGGCCAAACACGCCATTGATATAGCGCACGGCCTGGCTGTACTGATTGGGCTGCAGCAGCGCCACGCCCTGCTCCGGCATCAGGCTCTGCTGCAGGAACAGCGCCAGGCGCGGCACGGGATTCACCCCTTCCTCGGGGCGCGAGCCGTGAGCGGAAGCGCCGCTGACCTTGACCGTGACCTGGCCCTCGGCGCGCTGCACATCGATGGAGAACTTGCCCTGGGCCTCGTGCCTGCGCACAAACTCGTCCTTTTCCTTGGACAGCCGCTGCGCAATCTGATCCAGCGCAGCTGCATCGGTGGCGGAGACGGTAGCGGAAGCCGTCTGCGCAATGGAGTTGGCCGAGGCGGCGCCGCTCATGGCGGTGATGGCAGGCTTGGCTGCATCCACGGTGACATCCGCAAACAAGGCCTTGAGCGCGCCCGTGCCCTTTTCAGCGACCACGGCCGGGTACTTGCTGTCCAGCACGATGTTGTACTGCGGCAGCGCGGTCTTGCTCTGGTAGTACTTCATGGCATCGCCGCCGGTTTCCTCGGTGGTCTCTATCATCAGGCGAATGCTGCGCGACAGCGGCAGACCGCTGTCCTTGACCGCCTTCATCGCATACAGCACGGTGGCGATGGAGCCCTTGTCGTCAATCGTGCCGCGCCCATAAAGCCGATCGCCCACGCGGGTGACCTGAAAAGGGTTGATCTGCTTGCCGTCCAGCACCCACTCGGCAGCCACCACCGGCACCACATCGGCATGGGTCAGGATGCCGAACTCGGTGGCCTCGCTGGCGCGGCTCGCCGCATTGGCTGGCAGCGTCACTTCAAAAATGCGGTTGTCCACATTGCGAAAGCGCAGCCCGAATTCGGTGGCCATGGATGCAACGAGCTTGCCGAAGTCCAGGATGGCCGGACTCTCATGTGGGGGCACCTTGGGATCGCGCACCGTGGGCAGCGCCACCATGCGCTGCAGGCTCTCCAGCACCGCTGTCTCCTGCGTCAGACGGTTGTACACACCCAGCAATCGCGCGATATCCGCGAGCTCGCCATCCGACAGCGTCTGGCCGCGCATGTATCGCTGCACGGCTGGCGCCACACCCGGCTCGGCCCTGGCAGCCTGCTGCGCAAAGGCCTTGAAGGATTCGGGCGGGGTCGGGGCGGACGATGCGATCAGTGCGTCGAGCGCGGGTTTCTTCAAGGTCTGCGCCTGGATTGGCAGACTGGCGCCTGCCAGACCCAGAATCAGGCCGGCGGCTATGAGGGACAGAGAGGAATTGCAGGATTGCTTCATGAACAGCTCTTGTAGGAATCGTGGTGACGGATGGGGTCGCAGGCCCGGCCCTGCCTAGGTCTGCGGCTCCATGCGCATGGGAATGGTGACGGGCCCGTCATTGACCAGGTGCACCTGCATATCGGCGGCGAACTCGCCGGTCTGCACCTGAGCGTGGGCAAGCCTGGCCTGGTCCACAAAGTATTCGTAGAGGCGTCGGCCTTCGTCTGGCGCGGCGGCGGCGGTAAAACTGGGGCGATTGCCGCCTCTGGTGTCGGCCGCCAGCGTGAACTGGCTGACCACCAGCAGCCCCCCGCCAACGTCCTGCAGGCTTTTGTTCATCTTGCCGGCCTCATCGCTGAAGATGCGCAGCTTCAGCATCTTGGCCAGCAGCTTGTCGGCCTCGGCCTCGGTATCGCCGCGCTCGGCACAGACCAGCGCCAGCAAGCCCTGGTCGATCTGGCCCGTAATACGGCCGTCGACCTCCACGCGCGCCTGCTTGACGCGCTGAATCACACTCATCATGTACTCAAACCTTCCTTGGCCGCGCCCTGTGCTTCGCCGCCCTGCTCTCCATCGGCCACTTCACTGACCGTGTTCATACCCATGGGCAGCAGCTCGATGCGGGCATACAGGCCTGGAATGGCCTGCAGCAGCGCGGCTTCAATCTCCGAGCGCAATTGTGCCGCTCGCTGCACGCTCCACTGGCCGGGAACATGCATGTGGAAGTCCACAAAGCTGCGCTCCCCCGCCTGACGGCTGGAGATATTGTCAAAGCTCACCCCCTCGTTGCGCTTGGCATAGCCGTCCAGCAAAGTGTCAATCTTGAGACGCTGCGGCGCGTCCAGCGCCTGATCCATCAGTCCTTGCGAGGACTGCCAGACCAGTTGCACCCCCTGCACGCAGATATGCACAGCCACTGCCAGAGCCACCAGTGCATCCATCCACAGCCAGCCTGTCAAGGCGGCGGCCAGCAGACCCACCACCACGCCCACCGAAGTCCAGACATCGGTCAGCAGATGCCGCGCATCGCCCTCCAGCGCCATGGAGCGGTATTTGCGTGAAGAGCGCAGCATGACCCAGGCCAGCAGCCCGTTGAAGACGGTGCTGAGCAGCGACAGCATCAGGCCCCAGCTCAATTGCTCCAGTGGTTGCGGGTTCCACAGCCGCGACAGCGCCGCCCAGGCAATCGCCAGGCTCGCGCCTATGACCAGCACGCCTTCGAAACCGGCCGAGAAGTACTCCGCCTTGTAATGTCCATAGGGGTGCTCGGTATCCGCCGGTCGCTTGGCCACGGTCACCATGGTCAGTGCAAACATGGCTCCGGCCAGATTCACAAAGGACTCCAGCGCATCGGACAGCAGGCCTACCGAACCGGTCAGCCACCAGGCCAGGGTCTTGAGCACAATGGTGAGCAGCGCCACCACCACGGACAGGCGCAGCAAATTATGCGGCTGCAGCCATTGTGAATATGTTGAGACGTCAGATTTGGACATGTTCAGGTTCTACAGCCTCTATATCACCAAGTGCTTTGATGCATCAATAGTCTTTGCAAGTTGTCTATAAAGCAACCCAGAATCCCTTATCGTGATGGACATGTCATGGTCGAGGCTGACCTGATTCCTATATAAATACTCCCAGAAAAAAGGGAGGCGCATGCCTGATACGTTGATAGCACAGCAACCGAGGGATGAGGACGCCATTCTTCGACTGGTGGCCGATACAGCGCCCGCTATGCTGGCCTATTTTGATGCCGACACACGCGCCTGTCGCTTTGCCAACGCGCGCTATGCAGAGCACTTTGGCCACACCATGCAAACCATAGTGGGCATGGATGTGCGTGACATTGTGGGCGAGCTGGTCTGGACACAGATCGAACCTTATCTGGACTCCGTGGCCGTCGACAACACTCAGACGCTGCGCTACACCCGCCAGGTCGAAAACGAGACTGGTCGGCTGCAGCACATCGAGGCAGTGCTGCGCCCTCATGAGGAAAAAGGCGTACTCAAGGGCGTTGTGGCGCTGATGACCGATGTCAGCCACCACCATCTGGCGACACAGCAGATACGCGACAGCGAAGAGCGCATGCGCAAGTTCGCTGCCATCACCACCGAGGCCATCGTGCTGCATCGTGACGGCATCATCACGGACGGCAATGACGCACTGGCCCGGCTGGTTGGCTACTCGCTTGGCGAACTGCGCGGCACGCCGGTTCTCGATTACGTGGCACCTGAAGCGCGCCTGCGGGCGCTGCAGAACATGCGCAGCGAGCGAGAGGATCGCCTCGAGTCCGTGATCATTCACAAGAACGGCCAGCTAATCCCCGTAGAGATCGAGGCCTGCACCATGCCTGGAGAAAAGGACAGGCATCGCATCGTCCTGCTGCGCGACCTGACAGCAAGCCTTCAGACCCGGCAGCACATGGACTATCTGACCCAGCATGACCTGCTGACACATCTGCCCAACCGAGCGCGTCTCAACCATCTGCTGGCCGATGCCATCGCCAGGGCTGCCGGCGAGCAATCACGATTGGCGGTGCTGTCACTGGACCTGGACCAGTTCAAGGCGGTGAACGATTCGCTCAGTCATCAGGCAGGGGATCTGCTGCTGTGCGAGCTTGCGAAGCGGCTCCGAAGCACTGTGGGTGCTCAGGACATCGTGGCCCGCACCGGCAGCGACGACTTTGTGGTCGTGCTGCCCGACAACCCCGGCCTGCTCGAGACCGAGGCCCTGCTGACGCGACTTCGGGCCACAGCTGAGGCGCCCTATCTGATCGAGGGTACCCAACTGGTGATTTCCGTGAGTGTCGGCATCGCCATGTATCCCAAGGACGGGAAATGTCCGGCGTCCCTGCTGAGCAATGCCGAGGCCGCCATGCAGATGGCCAAGAGTCGCGGCCGCAGCTTCTCCCAGTTCTACACTCCTGCGCTCGAAAGCCGGGCCACACGCATGCTGATGCAGGAGCAAATGCTGCGCAACGCCGTGGAACGCGGTGAGTTCGAGCTGCATTACCAGCCGCAGACCCTCATGCAGACGGGCGAGCTTTCAGGCTTCGAAGCCCTGGTGCGCTGGAAGCACCCGCACCGCGGCCTGGTCTCGCCCGACGAGTTCATCGGCTTTGCCGAAAACCGGGGGCTGATCGCAGCCGTGGACCGCTGGGTGCTCTATCAGGCCTGCCGTCAAGCCCGTGCCTGGCAGCAACAAGGCTTTCCCGCCATCCCCGTGGCCGTCAACCTGTCGGCACAGGAATTCCGCCAGCGCGATGTAGTCAAGGAAGTGGCGCAGGCACTGGCCGACACGGGGCTGGACGCCTGCTATCTGCACATCGAGGTCACAGAAACCACGCTGATGCTCTCGGGCAACCAGATGCAGCAGACTCTGCATGCACTCAAGGCACTGGGCGTGGGACTGGCGATCGACGATTTCGGTACCGGCTATTCGTCTCTTGCCTACCTGCGCAAGCACCCCATAGACCGGCTCAAGATCGACCGCTCATTCGTGACCGATCTGCCCCACAACCCGGATGCGGCCGCCATTGTCAATGCCATCGTGCAGATGGGCCGTAGCCTGCATCTGGAGATTCTGGCCGAAGGTGTGGAAAGCACTGAACAGCTGCAACTTCTGAGAGAGATGGGCTGTGCCATGATGCAAGGGTTTCTCGTGTCAGCGCCATTATCTGCCGAGCAAGCCTCGGCATGGATGTCGCAACACTGTCAACTGCTACAAAGACAATAGTGCATGGCCTCGAATACACCGACACCCTCTCATAAAAGCAGCAGCATGTTTCATACGGATGCCCCTCAGGCATTGGCCCATGTGCAGCAGCTGTACCGCGAGCAAATCGACCATCTGCGAGCTGCCATGCAGCGTTTCGTGGCAGGTGAAACTCCGGCCGCGCCCATTCATGCCTACTACCCGTTTGTACGCATCAAGACCACCACGGTGGCGCAAGCCGATACCAAGCTGACCTACGGCTTTGTGGAAGGCCCAGGCACCTACGAGGCCACGCTGACCCGGCCCGACCTGTTTGCCAGCTACTTCGGCGAGCAACTGCGCCTGCTGATCCTGCACCACCAGGTCCCCATCGAAGTAGGCCTCAGCGACAAGCCCATCCCGATTCATTTCTCGTTCGCCGACAACGACCATATCGAAGGTTCGCTCTCGCCAGAACGCCGCATGCTGATGCGTGATGTGTTCGATCTGCCCGACCTGGAATCCATGGACGACGGCATCGCCAACGGCACCTGGCGCGCGGCGGCCGGCGAGGCCCTGCCTCTGTCGCTGTTCACCGCCCCGCGCGTGGATTACTCGCTGCATCGCCTGCGCCACTACACAGGCACGGCCCCCGACTGGTTTCAGAACTTCGTGCTGTTCACCAACTACCAGTTCTATATCGACGAATTCATCCGCCTGGGCCACGCCGAAATGGCCAAGGAGGACAGCGAATACATTGCCTTTGTCGAACCCGGCAATGTGGTGACCCGCCGTGCCGGCCTGCCCGCGGAAGCCGTCGACGAACTCGGCACGGCGCCGCCGCGCCTGCCGCAGATGCCAGGATACCACCTGGTGCGCGCAGACAATAGCGGCATCACCATGGTCAATATCGGAGTGGGCCCGGCCAATGCCAAGACCATCACCGACCACATCGCCGTACTGCGCCCTCATGCCTGGATGATGCTGGGCCACTGCGCGGGTCTGCGCAACAGCCAGCAGCTGGGCGACTATGTGCTGGCCCACGCCTATGTGCGTGAAGACCATGTGCTGGACGAAGAGCTTCCTCTATGGGTGCCGATTCCTGCGCTGGCCGAGATCCAGGTCGCGCTGCAGCAGGCCGTGGCCGATGTCACGCAGATGGAGCGTGCCGATCTCAAGCGCATCATGCGCACCGGCACCGTGGCCAGCACCGACAACCGCAACTGGGAACTGCTGCCTGACAACCTGCCCCAGCGCCGCTTCAGTCAGAGCCGAGCCGTGGCGCTGGATATGGAGTCGGCCACCATTGCCGCTAACGGCTTCCGCTTCCGCGTGCCCTATGGCACCTTGCTGTGCGTGAGCGACAAGCCGCTGCACGGCGAGATCAAGCTGCCTGGCATGGCCAACCATTTCTATCGAGAGCGTGTGGACCAGCACCTGCGCATCGGCATGCGTGCCGTCGACATACTGCGCGAAGGCGGCTCCGACCGCCTGCACAGCCGCAAGCTGCGCAGCTTTGACGAAGTGGCCTTCCAGTAAAGCCCAGCCATGCCGGAAACCGACCAGTTTTCCATGACATTGATGGTGGCCGTCAATTTGATGACGGTCGCTTTTGCACTGCCATGGTTTATGGGTCAGCAAATGAGCCGGGCGACCAGAAATGCTCAGCAATTCCTGCTTTTGCAGGGGCTGGCCTGGTTGCTCGTCTTCTGCGCCGGGCATGTACTCCCCTTCACATGGAATGCGCTGCTGTCGATATCCAGTGCCGCGGCTGCAACCGGCGCACTGTGGCAGCTGCATAAAGCACTCAAGGGTTGGCTTGGACCTCGCAACAAGATACTCACCCGCTCCCTGGCCTTGCTGTGCCTGCTGACACTTGGGGGCGTGCTGGTTCTGATCGAAAGCAAGCCCTACCGGTTGGCTTGGTTCAATATCAGCTACGGCTTGAGCCTTGTCACTCTGGTCTACCTGACCTTATCGCCGCAAACCAACTCGGCCACGGCCTGGCGTTATCTGCTATTGGGTGCTGGCCTTTGCATCGCAAGCATTCTGCTCATACGCGGCTACTTCACCTTGAACGCTCCTTGGCTGCGCAGCTTTGCAGAGGAACCCAGCCCACATATGCTGCTTTCGTGGCTGATCCCCATAGGTTCCGCCATTTTTTTCGTATCGATCCTGATGGCCTGCCGTGACGAAGAAGTCCGCCAGCGATCCGCAAACGCACCAGAAGACAGTCTGACCGGCCTGCCGCTGCGCCAGGCCATCAAGAACCAGGCCCGCTTCATGCTGAACAGAGCTCGACGCGAAGGCCTGCCGCTGGCCTTGATTCTGATCGACATGGATCACTTTTCGCGGGTCAACAGCCGCCATGGCTATCAGGCCGGAGACGCGGCGCTGCAGCTCATGTCACGCACTCTGCGAAAGCAGATGCGCGGCGACGAGGTCGTGGCCAGATGGCAGGGTGAATCCTTTTGCCTGCTGATTCACGCCGATCAATTGGGTGTCAGGTCGCTGCTGACTCGCATCCAGTCCGCATTCCAGATCGGCGCGCAGTACGAACTGCAGATGGACCTGGACTTCAGCGCGGGTTGCGCCCTGGTCCCCTCGGCCTGGAAGAGCCTGAGCCTCAACGAGCTGGCCAGCCATGCCGACACCGCCCTGCAACAAGCCAAGAATCAGGGCCGGGGAAGGGTCGAATGCACCACTCTGACGCCTCCGCCCGGCGAGGATCATGCCCCCTCCGACCTGGCTCCGCTGACCTGAGTCAGCACTCGGCCTTGATCAGATCTGCCGCCTTCTCGGCAATCATGATGGTCGGCGCATTCATATTGCCGCTCACGATGCGCGGCATGACCGATGCGTCGACCACGCGCAGCCCTTGCACGCCATGCACCCGCAAGCGTGCATCGACCACATCCTTCACGCCAGGCCCCATGCGACAGCTTCCCACAGGGTGATAGATGGTGTCGGCGTAATTGCGGATGAACTGCTCGATCTCCGCATCGCTGCGCGCCTGTGCCGAATACTCCAGCTCCCGTCCCTCGAAACGAGCCAGCGCAGGTTGCCCGAGAATTTCGCGCATGCGGCGTACGCCGCGCACCAGGCGCTGCATATCGTCGGCCTCGGCAAAGAAGGCAGGGTCTATGAGCGGCATGGCTCTGGCATCGGCAGAGGCCAGCTTCACGCTGCCCCGACTCCTTGGCTGCAGCAGACAGACATGGCAGGAGTAACCGTGGCCCAGCATCGTCTTGCGACCGTGGTCGACCAGCTTGCCCACCACAAAATGCAGCTGCAGATCGGGCGCACGCTCCTGCGGCCCGCTGCGGATAAAGCCGCCGGCCTCGGCAAAGTTGCTGGTCAGCATGCCCCGGCGCTCACGGCGCCAGCGGCCCATGCCCTGCCAGACATTCCTGAGGCCGGCAAACGACAGGCCAAAGCTGTCCATCATCTGCGGGCCGTCCACCACCTGCACCACATCGGGGTGGTCATGCAAATGCTCGCCCACACCGGGGAGGTGATGCACGACATCAACGCCTGTTTGCTGCAGATGCTCGCCCGGCCCTATGCCCGAGAGCATCAGCAGCTGCGGCGACTGCAGCGCCCCGGCACAAAGCAAGACCTCGCGCCGGCAGCGTAGCTGCCGGGTCTGACCACCCTGCACATACTCCACTCCGACAGCTCGGCGACCTTCCATCAGTACCCGCAGCACCTGCACACCGGTCAGGATTTCCAGATTGGGCCTGCTGCCGCGCACCGGCTTCAGATAAGCCTTGGCCGCACTGCAGCGCTCGCCCTTGTGATGCGTGACCTGATACAGACCCACGCCCTCCTGAGCGGTGCCGTTGAAGTCGAGGTTGTGCGCATGACCGGCCTGCACGCCTGCGCGCACAAAGGCCTGGGCCAGCGGGTTCGGATCGCAGAGATCGGAGACATGCAAAGGGCCGCTGGCACCATGCAGCGCATCCGCGCCGCGCGTATTGCATTCGGCCTTCAGAAAATAGGGCAGAACATCGCTCCAGCCCCAGCCTGGATTACCCTGGGCGCTCCAATATTCGTAATCCGCAGGCTGGCCGCGCAGATAGATCATGGCATTGATGGAGCTGGAGCCGCCCAGCACCTTGCCGCGCGGCTGGTAGCCCCGCCGGCCATTGAGGCCGGTCTGCGGCACCGTGCTCATGGCCCAGTTGAAGTTTTTCTGCTTGGCCATCAGCGCCAGCCCTGCCGGGCAGTGGATCAGCACGCTTTTGTCTTCGCCACCCGCCTCCAGCAAGGTCACGGTGACCTGCGGGTTCTCGCTGAGCCTGGCTGCCAGAACCGCACCAGCGGAGCCGCCTCCCACCACCAGATAGTCACGCATCTCCGCCCTCCTTTTGCCGCAAATTCTGACCAGAGGTCTGCAGCAGCGAAACGAGGAAAAACACGGTCGTGCAGAAAAAACTGTCATCGTGATGACTCCTAACACGCCAACCATGCCCGACTAGGGTCAAACCCGGTCAGAACCGGGATAACATTTTCCTGTTCAACCGCACTCAACTGAATGGAGACAAAAAGATGGCAATCCAAACCGTAGGCATCATCGGCGCCGGCACCATGGGCAACGGCATCGCGCAGGCTTGCGCCGTGTCGGGCATCGACGTGGTGATGGTGGATATCTCCGAGGCCGCCGTGCAAAAAGGCCTGGCCACCGTGGCCGGCAGCCTGGACCGCCTGATCAAGAAGGAAAAGATCAGCGAAGCCGACAAGAACGCAGCGCTGGCACGCATCAAGACCTCGACCAGTTACGACGATCTGAAGTCGGCCCAGCTGGTGATCGAAGCCGCCACCGAGAACTACGAGCTCAAGGTCAAGATCCTCAAGCAGCTCGATACCCTGCTGGCACAGGACGTGATCGTTGCAACCAACACCTCGTCCATTTCCATCACCCAGCTGGCAGCTGCCACGCAGCGTGCCGATAAGTTCATCGGCATGCATTTCTTCAACCCCGTGCCCATGATGGCCCTGGTGGAGATCATCCGCGGCCTGCAGACCAGCGACGCCACCCACGATGCCGTCAAGGCCCTGTCGGAAAAACTGGGCAAGTCGCCCATCACCGTCAAGAACGCTCCCGGCTTTGTGGTCAACCGCATTCTGGTGCCCATGATCAACGAGGCCTTCCAGGTGCTCAGCGAAGGCACGGCCTCGGCCGAGGACATCGACGCCGGCATGAAGCTGGGCTGCAACCAGCCGATTGGCCCGCTGGCCCTGGCCGACATGATTGGTCTGGACGTCTGCCTGGCCGTGATGGAGGTCTACCTCAAGGAATTCGGCGACAGCAAGTACCGCCCCTGCTTCCTGCTGCGCGAAATGGTGGCCGCCGGCCGTCTGGGCCGCAAGACCGGCCAGGGTGTTTACACCTACTAAATCGCCGGCCTTCAGGTCTTGTGCGCGACTGCGGCGGCTGCGACAGCCGTCTAAGGTTGCAGCAGGAGACCTGCCATGCAAATCGACCATCCCAGCCCTCCGCCCGAGGGCTGCATTTCTTGTGAAGTCCGCGGCCATGTGCTGCTGATAGGCATCAACCGCCCGGCCAAGCGCAATGGCTGGACGCCGGCCATGTTCCAGCAACTGGCAGATGCCTATACCCGGCTCGACGACGAGCCAGAGTTGCGCGTGGGCCTGCTCCATGCGTTCGGTGAACATTTCACGGCGGGACTGGATCTGCCTGTCATCGCCGAGTTCATGAAAAGCGGCCAGAAGGTCATCCCTGCAGGTCTCGTGGAGCCTCACGACTATGGCCTGCCCGGCTACCGCCGCCGCACCAAGCCCATGGTCGCCGCCGTCAAGGGCATCTGCTTTACCGTCGGCATAGAGCTGATGCTGGGCGCCGATATCGTCGTCGCTGCCGACAGCAGCCGCTTTGCACAGATGGAAGTACAGCGCTGCATCATGCCCACGGGCGGCGCCACGCTGCGCATGCCCGAGCGCGCCGGCGTGGGCAATGCCATGCTGCATCTGCTGACCGGCGACGCCTTCGATGCAGCCGAAGCCTTGCGCTGCCACTTTGTGCAAAAAGTCGTGCCTGCAGGCCAGGAACTGGAAGAGGCTTTTCGCATTGCCGAGCGCATTGCCGCCCAGGCGCCGCAGGCCGTGGTGGCCACACGCCTCAATGTCCTCAAGGCCATAGAGCTGGGCCAGGCCGCCGCCGTGGCCGATTTCATCCCCGTGCAGCAGCGCCTGGCCAGCAGCGAGGACGCTGCCGAAGGGGTGTGTTCCTTTATCGAGAAACGCCCAGCACGTTTTACCGGTCGTTAATCCCAAGTCCAAGAGGTGATGATGAGTTTGAAGTCTTTTACGCGCAAAACGCTTGTGCCACTTGCGCTAACAGCTATGATTTCTGCAGTCCATGCACAGGCTGCCGCTCCCGCATTGCCCGACCCGGCCAGCACCAGCGTGCAGGCCATGGGCTGGATGCAGGGCTTTCCGCCCGCAGCCGACAAGCTCATCACCTTCGACAACCCCCTGGGCAATACCTTTCCACGCAATCGCTGGACCTTCTCGCATATCCGCGAAATCACGCCCACGGCCAATGTCTGGCGTGGCCCTGGCTCGCCCAGCGCCCTGCGCTCGACTCCGGTCGACATCGAGCAGGTGCGCTTCAAGGTCATGGGCACCGGCGAGGAACTGAGCTTTGTCCAGGCACTGGATCGCAACTACACCGATGGCATTCTGGTCATGCACAAGGGCCGCGTGATCTATGAGAAATATCTGGGCGCGCTGGAGCCGCAGCGCCCGCACCTGGCCATGTCGGTCACCAAGTCCTTTGTCGGCACCCTGGCCGCCCTGCTGGCCCATGAAGGCCTCATCAAGCCCGAGGCACCGGTGACCGACTATCTGCCCGAGATGAAGAACACCGCCTATGGCGACGCCACGGTGCGCCAGGTGATGGACATGACGATTGGCGTGAAGTACTCCGAGAACTACGCCGATCCCAAGGCCGAAGTCTGGGACTACGCCCGCGCCGGCGGCATGATGCCCCAGGGCAAGGACTATGCAGGGCCCAGGAGCTTCTATGAATTTCTGCAGACCCTGCAGAAAGAGGGCGAGCATGACCAGGGATTTGCCTACAAGACAGTCAACGCCGAAGTCCTGGCCTGGATCGTGCGCCGCGCCAGCGGCAAGCCTCTGGCCCAGTTGCTGTCCGAGCGCATCTGGAGCCGCATCGGTGCCGAGCAGGACGCCTACTTCATGGTGGATCGCATAGGCACGGAATCGGGCGGCGGCGGGCTCAACACCACGCTGCGCGACCTGGCCCGCTTCGGCGAGCTGATGCGCAACGAAGGCCGCGCCACCAGCGGCCAGCAGGTGCTACCCAGGGCCGTGGTTCAGGACATTCGCCGCGGCGCCGACCCCGCCAAGTTTGTGAAGGCCGGTTATGCCACGCTGCCCGGCTGGTCGTATCGCAATATGTGGTGGGTCTCGCACAATCCCAACGGGGCCTATATGGCGCGCGGCATTCACGGTCAGGCCATCTACATCGACCCCAAGGCCCAGATGGTGGTGGTGCGCTACGCCTCCCACCCGATTGCAGGCAACGCAGGCATAGACCCGACCAGCCTGCCCATGTACCAGGCTCTGGCCGATGCACTGACCACCCGTTAGGCTCGAGACAGCTTCAGCCGCGACAGGCTCCGTGAGCGGAGCCTGTTTGCATTGCTCCGGACCTCTGCACTGCCTCCTTTGGCTTGGTTGCTTGCAAATTAAATTGCACACAATTTAATTGCCTGCAATAATTCAACACATGCGATCCGATGACAACCTTCTCCCCGACAGCTCCGAGCTGCTGCGCCTGGACAATCAGGTCTGCTTTGCGCTGTACTCGGCATCGCTGGCCATGACCAAGCTCTACAAACCCTTGCTGGATGCCATAGGCCTGACTTACCCTCAGTACCTGGTCATGTTGGTGCTCTGGGAAGGCGACCAGCTCACGGTCTCGGAACTGGGTGAACGTCTTTACCTGGATTCAGGCACGCTGACGCCCTTGCTCAAGCGACTGGAGAGCGCAGGCCTGCTGGCACGCCAGCGCGATGCACAGGACGAGCGCCGCGTGCGCATCGCCCTCACGGATACCGGCCGGGCACTACGCGCCGAAGCCGAAAAAATACCTGCCTGCGTGCTTCAGAGCACGCAGTGCACCCTGCCCGAACTGCAGGCCCTCACGGGCCAGCTCGGCACACTGCGCGCACGGCTTGCGCCGCGCCGCAGCCACTCCTGACGATTTCCTCCACCCGCCCGCATTGCCGGGCAATCTCGCAAAGGAAGACACCATGGCCCAACTCGACAAGGTTCTCTACACCGCCCACGCCCACACCACCGGCGGCCGCGAAGGCGCTTCGCGCACCGATGATGGCCGCCTGGACATCCAGCTGAGCTCGCCCGGCGGCGCCGGCAAGGGCACCAACCCTGAGCAGCTGTTTGCTGCCGGTTACTCCGCGTGCTTTATCGGCGCCATGAAGGCCGTGGCCGCTCGCCAGAAGCTGACCCTGCCTGCCGACCTGTCGGTAGACGCAGAAGTCGATCTGGGCCCCGTGGGCGAAGTGTTCGGCATCGCCGTGCGCATGAAGATCAGCCTGCCCGGCATGGACAAGGCTGCGGCCCAGCAACTGGTGGACGCCGCTCACAAGGTCTGCCCCTACTCCAACGCCACGCGCGGCAATATCGGCGTGACGCTGACCATCGCCTAAAGCGGCTCAGGCCACAGGGCACCGGGCGCTGCAACATAGCGCCCGGTGTCCAGTTCGAAGACGCCTTCAAGCGTCAGCGGCCCGGCAATATCGGCCGCCGCATAGCGGGCCAGCGCCAACTCCCTTACCTCGAAGACCGGCAAGTCCTGGATCAGTGCCAGCAACTTGTCCACAGCCTCTCGCAGTGGCAGCCGTCTCGCATAGTGGCCCAGGGTCACATGGGGTACATAGCGCCAGCCCGGCGCGGGCTCCATGGGCACCAGCGCCTTATGCAGGCGCTGCAAGCATTCCTGCCCCCGGCCGACGCCCAGATAAGGCACGGTGGTGAAGCTGCCAGCCCCCGCGACTTGCACGGCAAAAGGGCGCAGCCGCAGGCTTTGCAGCATGGCGACATCGGCGCGCAGCGCCAGCCGGTCATATTCCCGCGCCACATGCTCGTCCCCTCCCCCACACAGCCCCCTATAGGCCAGCGTGATATGCGGCTGGCGCGCATGGCGCGGCAACAGGGCATCACCGAGTCTGGATCTGGCGTGCTGCAGCAAGGACTCCAGGTCAGGGCCTTGCAGCATCACCACCCAGACGGCGCACCAGGGGCAGCCTTTGTGCCACTCGGCAAAATCCCGGTCCTCACAGGGCTGTGAAAGTTCTTCGCTCTCTTGCATGCGGGCAGTGTGCCAGCTTCGGCCACATGCACGGCACCAGGACAGTTTTCCCATTTTTCAGACCACCAAGCCTGGCCTGTCAAATGGATACCGCTATCAAATCAAAAGCAATCTTGTCGGCGTATGCGCAACCCCGTCCGACCCGGACTGGCCTGTTTGGGCCTGACAATGCAGGGATGAGCGATACACAAGACCCCTCTCACCCCTATGCGGACCTCACGCCGGACTGCGTGATCGATGCGCTGTGCAGCACGGGCCTTGTGCCGGACGGACGGCTGACGGCGCTGAGCTCCTATGAAAACCGCGTCTATCTGGCCCATCAGGACGAGGGCGACAAGGTCGTCGCCAAGTTCTACCGCCCCGGCCGCTGGAGCCGCATCCAGATCGAGGAAGAGCACGCCTTCTCCCAGGAGTTGGCGGACGGGGAAGTTCCCGTGGTTGCGCCGCTGTTGCTGCAAGGGCAAACCGTGCATGAGCATGCGGGCTTTCTGTTCAGCATCAGTCCCTGGCGCGGCGGGCGCCGCCCCGAGCTGGACGACTGGGAGGTGCTGGAATGGACAGGCCGCTTTCTGGCCCGCATCCACACCGTGGGTGCCGCTCGGCCCTTTGAGCATCGTCCGGCGCTGAACCTGAAAAGCTTCGGCTACGAATCCATGCACTATCTGCTCGAACATGAGGTCGTGGCGCTCGAAGTGCGCAGCCGCTGGCAGCAGGCTTGCGACAAAGCTCTCTCATTAATAGCACCATCCGCTGACGGATTAAGCGCTGCAGGCCATTTTGGCCTGCATTCTGCAACGCAGATTCGCCTGCATGGCGACTGCCACCCGGGAAACATTCTCTGGACGCCACTGGACGACGAAGGCCATGGCGGCCCGCATTTCGTCGATCTGGACGATGCGCGCAGCGGTCCAGCCGTGCAGGATCTGTGGATGCTGCTCTCGGGCGACCGGGGCCAGCAGACGCAGCAGCTGTCGGCCCTGCTCGAAGGCTATGAGCAGTTCCGTAGCTTCGACCGGCGCGAGCTGGCGCTGATCGAGCCGCTGCGCACCTTGCGCCTGCTGCATTACAGCGCCTGGCTGGCGCGCCGCTGGCAGGATCCGATCTTTGCCATCAACTTCCCATGGTTTGGCAGCACCGACTACTGGCAGGGTCAGGTGGACATGCTGAACGAACAGATCGAAGCCATGCAGCAGGAGCCGCTCTACGCCTAAGGCGGTCCATGCCTGCAAAGAGCTAGCAGCGCCCCTGCAAACGGCATTCGGGCACGAGCTGCCCACGTGCATCGCGCCATTGCACGGCATCGCCGCTCTGTGCGGGGGCCGGCGGCGGCGCGGGCTGCGCCTCTGGTGTCTGCGGGCGATTGGGGTCATGCAGCACGGTGGAGGACCCCACCCCGACACCCACGCTGGCACCGCCCACACCGGTGGAAGCGCCGACACCGGCACTCCCCAGCACCTGCCCGCGCTGATTGACGCCTACGCCCACACCGACAGGCCCGACGCCCGTGCCGACGCCTGCGCTGAGACCGCCGCTGCCAAGGCCCACGCCCACGGAAAACGGCCCCACCGGAATCCCGACGCCCACGCCAGCTCCTACGGAGCCGCAGGCGGGCAAGGCCAGCACCAGAGCAGCGGCACAGACCGTGCTCAGGATTCTGTGATGACCGGGTTTTATGATGACTGGCATGGAATTCATCTCACTGACTCTCACTGACGTTTGACAGCCGCATTGTCACCCGCCGTGACCGCAAAAAGGTTATCAATCAGTAGCTCGACCAGTGGCTTGAGTGCCAGCTTCTGCGAGCCCTCGGAAGCCAGCAGGTTGTTGTGCACCAGCGCCATCCAGAACGGGCTGGCCAGCAACTGGGCACTGCGGCTGACCGAGCGGGTCTTGAGCTCCCCCTCTTTCACGGCCAGTGCCAGCAAGTCCTGCACATAGTTCTGCCAGGCATCAAAAGCCAGCTCTTTGTACAGTCTGGCCAGCTCGGGCGCATGCCGTGCCTCGCTGAGCACCAGACGTGCCAGCATGCCGCGCTCGCTGCTCTCGACCGCCTCCAGCGTCGGCAGCAGACTGCGGCGCAGAAAGGCACGCACCGTCTCGCTTTTTCGACGCTTGAGCGGCCGGTAGACGGCCGAATGCCGCAGCGCATGCTCCACCACGCCCCGCAGCAGCTCATCCTTGGATGGGTAGTAGAGATACAGCGTGCCCTTGGCCACCTGCGCGCGGCAGGCGATGCGCTCCATGGTGCTACGGGCCACGCCGCACTCCACGAACTCGGCCAGCGCGGCCTCCGCGATCTGCTGACGGGTCTGCGCTGTCTTGTCGAGACTCGGGCCACGCGTGCGCCGCTGACGCTTTGCCACTGTGCCGATATCCGGGTCTGCACAAGGGGCTGCCGTCGCAACATCCGCCATGCTCTGAAATCCTTTTCTAGAATTCATAAAATTGACCAATTAGTCATTTTTAATAATTTTAGGCCAAGCCGACTTGCCCGCACCGGGCATGCGGATGACTGCTCCACCAAAGCCTTCCCAATGCAATCCCGTCTGAGTCCCTATGCCTGGGTCTGCTTTTCCATGTGCGTCGGCGTCATGGGAACGGCGCTTGCCAGCCCGCTCTACCCGCTCTACCAGCAGGCCTGGGGGCTGCAGCCCAGCCATATCACACAGATTTTCGTGACCTATATGCTGGGCGCCTTGATCAGCCTGCTGTTTCTGGGCCGTCTGACCAACCTCTTCGGTTTTCTCAAAGTGCTGCGCCTGGGACTGATGGTGATGACCGTGGGCGTCATCGGCTCGGCCCTGTCCTGGAATGCCTGGAGTCTGGGCGCCTCCCGCTTCATCATCGGCCTGGCCTCGGGCCTGATCACCACCTCGGCCTCCATAGGCATGACCCAGCTCAACAACAAGGGCGACCTGCAGCGTGCGGCTGCGACCACCAGCCTGACGATTGCCTTCGGCTTCGGCCTGGGGCCCGTGGTTGGCGGCCTGATGGCGCAATGGGTGCCCCACCCGCTGGTCAGCAGCTATCTGCCGCCCATCGCACTGAGCTTTCTGGGCATCCATGCGCTGTTCAAGGTCCAGCTACCGGCGGCCAGTGCGCCCGTCCACAACGCTCCCGGCCTGACACTGAAAGATGTTCTGCCCAGCATTTCCCAGCCGCGCAAGCCTTTTCTCTACCACTATGCGCTGGGCTGCATGGCGGCGTTTTCTGCCTTCGGCATGTTCAGCCTGTTTGCCGCCATGGCCCCCAGCTTCATGGCCCAGATGCTGCCCTGGCACGGACCGGCAGTCTCGGGTCTGTCCATCGGCGTCATCCTGTTTCTGTCGGCCGGCATTCAGCTCATCGCCCGACCCTACCCCACCAAGCGACTGATCATCATCGGCTTCTTCGCCCTGGCGACGACCAATGCCCTGCTGGTTCTCAATCTGTTTGCCGGCTCGCCATGGCTGTTCGCTCTGAGTGTGCTGAGCATGTCCTGCGGTCATGCACTGTGCAATCTGTCGGGCATGGCCGTGGTCAACAAGGTCTCCAAACCCGCCAACCGCACGGGCCTGCTTTCCACCTATCTGGTCGTGGGCTATGTGGGCACCATCGTTCCCATCCTGGGCATGGGCTGGCTGTCCGACCACATCGGGCTGACAGGCGCACTGATAGCCTTCTGTGCCTGCCTGGGCCTGCTGTCGGCACTGCTTGGCATCATCAGCGCAAGGGCACGCGTGCTGCCCGTGCCGCGCCAGTAGGCACGACTATCTGAAATGCGGGCCGGCTCCCTGCGCCGCAAGACAGTCATGGTCGTTGCGCAGCGGGCATGCCTGCAGAGACAGGCAACCGCAGCCTATGCAGGAATCGAGCTGATCCCTGAGCTGGGTCAGCATGGCAATGCGTGCATCGAGCTGTGCCTGCCAATGCAAGGACAGGCGACTCCAGTCGGCCTTGCCGGGTACGCGGTTGGCCGGCAGATGGGCCAGTGCCTGCGCGATCTCGGCCAGGGGTACGCCCATGCGCTGGGCCACCTTGATCACGGCCACCCGCCTCAGCACCGCTCGTGCATAGCGACGCTGATTGCCTGCGGTGCGCGCACTCTCGATCAGGCCCTGCTTCTCATAGAAATGCAGGGCCGATACCGCCACCCCGCTGCGGCTGGCGACCTCTCCCACACTGAGATCCGGCATTCCCTCAGCCTCGGCCACCGGGCCGCTGCCGCATCCATTCATATCGCCAGCCTCTTCACACTGCACAGTCATCTCCCGTTGCTTCCCTTTGTCCCTGCCTGGCCGCCATAACCGCAATCCTGTGTGGTCATACAAACCTCTTGACCTCAAGCTTAGTTGAGGTTGAACAATTCCAGCGGCTTCCGGAACAAAGGCCTGCTGCTGGCGGGCCCTGCCGGACCAGCCTTGCCTGAAAGACTTCATGGACGCCAAGCCCAGTTTCATTGCCCCTGCCCCGCAACCGTGCTATTTGCAGCCCGCCGGTCTTTATGACAGCCTGCCCAATGGCTACACCCATGTGGTCACCGTCCAGGAGCCGCTGCGCTGGCTCTTCGTCTCGGGCCAGGGCGGAGAAAACGCCCTGGCCGAGCTGCCAGACAGCTTTGCCCTGCAAGCTGCGCAGGCTCTGGCCAATATCAAGACCGCCCTGGACGCCGGTGGCGCGGACATGGGCCATGTGCTCAAGCTCACCGTGCTCATCGTCGATCATTCGCTGGAGCGCTTCGAGCACTGGCAAAGCGCCGTGAGACAGCATTGGGGCAGCGGCGAACCCGGCGACAAGCGGCCGCGCTTTCCGGCCTGCACGCTGATTCCCGTGCCCAAGCTGGCCCTGCCCGGCATGCTGATCGAGGTGGAGGCCACGGCGGCCCTGCCCATGGCGGTGGGCGCCAAAGCCGCCACTCCCGCCTGACACCCTGCACACCTGAACGCCTCATGAAAACCACAACACCAGCGGCCACTACCGTCCTCTCCAGAACCACCTTGCTGCTCATGGCCACGGCCTGCGGTCTGTGCGCCGGAGCCAATTACTTCAACCAGCCCTTGCTCAACTCCATGGTCCAGCATCTGCACATCAGCGATGCCCAGGCCTCCAGCACCGTGACCATGGCCCAGGTCTCCTACGGCCTGGGCCTGCTGTTTCTGGTGCCGCTGGGCGATATGCTGGAGCGCCGCCGCCTGGTTCTGACGCTGATGCTGCTAGCCGCCTGCGGCATGCTGCTCTCGGGTATCAGCGGCCTGGCAGGCAGTTTTGCGCTGCTGGCTGCCGGCACGCTGATGGCCGGTGTCTTCTCGGTGGCCGCCCAGGTACTGGTGCCCATGGCGGCCACCTTCGCCGCCCCCGGCACCAGCGGCCGCGCCGTAGGGCTGGTCATGAGCGGCCTGCTGATCGGCATTCTGGCCTCGCGCAGCGTGGCGGGGATTCTGTCCGATCTGGGCGGCTGGAGCACCGTCTACTGGGCAGGTGCCATCGCTACGGCCTTCATGGCTCTGCTGCTGGCACGTGCCTTGCCCAAGGCGGCTCCCGCCGCTCCCGTCAGCTATGGTGAAGTCATGAAGTCCCTGGGGGACTTGTTGCGCCGACATCCGCGCCTGCGCAGCCGCGCGCTGATTGGCGGCACCGGCTTTGCCACCGTGAGCGTGCTGTTCTCCACCATGGCGCTGCTGCTGGCCGGGCCGGGCTTTGAACTCTCGGATCTCATGATCGGCCTGATCGGCATCGTGGGCATTGCCGGCGCACTGATGGCCAATGTGGCAGGCCGCATGGCCGACAAAGGGCTGGAGCAGTCCACCACGCTGGCCGGCGCCATTCTGGTGCTGCTGGGCTGGCTGTGCCTGTGGCTGGGCGGCAGCAGCCTCTGGTGGTTCATGCTGGGCCTGCTGGTGGTTGACGGTGCCTTGCAGGCCCTGCACATCAGCAACCAGAACGTGGTCTATGCATTGGCACCCGAGGCCCGCTCGCGCATCAATGCCGTCTATATGACCACGTACTTTCTCGGCGCCTCCCTCGGCTCGGCACTGGGCTCGTGGGCCTGGCTGGCACATGGCTGGGCCGGCACCAGTCTCATGGGCGGCCTGCTGGGCCTGTTCACCCTGGCCATGGTGCTCTGGGATCGCAGCCTGCTTGCACGTTCACGCAGCTAATCAATTTTGATAGCTGGTTGCCACCTACCCATAAGCGATATAGCCAGAAATCATGAGAAAAAATCCCCGCAGAGCCACCACTCTGCGGGGATTTTTATCGGGGTAACCGAACCGCTCAGGCCAGCAGCGCGTTCACACGCTTGACATAAGCAGCAGGATCTTCGGGCATGCCGCCTTCGGCCAGCACGGCCTGATCGAACAGAATCTGGGCCAGATCGTTGAAGTGGACCGAGCCGTCGAGCTTCTTGACCAGGGCGTGATCGGGGTTCACTTCCAGCACGGGCTTGGACTCGGGCGCGGCCTGGCCGGCCTGCTTGAGCAGTCGGGCCAGTTGCAGGCTCATGCCGCCGTCGCTGACCACCAGACAGGCGGGCGAGTCGACCAGGCGGCTGGTGGCGCGCACGTCTTCGGCACGGTCCTTGAGTGCTTCCTTGAGCTTGGCCAGCACGGGCTTGAAGGCTTCGGCAGCTTCCTCGGCGGCCTTCTTCTCTTCCTCGTTCTGCAGCTTGCCCAGATCCACGGCGCCCTTGGCCACGGACTGCAGCGGCGTGCCGTCAAAGTCGTGCAGATAATTGAGCGCCCACTCGTCCACGCGATCGGTCATCAACAGGACTTCGATGCCCTTCTTCTTGAACACTTCGAGCTGAGGGCTGTTCTTGGCCGCAGCCAGGGTGTCGGCCGTGATGTAGTAGATCGCGTCCTGACCTTCCTTCATGCGTGCCTTGTAGTCGGCAAACGAGGTGTTCAGGCCCTCATGCGTGGTGGTGGCGAAGCGCAGCAGCTTGGCAATGCGTTCCTTGTTGCCGAAGTCCTCGCCCAGGCCTTCCTTGAGCACGGCGCCGAACTCGTTGTAGAACTGCGTGAACTTGCCTTCCTTGGCCTTGTCCTCTTCGCTGACGACATCCTGCACGCCATCGGCAGCCTCGGCCGCAGCTTCGTGCCTGTCGTGCCGTGCCAGGTCTTCCAGCATCGACAGCACGCGCTTGGCCGAGCCGTCGCGGATCAGGCGTACATCGCGGCTTTCCTGCAGCAGCTCGCGGCTCACGTTCAGCGGCAGGTCGGCAGAGTCGATCACGCCCTTCACAAAGCGCAGGTACTGGGGCATCAGCGCCTCGGCGTCGTCCATGATGAAGACGCGCTTCACATAGAGCTTGATGCCGGCATGCTTGTCACGCTGGTACAGGTCGAACGGGGCCTTGGCGGGGATATAGAGCAGCTGCGTGTACTCGGTATTGCCTTCGACGCGGTTGTGGCTCCAGGTCAGCGGGTCCTCGAAGTCATGGCTGATGGCCTTGTAGAACTCCTTGTACTGCTCTTCCGTGATGTCCTTCTTGGCGCGGGTCCACAGGGCGCTGGCCTTGTTCACGGTTTCCCATTCGCCGGTCTTGACCATCTCGCCGGGCTGATCGTTCTCGCCGTCCTTCCACTCTTCCTTTTCCATCAGGATGGGCAGGCTGATGTGGTCGGAGTATTTGGAGATGACCTGCTTGAGCTTGTAGCCGTTGAGAAACTCCTCGGCGTCCTCACGCAGGTGCAGGATGATGCTGGTGCCGCGCTGGGCGCGTTCGATCTGCTCGATCTCGAAGTCGCCCGTGCCGCCGCTGATCCAGCGCACGCCGGCCGATGCCGGAGCACCGGCGCGGCGGGTTTCCACGGTGATCTTGTCGGCCACGATGAAGCCTGAATAAAAGCCCACGCCGAACTGGCCGATCAGTTGCGAATCGGCCTTCTGGTCGCCGCTGAGCTTTTCCATGAAGGCCTTGGTGCCGCTCTTGGCAATCGTGCCCAGATTGTCGATGGCCTCCTGCTCGCTCATGCCGATGCCGGTATCGGTGATGGTCAGCGTCTTGGCAGCCTTGTCGAAGGAAACGCGCACTTCCAGCTCGGGCTGATCGCCGTAGAGGCTGGCGTCGCCCAGCGCTTCAAAGCGCAGCTTGTCGCAGGCATCCGAAGCATTGGAGATCAGCTCGCGCAGGAAGATTTCCTGGTTGGAATACAGCGAATGCGTGACCAGGTGCAGCAGCTGGGCCACTTCGGCCTGGAAGGAATGGGTTTGCTTTGTCATGTCTTTGTGAGCGAAAAACTGAAATCAAAAGCCGCCCGGAGAACCTCTCAAGGCGATTCGCAGTCATAGCTAGGGCCTGCCCCTGATATTTCAAGGGCTATTCGAGCAAGAAAAAAGCGCAAGCACTTATTCAAAAAGAATAGCTACTTGCGCTTATCAATAAAGAGCCAGAGGCCAATTTCACTCAAAATTCGACACACCCCACAACCGGAGACAGCGAGCAAGGGCCTGGGCGGCCCCGCCGCCCCGCAGCGAGGCTGTCGCCCCCCTCCCGAAGAGAGAGGGGGAAGGCGCGAAGCGCCTCAGGGGGTGTCAGAAGTTTTCATGCGCAGCCAGATAGCGCCATTGGCCGGTGGGCAGATTGCCCAGGGTCACGCCGCCGATGCGGATGCGCTTGAGGCCCACGACCTTGAGGCCGACCTGCTCGCACATGCGGCGAATCTGGCGCTTCTTGCCTTCGGTCAGCACAAAGCGCAGCTGCTCGGGGTTCTGCCAGTCCACCTGGGCCGGCTTGAGCGGCTGCTCGTCCAGCGACAGGCCGTGACGCAGCAGAGCCAGCTTTTCCTCTGGGAAGACGGACTGCACATCCACGTCGCGATCACCGAAGGTCACTCGCACCAGGTATTCCTTGTCGACTTCCGAGTCCTCGCCAATGATCTGGCGCGCCACGCGGCCGTCCTGCGTCAGCACCAGCAGACCCACGGAGTCGATGTCCAGACGACCGCAGGGAGCCAGGCCCTTGAGCTGGCTGAAGTTGAAGCGCGTCTTGCTGCGGTCTTCGTTCCAGCGGTTCTCGTTGGTGATCAGCACCACGGCGGGCTCATGGCCGTCCTCGGCCTGACCGCTGACATAGCCCATGGGCTTGTTCAGCAGGATGGTGACCTGCTGGTCCTGGCGTTCCTGAGCCTTCTGGTCGATCTCGATCCTGTCGCCGGGCACCACGTTCTGACCCATGGTTGCGACTTCGCCATTGACCGTGACCCAGCCGTTTTCCACCCACTCATCGGCTTCGCGACGCGAGCACATGCCCATGTCGGCAATTCGCTTGTTGATGCGAATGGCACCGGGACGGTCGTCCTGGCGCGCCTCCACTTCGGGAGCACGCTTGACGGGAATCGCACGGTCCGAGCCATCGGCTGCGGGGCGATAGGTGCGAATACCGGTGGTGGGGCGACGGGTCGCCTCCGACACAAACGAGCCGGGGATATGGCGCTTTTCAGGCTCGCTACCGCGCTCGTCGCGGCGTTCACCACGGCGCTCGTCGTTGCGGCGGTCATCACCGCGACGGGCATCCCCGCGGCGGTCGTCACGATCAAAGGAGCGGCCTTCGGGACGGTCACCGTAGCCACGGTTCTGCGGACGATCACCAAAGTCGCGGCCTTGCGGGCGATCGCCACCACGGCGCTCGCCATCACGGGGCTGGTATTCACGGCGTTCGCCACCTTCGGAGCGGTCTGGGCGACCATAACCACGGCTTTGCGGACGGTCACCAAAGTCACGACCTTGAGGACGCTCATCGCGGCGGCCTTCAAAGCGATCACCGCCACGACGTTCGCCGTCGCGTGGACGGAATTCACGGCGCTCGCCACCTTCGGAACGCTCGAAGCGGCCCTGGTCGGGGCGACCAAAACCGGACGAACGTGGACGGTCACCAAAGTCACGGCCGCCTTGAGGGCGGTCATCACGGCGGTCGTCACGGGGACGGAACTCGCGGCGCTCGCCACCGCGATCACCATCACGCGACTCGCCATAGGGGCGGAAACCACGGTCACCGCCGCCAAAGCGGCGCTCGCCGCCTTCATCGCGATCGGTGCGGGGGCGGCGCTCATCGCGCTGCGAGAAGCCGCCGCGACGTTCACCGTCGTCACGAGCAGGGCGGCCGCCATCGGGACGACCAAAGCCTGAAGCGCGGGGGCGCTCGTCGCGCTCACGCTGAGGGCGGGCGCCACGTTCGCCACGCGGGCCTTCACCACGCGGGCCGCGATCGGTACCGCCAGCGGGCCTGGAGCCACGGGCTGCCGCAGGCTTTTCGGCCTTGGCTGGCTTGGCCGGTGCACGCAAAACAGGGCGCGCCGACGAGGAATCAGAGGGCGCGGAGGATTTGCCAGCACCAGGGGCGCCGGACTCTTTAGGAGGTTTGACTGACATTTGGGCGTAATTGTCTCGCGACGCGCGGGCGCGAGGCGAGAGTTATCCACAATTCCAGCGCGGAGCTAGGTTATAGGACGTCCCTCAGGCAAGCGCCTTGCGCGACGCACAGAACTCACCATGCCGCAGCGCTTCCAGGTCCAGTACGCGCAGGCCGCCATACTCGATCTGGATCACGCGCTCGCGCTGCAGCACAGACAAGGCCTCGTTCACACGCTGACGTGACAGGCCGACCAGATTGGCCAGCTCCTGCTGGGTGATGCGCAGAATCTGCCCCACGCCGGGATAGAGCAAGGGGTTGAACAAGGCTGCCAGAGTACGCGCCACGCGCAGATCGGGGTTGCTCATGCGGTCGATCTCGCGCGCCGCGATGAACTGGCCCAGGCGCTCGTTGAGCTGGTTCATCACAAAACGATTGAAGCCTATGGAGTGATCAAGCAGCCAGTGGAACATGTCTATGGGCAGGCCACCCACAACCGTCTTGCGGATGGCCTGCACGTTGTAGCGATAGGGCTCGCGCTTGATGACCGTTCCCTCCCCAAACCAGCCGCCGGGAGGCAGGCCGGCCAGCGTCATGCTGACTCCGTCGGCGCTTTCGGTGTTCATCTTGAGCAGGCCGTCGACCACGCCAAACCAGTAGGTAGGCGGGCGACCGGTGCGGCAGACATAGTCGCCCGGCTCGGCATCGCCGACGAGCAGCACACGTGCCACGTTTTCACGCTCCATGGGCAACAGAACGGGCCACCAGGGAATGCCATCGAGTTCTGAGCTCAAAGGCTTGCGCCGCCTTTGATGCAGGGACAGTTCTTGACTCATGCCCAGAAGCATTGCCAAAGCCGCGCTGGCGCAACAGCGGGATTTCCACGAGGCAGCAAATGCGCCATTTTCAGCAGCATTTGTTACAGCGGATTTTCACTATGCAGGCTTTCCCTCAAATTGTCGTCAAACAGACATCCTGACGTCAAAGTCACTCATAGCATGTCTGCAAGACTTTCGTGAAGGGTAGCCGCGGCGGCTCCAACCCCAACCAAGAGGATCAGGCATGACAACCACGTTCCCGCAACTGCTGCTCAAGCACGCGACAGAACGCCCCGATGCGCCCGCCCTGCGCGAAAAGGAGTATGGCATCTGGCAAACCTGGAGCTGGCGCGAAGCCGCACAGACCGTGCGCCACATGGCCTGCGGCCTGCGCGCGCTGGGGCTTGAAAGTGGCCAGAACCTGGCGTTCATCAGCGATAACCGGCCTCATGTCTACATGGGCTTTCTGGCCGTTCAGGCCTGTGGCGCAGTGCCCATTCCGCTGTACCAGGATGCCGTGGCCGCCGAGATGCGCTTTGTGATGGAGGACGCGGAGATCGCGTTCGCCTTTGCCGAGAACCAGGAACAGGTGGATAAGCTGCTGGAAGTACGCGAGAGCGTGCCAAGCATTCGCCACATCATCTATGACGACCCGCGCGGCCTGCGCAAATATGACCAACCCGGACTCATCAGCACCGATGAACTGCTGGCCAAGGGCAAGGAATGGGATGCACGGCACGCAGGAGCCTATGAGGCCATGGTCCAGGCCGTCTCGCCCGACGATGTCTCGGTCATCCTCTACACCTCGGGCACCACGGGCAAGCCCAAGGGGGTGTGCCAGACCCACGCCAGCTTTGGCGAATCTGCCCGCGGCGGCGTGCAGACCGATGGCCTGAATGCTTCGGACAATGTGATCTGCTATCTGCCGCCGGCCTGGGTGGGAGACCATCTGTTCTCGTTTGCGCAATGGCTGGTGGCGGGCTTCACCATCAACTGCCCGGAATCCGCCTCGACCATCGCCATCGACCTGCGCGAGATCGGACCCAGCTACTACTTTGCTCCGCCGCGCATATTTGAGGGCATGCTGACCTCGGTTTCCATTCGCATGGAAGATGCCTCGCCGCTCAAGCAATGGATGTATGCCAAGGCCATGGAGGTGGCACGTCGCGTAGGCTCGGACATTCTGGACGGCAAGAACGTCAGTGCCATGGATCGCCTCAAATACCAGTTGGGCAGCTTGTTCATCTACGGACCTCTGCGCAATGCTCTGGGCCTTTCGCGCATCCGCGTGGCCTATACGGCAGGCGCTGCCATCGGCCCCGAGCTGTTTCGCTTCTTCCGCTCCATCGGAATCAACCTCAAGCAGCTCTACGGTCAAACCGAAACCTGTGCCTATGTCTGCCTGCAGCGCGACCGCCAGGTGGAACTCTCCAGCGTGGGCCAGGCGGCTCCGGGCATCGAGCTCAAGATTGCCGACAACGGCGAGGTGCTGGTCAAGGGTGTGTCCGTGCTCAAGGAGTACTACAAGCGCCCCGACGCCACGGCAGAGGTGATCGACGCCAGCGGCTACTTCCATACCGGCGATGCCGGCGTGATCGATGCCAACGGTCAGCTGCGCATCATCGACCGCGCCAAGGATGTGGGCAAGACCAGCCGCGGCGCCATGTTCGCGCCCAACTACATAGAGAACAAGCTCAAGTTCTTCCCGCATATCAAGGAAGCCGTTTGCTTCGGCCATGGCAAGGACGAGGTCTGCGCCTTCATCAACATCGACTACGAGGCCGTGGGCAACTGGGCCGAGCGCCAGGGTCTGCCCTACGGCGGCTATGTAGACCTGGCCAGCAAGGCCAAGGTGCTGGAGCTGGTGGCCGACTGCATAGACAAGGTCAACGCCGACCTGGCCAGCGAGCCCGGCATGGCCGACACCCAGGTGGCGCGCTTTCTGGTGCTGCACAAGGAGCTGGACCCCGATGACGACGAGCTGACCCGCACCCGCAAGGTGCGCCGCAACTTCATCGCCGACAAGTACGGCGTGCTGGTGGAGGCGCTCTACACCGGCAAGCAGCAGCAGTTCATCGAGACCCTGGTGAAGTTCGAGGACGGCCGCACGGGCAGCGTCAGCGCCACGCTGACCATCGTCGAAGCCAAGCTCCACCCGGCTTCGGCCAAGGCTGCTGCCTGAGAGGAATTTTCATGAATACAAGAACCAGCGGCGAAGTGATTCTGGACATCAAGAACATCAGTCTGCGTTTCGGCGGCGTCAAGGCCTTGACCGATATCTCGTTCAATGTCAAAGAGCACGAAATCCGCTCCATCATCGGCCCCAACGGCGCCGGCAAGAGCTCCATGCTCAACTGCATCAACGGCGTCTATACACCGTCCGAAGGCTCCATCACCTTTCGCGGCCAGACCTTCAGTCATATGAACAGCCGCCAGGTGGCCGAGATGGGTGTCGCACGCACCTTCCAGAACCTGGCGCTATTCAAGGGCATGAGCGTGATCGACAACATCATGACCGGCCGCAACCTCAAGATCAGGAGCAACATCCTCATGCAGGCCCTGCGCATCGGCCCCGCGCAACGCGAGGAAATGCAGCACCGCGAGTTCGTCGAGCACATCATCGACTTTCTCGAAATCCAGGCCTATCGCAAGACTCCCGTGGGTCAGCTTCCCTATGGCCTGCAAAAGCGCGTGGACCTGGGCCGAGCCCTGGCCATGGAGCCTCAGGTTCTGCTGCTGGACGAGCCCATGGCCGGCATGAACGTGGAAGAAAAGCAGGACATGTGCCGCTTCATCCTCGATGTGAACGAGGAGTTCGGCACCACCATCGTGCTCATCGAACACGATATGGGCGTGGTCATGGACATTTCGGACCGTGTCGTGGTGCTGGACTATGGCAAGAAGATCGGCGACGGCGCTCCCGATGAAGTACGCAACAACGAAGACGTGATCCGCGCCTATCTGGGCGCAGGCCACTGAAGGAGCAGTCATGGGATTTTTCTTAGAGACATTGTTCGGCGGCCTCATGGTGGGCACGCTGTATGCACTGATCGCCATCGGCTTCGTGCTGATCTTCAAGGCCTCCGGCGTCTTCAACTTTGCGCAAGGCGCCATGGTGCTGTTTTCAGCCCTGGCCATGGCGCGTTTTTCGCAATGGATTCCCGGCTGGCTGGGCGTGGAGCCGGGGCTGGTCGGCAACCTGCTGGCCATCGCCGTCACCCTGGCGCTGATGGTGGGCGTGGCCTGGGTGATCGAACGTCTGGCCCTGCGCCATCTGGTCAATCAGGAGCCCATCACCTTGCTGATGGCCACGCTGGGCATTGCCTATTTGCTCGATGGCCTCGGCCCCATGGTCTTTGGCAGCGAGGTCTACAAGATTGACGTGGGCATGCCCAAGGATCCTGTCTTCATCATGGACAGCCTGTTTCAGGGCGGCGTGATGATCAGCCTGGAAGACCTGTATGCGGCCTGCATCGCTGCCATCCTGGTGATCTGCCTGAGCCTTTTCTTTCAGAAGACCAAAACCGGACGCGCGCTGCGTGCCGTGGCCGACGACCACCAGGCCGCCCAGTCCATCGGCATTCCGCTGTCGCGCATCTGGGTCATCGTCTGGTCGGTGGCCGGCGGCGTGGCTCTGGTCGTCGGCATCATCTGGGGCAGCAAGCTGGGCGTTCAGTATTCGCTGTCGCTGGTGGCCCTGAAGGCCCTGCCCGTGGTGATTCTGGGCGGCCTGACATCACTGCCCGGCGCCATCATCGGCGGCCTGATCATCGGCGTGGGAGAGAAGCTCTCCGAGGTCTACATCGGCCCCATGGTGGGCGGCGGCATCGAGACCTGGTTTGCCTATGGTCTGGCCCTTTGCTTCCTGCTGGTACGACCCCAAGGTCTGTTCGGCGACAAGATCATTGACCGCGTCTGAACAGGGAGAACAAGAATATGTTTTATCGTGAAAACGGCCAGTTCAAGACCAGCTACGCGGCAGACCAGCAGATCTTCGGCGTCGCGCAGGACCGCTGGGTCATCCTGCTGGTGCTGGCCTTTGCCTTCCTGGCCATTCCCTTCATTGCCAGCGACTACACCTTTCAGGCGATTCTGATTCCTTTCGTCATCATGTCGCTGGCGGCGCTGGGACTCAATATCCTCGTCGGCTACTGCGGCCAGATTTCGCTGGGTACCGCCGCCTTCATGGCCGTGGGTGCCTATGCGGCCTACAACCTGCAGGCCCGCATTGAAGGCATGCCTTTGCTGGTGGCACTTCTGGGCGGTGGCGTGGTGGCCATGGCGTTCGGCGTGGTGTTCGGTCTGCCCAGCCTGCGCATTCGCGGCCTGTATCTGGCCGTGGCCACGCTGGCCGCCCAGTTCTTTGTGGACTGGCTGGCGACCCGCGCGGCCTGGGTGACGAACAACTCCTCATCCGGCTCCGTCAGCGCCAAGCCACTGGCCATTCTGGGCTGGGCCATCGACACGCCCATGGAGAAATACCTGCTCTGCCTGGCGATTCTTTGTCTGCTCGGACTGGCCGCCAAGAATCTGGTGCGCAGCTCGGTAGGTCGTGAATGGATGGCCATGCGCGACATGGACGTGGCGGCTGCCGTGATCGGCATCCGCCCCACCTACGCCAAGCTGTCGGCCTTTGCCGTGAGCAGCTTCATCGTCGGCGTGGCCGGTGCGCTCTGGGGCTTTGTCCACCTGGGCGCCTGGGAACCCGCAGCCTTCAGCCTGGACCGCTCTCTGCAGTTGCTGTTCATGATCATCATCGGCGGCCTGGGCTCGGTCGTGGGCAGCATCTTCGGCGCCGCCTTCTTCGTGCTGCTGCCGCTGCTGCTCAACCAGGTGCCCCACTGGCTGGGCCTGCCGCTGTCCACAGCCACGGCGACCTATCTCGAGCACATGATTTTTGGTGCGCTCATCGTGTTCTTCCTGATTGTGGAACCCCACGGATTGGCCAAGCTCTGGGCCACGGCCCGTCAGAAGCTGCGCGTCTGGCCGTTTCCGCATTGATGACTCCCCTTGTGCCGCTGACGCGGCTTCTCCCAAGGGGGACGGCACCTTCGCCGGGGTGGCCCTGCCGCGAGGCGGCTCTTGCTCGGTGCCCCTGAATTGCTGAGTGCTTGATTGAGAGATAGCTGATTTATTTACAAGACACCGCAGAGTGCCTGCAACCGGGACAGCGTCCCATACAACCCAAGGAGACAGTCGATGATGTTCAAGAAAGTTGCGATTGCTGCCGCTGCTGTTGCTGCAGGCATGGGAGCCTTGATGGCCTCGCCTGCGGCTCAGGCCCAGGAGCAGTTCGTGCCTCTGCTGGTGTATCGCACGGGCCAGTTCGCGCCCCTGGGTATTCCATGGGCGGACGGCAAGCAGGATTACCTCAAGCTGGTCAATGCCAAGGGTGGCGTCAACGGTGTGAAGATCAAATTCGAGGAATGCGAAACCGCCTATGACACGGCCAAGGGTGTGGAATGCTACGAGCGCCTCAAGAACAAGGACGGCGGCGCCTCGGGCTTTGACACCCAGTCCACCGGCATCACCTTTGCCGTGACCGACAAGGCTCCCGGTGACAAGGTGCCGGTGGTCACTCCGGGCTATGGTCTGTCCCAGTCCGTGGACGGCAAGGTCTTCGAGTGGAACTTCCCGCTGCTGGGCAACTACTGGACAGCCGCCGACTCCATCGTGCAGGACATTCTGAAGAAGGAAAAAGGCAACCTCAAGGGCAAGAAGATCGCACTGGTCTATCACGACTCGCCTTATGGCAAGGAGCCGATTCCGCTGCTGGAAAAGCGCGCCGCCAAGGATGGCTTTGAGCTGATCAAGCTGCCCGTGACTGCCCCCGGCGTGGAGCAAAAATCCACCTGGCTGCAGATTCGCCAGAACCGCCCCGACTATGTGCTGCTGTGGTCGGCCGGCGTGATGACTCCTACGGCCGTGCGTGAGGCGCAGGCCACGGGCTACCCGCGCGAGAAGATGTATGCCGTCTGGTGGGGCGGCTCCGACCATGACGTCAAGGACATCGGTGCCGGCGCCAAGGGCTACAACACGGTGACCATCCACAACACTGCCGAGAGCGACAAGGTGCATGGCGACATCAAGTCCATGCTCTACGACAAGGGTCAGGGCACGGCCAAGGACGCCAAGGAACTGGGCCAGCTGGCACATACTCGCGGCATTGTGATCTCCATGCTGCAGGTCGAGGCCATCCGCACCGCTCAGGAAAAGTTCGGCAAAGGCAAGGTCATGACACCCGAGCAGGTGCGCTGGGGCCTGGAGAACCTGAATATGACGCAGGAACGCCTGAACGAGCTGGGCTTCGGCAAGATCATCCGCCCCTTCAAGACCAGCTGCGACAACCATCTGGGCGCCGACTGGGCCCGTATTGCCACCTGGGACGGCGCCAAGTTCAAGGTGACTTCCGACTGGTACCAGGCCGACAAGTCCATGGTCGATCCGCTCTACAAGGAATTCGCGGAAAAGTACGCCAAGGAAAAGAACGTCAAGGTAAGAACCTGCACCCCCTGAGGCGCGTCGCGCCTTCCCCCTCACTGGCGCCTGGCGCCTGAGGGGGGACGACATCCTCGCTGCGGCGCGGCCAGCCCCGGTCCTTGCTTGATGTCTCTGACCAAGGCTCGCCTCGTCGCAACCGGATTTATAAAAATCAGCCTCAAGCGCTTATCCATGAAGTGCAGACAGCTATCTATTTTGAGTTATCAGGTGACCGCATGACCGATATCGCGCACACAGTTTCCACTTCCGCCCAGACCGCACCGCTGGTGGAAGTCAATGGCATCGAGGTCATCTACAACCATGTGATCCTGGTGCTCAAGGGCGTCTCGCTACAAGTCCCCCACCAAAGCATCGTGGCCCTGCTGGGCGGCAATGGCGCGGGCAAGACCACCACGCTGCGCGCCATCTCCAATCTGCTCAAGGGCGAGCGCGGCGAAGTCACCAAAGGCGGCATCACACTGGAAGGCGAGCAGATCGCCAACCTCTCGCCCGCCGAACTTGTCAAGCGCGGAGTGGTCCAGGTCATGGAAGGACGCCACTGCTTCGCCCACCTGACGATCGAAGAAAACCTCCTCACCGGCAGCTACACACGCACGGACAAGGGCGAGATTGCAGCCAATCTCGAGAAGGTCTACAACTACTTCCCGCGCCTCAAGACCCGGCGCACCAGCCAGGCGGCCTACACCTCGGGCGGCGAGCAGCAGATGTGCGCCATCGGCCGTGCGCTGATGAGCAACCCGCGTATGGTTTTGCTAGACGAGCCCTCCATGGGCCTGGCACCGCAGATCGTGGACGAGGTCTTTCACATCGTCAAAGACCTCAACAGCAAGGAAAAAGTCACCTTCCTGCTGGCCGAACAGAACACCAACATGGCGCTCAAATACGCCGACTACGGCTACATCATGGAAAGCGGGCGCATCGTCATGGACGGCTCCGCCAAGGATCTGGCCAGCAACGAGGACGTCAAGGAGTTCTATCTGGGCGTGGGCGGCGGCGAACGCAAGAGCTTCAAGGATGTGAAGAGCTACAAACGCAGAAAACGCTGGTTGGCTTGATGACTGCCCCCTGAGGCGCTTCGCGCCTTCCCCCTAGGGGGACGACGGCCTCGCTGCGCGGCGGCGCTTGCTCGCTGTCTCTGGCTTGGTGCGCGCCAGTTTTTAGGTTGCGCCCATTGACTTCAGTTTTGCTTGCAGATTTTCTCTACAGGATTTGCCATGAGTGATTTCTACGATGCCCTGGAAACCCGCAGCCCCGAACAGCGCGAAGCCGACTGCATGGCCAGCCTGCCGCTGCAGATTGCCCATGCACAGCAGCGCTCCAGCGCTTTTGCCGAAATTCTCAAAGGTGTGGATGCGTCCCGTATCACCAGTCGCGCAGCGCTGGCCACCTTGCCTGTGACGCGCAAGAGCGAGCTGCTGGAGCGCCAGGCTGCACAGCGTCCGCAGCAGATTTTTGGCGGCTTCAATGCCATTGGCCTTGGCCACGACATGCCCAGGCTGTTTTCCAGCCCCGGCCCCATCTACGAGCCCGAAAGCCGCCGCCCCGACTACTGGCGCATGGCCCGCTCCATGTACGCCGCGGGCTTCAGGTCTGGGGAGCTGGTGCACAACTGCTTCAGCTATCACTTCGTGCCCGCCGGGTCGATGATGGAAACCGGTGCTCAGGCCCTGGGCTGCACGGTGTTCGCGGGCGGCACGGGCCAGACCGAGCAGCAGGTGCAGGCCATGGCCGATCTGCGGCCCGCGGCCTATGTGGGTACGCCCAGTTTTCTGAAAATCATTGTGGAAAAGGCCCAGGAGATGGGAATGAAGCTGCCCAGCCTGACCAAGGCCATGGTCAGCGGTGAAGCCTTCCCCCCCTCGCTCAGCCAATGGATGCGCGATCATGGCATAGACGCCTACCAGAGCTATGGCACGGCCGATCTGGGCCTGATTGCCTATGAGACCAGCGCCCGTGAAGGTCTGGTGCTGGACGAGGGCGTGATCGTGGAGATCGTGCGCCCCGGAACCGGCGACCCTGTGGCCGAGGGCGAGGTGGGCGAGCTGGTCATCACCACGCTCAACCCCGACTATCCGCTGATCCGCTTTGGCACGGGTGACCTCTCGGCCTATCTTGCGGGAACCTGCCCCACAGGTCGCACCAATGCCCGCATCAAGGGCTGGATGGGCCGCGCCGACCAGACCACCAAGGTGCGCGGCATGTTCGTGCATGCCAAACAGGTGGCCGAGGTCGTCAAGCGCTTTCCGCAGATCGTCAGGGCCAGGCTGGTAGTGACGGGTGAGATGGCCAACGACCAGATGCAGTTGCTGGTTGAAACCACGGAAACCGCACCGGGCTTTGCCCTGCAGGTGATCGACGCCTTGCGCGAAGTCACCAAGCTGCGTGGCGAAGTGCAGATGGTGTCTCCCGGAAGCCTGCCCAATGACGGCAAGGTGATCGAGGACGCGCGCTCCTATCAGTGAAGCTCTGAAGAGCTGCCGGCATTCGGCTGGCTCTGCGACCTAAAGGTTTTGTACTGAGACTTGAGCTTGGCCAAGCCCCTGCACATGTGTCGCCAATACGCTACAGGCAATCGGTTTGCTTTAACGCAAATGCAATGTGATCGCCCGCTCCATCAAGGGATAACACTTAGAAAATAACAAAAACCCCACAGATTAGCGCTACCTAGAATCCGGCTTTACGTCACGACAAGTCAACCGTCCTGGTCTGCTTGCACATTATTTTTAGGGAGACACTGTGAAAACTATTTTCAAGATCGCCACCATCGCTCTGGCCGCTACCGCAGCCATCAGCAGCCATGCCGACAGCTACCCAGCCGCTGGCAAGACGATCACGATCATCGTGCCTTTCACGGCAGGCGGCCCCACCGACAAGGTGGCTCGCGACCTGGCCGAATCCATGCGCAAGCAGCTGAACAACGCCACCATCGTCATCGACAACGCAGACGGTGCCGGCAGCACGATTGGCACAGCCAAGGCCGCACGTGCACGCAATGACGGCTACACGCTGCTGCTGACGCATATCGGCATGTCCACCATCCCGACGCTGTACCGCAAGCTGTCCTTCAACGTGCTCAACGACTTCGAGTACGCCGGCATCATCAACGATGTGCCCATGACGCTGATCGGCCGCCCCACCCTGCCCGCCAAGAACTTCGCCGAAGTCAAGGACTGGGTCAGCAAGAACCAGGGCAAGGTGAATCTGGCCAACGCCGGCGTGGGCTCGGCCTCGCACCTGTGCGGCCTGATGTTCCAGGCCTCGCTGCAGCAGGACATGACGCCCGTGCCCTACAAGGGTGCAGCTCCTGCGATTGCCGATCTGATGGGCAACCAGGTGGACCTGCTGTGCGACCAGACCACCAATACCACTTCGCAGATTGCCGCCAAGAAGGTTCAGGCCTATGCCGTGACCACTGCCAAGCCTCTGACCACGCCTGCACTCAAGGACCTGCCCACGCTGCAGTCCCTGGGCCTGAAGGACTTCAACGTGACCATCTGGCACGGTCTGTACGCCCCCAAGGGCACGCCTGCCGATGTGGTGCAAAAGATCAACGAAGCCATGAAGGCTTCGCTCAAGGACCCCGAGTTCATCAAGCGCCAGGAAGCCTTGGGGGCCGTGATTGCCAGCGACGACCGTACCAACCCTGCGGGTCACAAGAAGTTTGTGGAAGCCGAAATCGCCAAGTGGGGCAAGGTCATCAAGGCCGCCGGCATCTACGCCGACTGAGAACGCACAATCCGTTCAACGCAAAAAAGCCTGCATCTGCAGGCTTTTTTGCATGAGGCGACCGAAGAAGGCCGCTTACCAGGTCACTTCCTTGCCATCGGCGGCGCTGCGCCTGAGCATGTCTACAAAAGGCACGATGCGCTGGCCCAGGGCCACGCCGTCCTGATTTGCAGGCACGGCATCCTCCTCCTGCGCTTCGTCTTGCGGCTGCGCACGTCTGGTCGCATCTTCGGCGGCAGCAGCCTCCAGCGCGATGATGGCGGCCGGAATCTGCTCCACGGTGATGATGCCATGCACCTCATCGGGAGACTTGCCGATGATTTCCAGCAGCTTGCGGCCGTTGGCGTCCAGCATGATGAGGTCTGCCGTGGCACGCGATTTGAATTTGTAGGGCATGGAGCGATTCCTTCAACGGTAGATGTATTCGCGGTTGAAAGGATAGCCGCTCTGCGCACCCGCCATTGCACCGCTGCGCAGATCGCCATCGGGTTTGCTACACAGCATCTGATGCAACGCAATCCAGCCATGCTCGAAGCCCATGGCCGAACCCGCCAAATAAAGACGATAGGCACGCAAAGCCTTGGCGGCCTTTTCCTCGTCGTACTGGGCTTGCAAAATGATTTGAGCTTCGCCCAGCCTGGCCTCCAACCCATCCGACCAGGCCCAAAGCGTGCGCGCGTAGTGCGGGCGCAAGTTCTCGGTATCCACCATTTCCAGTCCGCTGGCCGCCAGATCATGCAGCACGCGGCTGACATGCATGAGCTCTCCGCCGGGAAAGATGTAGCGGTTGATGAACTCGCCCATGCCGGCCCCCAGCTCCACATTGCTGACACCGCCCGCCGTGATGCCATGGACCAGGGCCAGTCCGCCGGGCCTGAGCATGGAATAAATGGTTTCGAAGTATTCCTGCAGATTGGCGCTGCCCACATGCTCGAACATGCCGACCGAGCCGATCTTGTCGAATGGCTCCACATCGACCATTTGCCGATAGTCGCGTAGCTCGACATGAACCTTGCCCTGCAGGCCCTTCTCGGCAATCAGACGCTGCACATGATCGAACTGGTTGCGCGACAGTGTGATGCCATGGGCCTGCACGCCGTAATGCTCGGCTGCCCAGAAGACCAGTCCGCCCCAGCCAGAGCCTATGTCCCAGAAGCGCTCTCCGGGCTGGAGCTTGAGCTTTTTGCAGATGTGATCGAGCTTGGCCTCCTGCGCCTGCGCCAGGCTCATGCCCTGCTCTTTGTAGTAAGCGCAGGAATAGACGCGGCGCGGGTCCAGCCACAGCGCGTAGAAATCGTCGGAGAGATCGTAATGAAACTGAATCTGCTCGGCATCGCGGGTCAGCGTGTGCATGGCCAGCGACCTGGCCTTGGAGACCGTCTGCCCCAGCCAGGAGGGCGTATGACTGACCGGATCACCGCGCAGCAGCCCGGCCGCTGCCGCCATGATGTCGCGGGAGCTGCCCTTGACCTCCACCCAGCCTTCGACGATGGCCGAACCAATCGAGCCGATCTGGCCGTCCAGCAGCGCCGCAACAGCCTTGGGAGAGCGAAAAATGAGTTGAACCGCGCTGTGTTCAGGCCCGATACGCTCGCCCGAGGGAAGCTGTATCGATGCAGTCACAGGAAGTCTTGCTAGCAGCGGCTCCAATGTGCTCAACAGGTTTTTCATGAAAACCATTGTTCACATCGACTATGGCAGGGTCAAGACGGAAAACATCCCTGCCTAAAACTGCCTCCAGGTCTGGCAGAGGATCAGTTGCTGGCTTTCACCAGCCTGTCGTAGGCCTTGAGGGTGGCGGGGGCCACAGCCTGCAGCACTTGTTCATAAGCCGTCTTGTGACGCGCCAGCAAGCGCATGGAAGCAACGGTGCGGCTGCGGCAGAACCAGTGGCAGGTGTGTTGCATCAGCATCAGCTCGGCCGTCATGGTGAAGGCTCGGCGCTTGCGCTCTTCCTCGTCGGCCGCATCCCCCACACGGGCAGCCGCCAGCGCCTGGGCATGAAGCTTCATGGTCTCGCGCACATCCATGGTGGCCGAAGGCAGAACCCTGGTCATATAGGGCAGCGCCAGCGGCAGGGTGCTGGCACGCGTCTGCTCGGCCGGCAAGGTGGCGAATTCATCCGCAAAACGCTGAAACTGGCTCACCAGGCTGCTCTCGGTATTGGCCAGCACGGGCCAGATCTGTTCACGCCTCTGCGCATCCTTCTCGCCGATGACACGCAGATATCCCTCCATCAGATTGGCCATGAGCTTCTCGATCTGAAAGCGTGCCAGATGCTGGGCCAGAAGCTGGGTGTGCTGACGCTGCTCCTGCTTCTTGAGCACGTAGAGCACGGTGGTGACAATGATGGCGAGCGTTAGAAAATCCATGAAGTGAAACCAGACAGGCGGACAAGCGCAATGAGAAAAAGGATGAGTGTAGTCAGCCTGAGGGCTTTGCTGGGAATTAGTGCCGCAATCGCAGGCCTGACGGGCTGCAGCAGCGCCGGCTATTACTGGCAAGGTTTCAAGGGACAGATGCAGATTCTTCAGGCCGCACGGCCTATTGATGACTGGCTGGCAGAAGACAGTACCTCCGCAGCACTGCGTCAGCGCCTGCAGACCGCGCAACAGATGCGCCGCTTCGCCAGCCGAGAGCTGGCTCTGCCCGACAACGCCAGCTACACCCGCTACGCCCAGCTGCAGCGTCCGTTTGCGGTCTGGAACGTGGTGGCAGCCCCGGCCTACAGCCTGGAGATGCACCAATGGTGCTTTCCCGTCACCGGCTGCATTGCCTACCGAGGCTACTTCAGCAAGAGCGACGCACAGGCGCAGGCACTAACGCTTCAGTCACAGGGGTTGGAAACCAGCGTCTATGGCGTGCCTGCCTACTCCACGCTGGGCTATCTGAACTGGCTGGGCGGCGACCCCTTGCTCAGCACCTTCACCTCCTGGCAGGAGGGCGACTTTGCCGGCCTGCTGTTCCACGAACTGGCCCACCAGCTGCTGTATGTGAAGAACGACACGGCCTTCAACGAATCCTTTGCCACCACGGTGGAGCGCATGGCCACACCCTTGTGGCTGCACAGCCATGCCAGCGCCGCCACGCAGCAGCGCTGGCAGCAGAGCCTGCAGCGACGCGAGCTATGGCAGCAGCTGACGCGCGAGACCCGTCAGCGCCTGCAACAGATTTATGAACAGAAAAATACTGAAGCCCTTGATGCCAAAGCGCTGGAAGCCATCAAAAGCAAAGTATTTGACGAATTCCGCGCCACTTATGCGCAGCTCAGAGCGCAATGGATTGCCACTGACGAGCCCCTGCTGAGCAGCCTCGCCCTGCGCGAGCAATATTACCGGCGCCTGACCCAGACCGACGAATGGGTGGCCCAGTCCAATAACGCCAGTTTCGGCGCCCTGGCCGCCTATGACGACTGGGTGCCTGCCATGACTCGCTGGTGGCTGCAACTGCGCGGCGAAGGCCCGGCCACTCCCGAGACCTGGCGCAGCTTCTATGCGCAGATGCGCGAGCTGGCAGCCTTGTCCGCTGAAGAGCGCAAGTTGCGGCTATGCACCCAATGGGGAGAAGCTGCAAAAACAGCGACTCAGTGCCAATAAATACTTCAAATTGACATAAAACAATTTTTTACAAGGGTTTGCCACATAGGAGGCTTCAGCGGTTTTTAAGAAAGTCCCGCCAGACTTCTCCGATACCTATTTTTTGCCGTCTGCCGTGGCTACCCAAGACTCCGCTTCTGCCCCATTTTTCAAGGGGCTTTTTCAACCTCGCACGCCTCAGTTCATCGCTCTGGCCCTGGCCATCTGGCTGACGCTGACAGCCAACTGGGCCCTGTGGCTGCGCCTGCCTTCCCTGGATGGCTATCACGGCAGTCTGGCTCTGCTGGCCCTGCGGGTTATGCCGCTGGTGCTGGGCGCCAGCCTTCTGCTGACCTCTTTGTTTGCCTGGCCGCGCTTTACCAAGCCGTTCTGGGTTGCACTGCTGCTGGTGGCGGCCAGCTCCCAGTACTTCATGGTCAGCTACGGCACCGTGATGGACAAGGGCATGATTCACAACATCCTGCAGACCGATGCACGCGAAAGCTCGGACTTGTTCAACATCAAGCTGCTGGCCGAGGTGTTGATCATCGCCATACTGCCAGCCATTTGGCTTTGGAAAACGCCGCTCAAACGCGCCAACAGCGCCTGGCACAATATGCTGCGCACCGCCTGGCTGCTACTGGGCGGCATTGCCCTGATAGCCGCATCGCTGGCCGTTTCCTACCGCGATCTGGCCCCCGTGGTGCGCAACAATCTTTGGCTGCGCTACATGATCAACCCGATCAACCCCGTGTTGTCCTCCGCCTCGGTGGCCCTGGATCCTCTACTCAACAAGCCCAGGCCCTTTGACAGCATCACGGGTGGCGCAGCTCTGGGTGCCAGCTATGCCGCAGCCCAGAAACCGCCGCTGCTGGTGCTGGTGGTTGGCGAGACGGCACGCTCAAAGAACTTCAGCCTCAACGGCTATGAGCGCGATACCAACCCCGAGCTGGCCAAGCGCGATGTGCTGAGCTGGCGCAATGCCCACTCCTGCGGCACCAGCACCCGCGAATCGGTGCCCTGCATGTTCTCCAACCTGGGCCGCGAAGGCTTTTACGCCTCCAAGGTCGAGCATGACAACCTGCTCGACGTTCTGCAGGCCGCCGGCCTGGCCGTACTTTGGGTGGACAACCAGGCAGGCTGCAAAGGCGTGTGCAAGCGTATCCCCATGGCCGATACCGCCGACAGCGTGAATACGCCGACCGGCAAGGCCCTGTGCGCCCAGGATGGCGAATGCCTGGACGCTCTGCTGCTCAGCGGCCTGGACGAGCGCATCGCCAAGCTGGATCCCGCACGCCGCGCCAAGGGCCTGGTACTGGTCATGCACCAGATGGGCAGTCACGGCCCCGATTACTTCAAACGCTCCACTGCAGACCTCAAGGCTTTCAAGCCCGAGTGCGCGACCAATGAGCTGTCCAGCTGTTCTCAGCAAAGCGTGGTCAATGTCTACGACAACTCCATTCGCTATACCGACCACTTCCTGGCCCAGACCATAGACTGGCTCAAGGCCCAGCAAAACCAGTTTGAAACCGGCATGTTCTACATGTCCGACCATGGCGAATCGCTGGGCGAGCTCGGTGTCTATCTGCACGGCATGCCTTACGCCATGGCGCCCGATGATCAAAAACATGTGCCCATGATTGCCTGGCTGGGAACGCTGGGTGCTCGCACCGGCCTGAATCAGGCCTGTCTGAGCAAGACGCTGGATCAGCCGCTCTCGCATGACAACCTGTTCCATACGGTGATGGGATTGATGGATGTCACTTCTCCAACCTACAAGCAGCCTCTGGATGCATTTGCCAGCTGCCGCACGGCCAGCTAGACATTGACTGCGAAGCACAAAAAAGGTCAGCCGGATTAACGATCCGGCTGGCCTTTCTCGTTTTCAGGTGCTACGTTGACAGCGCTTAGAAACAATGCATCACTCGCCCTGGGAGCCGCGACGCGCCCAGCCCGTGGTGTGCTTTTCCAGCAGGTTGAACAGCTCATACATAACCATGGCCATGGCCCCCACCACGATCAGCCCCGCAAAGGCCAGACCCATCTGCATGGAAGATCCGGCGGAGACCAGCAGATAGCCGATACCCTCGTTGGCAGCCGTCATCTCGCTGACCGTGGTGCCGACGAAGGCCAGCGTGATCGCGACCTTGAGCGAGCCGTAGAAATACGGCAGGGAACGCGGCAGGCCGACCTTGATCAGCACGTCCCAGCGCTTGGCCCCCAGCACGCGCAACACATCCTCCAGTTCGGGCTCCAGCGTGGCCAGACCCGTGGCGATATTGACCATGATGGGGAAGAAGCTGATCAGAAAGGCCGTGAGAATGGCCGGGCCCGCGCCGATGCCGAACCAGACCACCAGAATCGGCACGAACGCTGCCTTGGGCAAGGCATTGAAGGCCGTCATCAGCGGATAGAAGGCCGCATAGGCCAGGCGCGAGGAGCCGATCAGAAACCCCAGCAGCACACCCACCACGATCGCCAGGGCAAAGCCTGCCATCGTCACCCAGTAGGTGCGCCAGGCATGCATGGCAATCGTGCCCGCAAACTCATAGAGCTGATGGCCTATGGCCCAGGGGCTGGGGAAGATGAACTCCGAGACGCCTAAGCCCGAGCAGATGATCTGCCAGAGCAGGACGATCAGCAGCAACAGCAGCCAGGGAGCCCAGCGCTCGGCGGTTTTTTGATGTTTCATGATGCGCCTTATTGAGGAATGGCGGCAGCGGTTTCGGGGCCGCTCTTGCGCAGGGCGCCGATATGGCCGCGCAGCTCGTAGACAATGTCCGAGAACTCGGGGGTGTAAGTGACCTCCAGATCACGCGGGCGCGGCAGGTCGATGTCGCGGCGCACCACGAAGCGGCCCGGGCTTTTGCTCATCACATAGACGGTATCGGCCAGGAACACGCTCTCGCGCAGATCATGCGTGACCAAAATCACATTGAACTTCTGTTCGGCCTGCAGGTCGCGCAAGATGCACCACAGCTCCTCGCGGGTGAAGGCATCGAGCGCGCCAAAGGGCTCGTCTAGCAGCAGCATCTGCGGCTCGTGAATCAGGGCGCGGCAGATGCTGGCGCGCTGCTGCATGCCGCCGGACAGCTGCCAGGGGAATTTTCGCTCATAACCCGACAGGCCCACCTTGCCCAGCAGCGCGATGGCACGTGCTTCGTATTCCTTGCGCTTTTGCTTGAACTGCGAACGGTGCGGCTCCACGATCTCCAGCGGCAGCAGCACATTGTCCAGCGTGGTGCGCCAGGGCAGCAGCGAGGAGGACTGGAAGGCCATGCCCGAGATCTTGAGCGGCCCTGTCACGCGCTGGCCATCTACCGTGATACGGCCCATGGAGGGCATCTTCAGGCCCGTGGTGAGCTTCATGAAAGTGGACTTGCCGCAGCCCGAAGGACCGACGATGGCGATGAACTCGCCGCGCTGCACCGTGAGGTCGATGGCTTCCACCGCAAAGTGGTTGGCCTGCAACAGCTCTTCGTTATAGGCCAGCCAGACGTCCTTGAATTCGACGAAGGGCCGGGCAGCTTCTGTATCTGATGATTTCATAAAAACAGGCTGCAGCTCCTGTCACACAAGCGCATACAGCTATCAATCAATGAGCAATTACTTTTTGGGAAAGACGTCGAGATCCGCGACTGGCGGCAGAAAGCGGCCGTTCCAGAGCGTCTCGGGGTTCACGCGCGTCTTGGTCGCATAGACGTCCGAGATCTGGGAAGCCATCAGCGCCATGCGTGTCGGGCTGACCTGGCCAAAGCCCTCGCCGCGCGCATCGGCGGTGTTGATCACCGTGTCGATCGCCAGTTGCAGGCGGCGGATTTCCAGAGCAGAGTTGACGATGCCGTCGCGCTCCTTCACATAGGCGATGGCACTACCGGGATTGGCCATGACTTCCTTGGCGCCCTTGCTGAAGGCCTTGAGGAAGGCGCGCACGGCTTCGGGGTTCTCGCGCACCAGCTTGGCACTGGCGATGATGGCGTTGCCATAGAGCTTGACACCGTTGTCGGCAAACGGCATGACCGCCACATCGGCAGCCTTCACGCCACGCGCCTCCAGGTTCAGCAGCGAAGTAAAGGTAAAGCCCGTGATGGCATCGACATCGCCGCGCATCAGCATGGTCTCGCGCAGCGGCGGATCCATGGTGGTCCATTGCACATCTCCGACCTTGTTGGCCTTGGCAAACAGCGGGAAGCCGCGCCGGCCGGCATCAAAGACCGGCGCTCCCAGCTTCTTGCCCGTCAGGTCCGCCGGCTTGGCGATGGCGCTCTTCTTGAGCGCCATGACCGAGGCTGGCGTGTTGTTGTAGACCATCATCACGGCCACGGGCTTGTCTTTGACATCGGGGTTGTTGGCATGAAACTCCATGAGTGCGGCCAGATCGGCAAAGCCCATGTCGTAAGAGCCCGATGCCACGCGCTGAATCGCGCCGCCCGAGCCGCTGCCGGCATCAACCGTCACATTCAGGCCCGCTGCCTGAAAATAGCCCTTGGCGGCGGGCTGCAGAAACAGCGCGGCAGGTCCTTCGAAACGCCAGTCGAGCTGGAATTTGATGGGCGTGGCGGCAAAGGCCGCCGTGGCGCTGGCAAAGCTGCCCAGGGCCAGAACGGATTGCAGGAACAGGCGCTTGGTTTGCATGGTGGCTTCCCTCTCTCTATGTCAATGAATTGCTGTTGGGTTCGTGTCGGCGCTCAGACCTTCCAGGCACCCTGGTGCGAACTGCTGGCCTCTTCGATCAAGGCCGGCCCGATACATTCGATGGCGTGCGAAGCGGCCTGAAACACATCGCGGCAGGACAGCTCGGCATCCTTTTGATCGAGCCGCTCGCCACGGAACACGCGCAGCCGCTCCGCATCGATGCCATAGACCACTCGGCCGATGGCGGACCAGAAGATCGCGCCGGCGCACATCACGCAGGGCTCGGCAGACGAGTACAGCGTGGCAACGGCCAGCTCATCGCGTGAATGCAAAGGACTGGCCAGGCGGATGGCGGACAACTCGGCATGGGCCGTGCAATCGCCGCTCTCGCCGTTGGCATTGCTGGCCTCGGCCAGCACGCGCCCATCTGCAGCCACGATCAGCGCGCCAAACGGACGGTTGCCGCGCACGCGCGCCACATCCGCGAGCGCAATGGCCTGGCGCAGATAGCGACCATCGCTGTCATTCAAGGTCTGGACTTGAGGCAGGGCCATGGTGGCTTCCTCCTCAGGCCTTGAGCATGCGCGCCGACCTGGCGGGCAGCATGCTGCTGTTGAACAGTGCATCGGCAGATGGCGTGGTCTTGAGCGCAAAGGTCTGCACCACGCTGTCCAGCTGCTGCTCCAGCAAACGCTTGCTGAAGTCGCCCAGTCCATGGCTTTTCGTATCTGCCGCGGCCACATACTGTGCAGTGATGGACCAGCGCTCCAGCTCCAGCTTCTCATCGAGAATCGGCTCGCGCTGGCGCACTGCGGCAATGCCTGCAGCGGGGTTGGCAAGGCATTCCACAATCGCACGGTTGGTGGCGCGCAGGAAAGCGGCCACGACCTGCGGCTTCTCTGCGATCAGCTGGCTGGACGCCAGGATCGCATTGCCATACAGATGAACGCCGGCATCGCTGTAGCACAGTATGGAGAGTTCCTCGGGCTTGAGGCGCGCAAACAGCGAAACCGCCGAATCATGGAAATAGGTGGCGGCATCCACATCGCCACGTACCATGACGTTGTCGCGTGCCGAGAACTCCGTCGTCGACCAGGCAAACAGATCGGCGGGCAGATTCCTTCGCCGCGCCACCATGGGCCAGGCACGGCGCGTGGACTCCACTGCCGCTGCAGCCACCTTCTTGCCCTTGAGACTTGCGAAATCCGAAGTGATGCCTCTGTCCTTGCGCCCGATGATCACAAAAGGCGCGCGGTTGTAGTACTGGTAGACGGCCTGCACGCGAGGTGTGCCGGCGTTTTGCGCATTGAACTCGATCAGCGAACTGACATCGCCCAGTCCGAGCTGGTAGGCACCGCTGGCGATACGAGTAATCGAAGCCACCGAGCCCGACCCTACGTCCAGACTCACATCCAGCCCTTCATCGCGGTAGTAGCCGTTTTGCTGTGCCAGAAAGAACGGCGCCGTCTGGCCGTTGACGCGAAAATCCAGCGTGAATTTCAGCGGAGTCAGCGACTTGCCCTGGGCATGAACCCAGGGTGCGCCGCAAAGAGGCAGGGCAGCAAGGAAATGGCGACGTAGCATGGTGGAACTCTCAGGTCTCTGGCGACAGGAACGCCAGCAGCTGCCGCTGCTGACAGGACTTGAGCAATTTCCGGGCACTGCACGCGGATGCAGGCTGAACGCTTCTACTCGTTCAACCTTCTAGCAATTGGCGTGCCTGCTTTGGGTTGCGCCTTGCCAGGTATCAACAAAGTGCATGCAAAAGAGATGGATGCATGGATTCATGCACGGCAATGCACCAGATTGAAGCCATGCACCAAAACCAAGAGTGCCCGCGCCCTGGCAAATGGCTGGCACGCTGTTTGCTGCACTCAAATCAAGAGTAGAAGCGTTCAGCACGGTGCTCTGACCTTTCCTCGGTCAGCAGCTTCGCGGGTCATTGCTCTTGAAGTGGGTGCGGCAGCCGGCCGTGCCTGGTATCCACACTTCAGATGCCCGCAGCCCCAAGCCTCACTGGCAACGCCGGTGTCTGAAGTCATCGCAAGAGAGATTCTTATGCAGACCATGACCAGCCGCTCTTACAGCCTTGGCGAACTGAACAAGGAAGCCCGCATGGGCGGGCAAGGCGCAGAAACCTCGGCGCGCGAAGTTCGCGTCATAGACATCAGCGACTTCGAGCAGCGCCAGCAGGAGATTGCCGAGCAGATCTGGAGCGCATCGGTGGAAATCGGCTTCTTCCAGGTTTCCGGCCACGGCATTGCCCAGGCCGATATCGACGCCGCGTTCTGCAGAGCCGAGCAGCTATTCGCCTTGCCGCCCGAAACCAAGGCTCAATGGCCGCTATCGCGCAATGCAGGTTGGGAGCACAAGGCACAGATTCGCCCTTCCACGCGCACTCCCGACCAGAAAGAGTCCTATCAGGTCACACGCCCGCGCATGCAAGGCTTGTGGCCCAGCGAGCAGGAGTTGCCCGGCTTCAAGCAGGCTACTCTGGCCTTTGAGCATCAATGCTGGCAGGTTGGCATGCAACTGCTGTCCTGCTTTGCCTACAAGCTGGGCTTTGACGATGAATTCTTCACCCGCGCACATGACCCCGTCGTGCCCAGCTACCAGAGCACGCTGCGCATGCTGCATTACTTTGCCGTGGACCCGGCACTCAAGGACGAAATCGGTCTGTGGCGGGCTGGCGCACATACGGACTTCGACTGCCTGACGTTGCTGTTCCAGCGCGCCGGTCAAGGCGGTCTGCAGGTGCTGCCCGGCAAGGAGGCCGATGCCCAGCAATGGACACCCGTGCAGCCTGTGGATGGCGTCATCACCTGCAATATCGGCGACATGCTGATGCGCTGGAGCGACGACCAGTTGCCCAGCAACTTCCACCGCGTGCGCAACCCTTTGCCCCATGAGTACCAGGGGGCCCGCTATAGCCTGGCCTTCTTCTGCCAGGCCAATGAGGATGCGGTGATAGAAGGGCCGGCCAAAAAATATCCGCCCATCACAGGGGCGGAATATTTGCGTCAGCGCATCAGCGCCAATTTCTCGAACAGGTACTGACCCCCTGAGCAGCCCTGCCGCTACCCCCAAGGGGACGACACCCTCGGGGCGGCCCTTCCTCGGTGTCCCTGGCTTGGGGGTGCGCCAGGTTCCAGCCCTCCGTCTTTGGTGCAGTGTGATCTGGTCTGAATTGAAACGACAAAGCCCCGGATCCCGGGGCCTTGTCGGCGATCAGGGGTGGCGCGGATCAGCGCAGCGACTCGATGAGATCGATGTACTGCTGCTTGGCCTCATCCGGCGTCGTGCCTTCCAGCTTGGCCCAGGCATCCCACTTGGCGCGGGCCACCATGTCGGTGAAGCTGGGCTTCTTGGCTTCGTTGTCACCCTCGGTCGCCTGCTTGTACAAGGCATAAATCTTGAGCAAGGTGGCGTTGTCGGGACGCTCGCCGAGCGAGGTGGAATTCTTGACGGTCTCTTCAAACCGGGCGTTCAGATCGAACATGAAAGGTCTCCTGGGCTTTAATAGTCGAGGCCAGTGTAGCCAAAAATCCGGAAAATTAGAACGACCGTTCTTTTTATTTCACAAAGTACTGCAACGCCGGCAAGCAGCCCTTTGCGACACGCACTCCCTCAAATCCGCCTCTTCGTGATTCGCCTCGCAGCAGCAACGGACTGCCTTCAGAACATCATGCGCAGACCCGCATCAAAGCCCAATGCGCTGCGTGGCTGCATGCCGGGGCTGTTGCTGTAGGCCGGTTGCGGCATGATGACCGGGCTGCTGACGGCCAGCGGCGTCACACCCATCACCGCAGGATTGTTGTGTCCATTGCTCACGCTGATACGTGACACCGTGGTGTAGAGCGCCGTGCGTTTGGAGAGGTTATGCACATAACCCAAGGCCAGCTTGTTCACCGATGCGTCGCCGGTTCCCTGCCCATTTTTGAATTGCACCCTGGCCACCGACGCCCTGAGCTGATGCAGTCCGACAGGGATTTGCACACCAGCCAGAAACCCGTCATAGCGGTCTGTGGCCCGCACATCGCTGCGCGCATTGCGCACCTGCGACCACTCGCCCAACACACGGACCGGACCGAAGTTGTACGAGCCTCCCAGGTTCAGGGACTTGATGGTTTCCTTGCGGCCGTTGAAAGTGCCCAGCATGCTTTCGCCATAGCCCAGCGCAATATCGGTGGGGCCGCTGGCCCAGCCAATGCGCCCACCGGCATAGCGGCCGCGCCTGGCATCATTTTCCGGGAAAGCATACATCAGCTGACCATAAATTCCGCCCAGCCCTGTAGGCAGGTGGTAGCCGATGGAGTTGTTGGCGCGCAGATAATTGTCCGTGCCTGCCGACAAACCGTTTCCTAGCAAGCGCTCGGGCAGCGTGCCGCTGGTCTGCGTACTCAGCGCACGGTTGATGGCCAGGTTGCTGCTGACCACCGCCAGCAAATTGACGCCCACGCCGTTGACGGAATAGGGATCAAAGGCCCAGTCATTCAGAAACGACGGCGTGTGATCACGCCCAAGGCGCAGCTCGCCCCAATTGCCCGCCAGGCTGACGGTGGAGCGTCGCCCAAAGTTCAGCGCACCGCCACCCGTGTCGTTGGTCACAGGCGCTTCCAGCCACATGCTGGCAGACATTCCGGCCCCCAGATCTTCAACGGCACGAACACCCAGACGGCTGGCCAAATTACCCGAGGGTGACAGCGCCCAGATACCTTGGCTGGCCGTGCGGCCGGAGCCATCCCAGGAATTGCTGCGCACCATGTAGCGGCTGACGCCCGCATCCATGACACCGAACAGCGTCACGGATGACTGAGCGCTGGCCAGGCTGCTGGCGGACAATGCAAATAGACTCCAGATATAGCGTGAAATACGTGGCATTTCATGTCTCCTTTTCGTTATGAATTCGCGGTATTGATCCGCGAAATCACTCTAGAAAAGGAAGGCTGCAGCTATTGTGCAGTTGATGCCATTCATTGCTTATTTGGTGCCATGTTCCCAAGGTGAAATCCCTAGGAATGTCGCCCTGCCGCATGGCCAATGTCAGACAGAAAAAAGCCGGCGCCTTGGAAAAGGCACCGGCACGGATTTTCGCAATAGCTTTACCCGCCCAACATTTGCGCCCAGCAGTTTATGGCACGAGTACCGTGGCCCCCACAGTCTTGCGCGCTTCCAATGCGCGATGGGCTTGTTCTGCCTCGGCCAAGGCAAACTCCTGCTGCGGCTCGCTCACGATGCGCCCCGCCAGCACGTGCTCGAACAGCTCTGCAGCCATCTCCAGCATATGTGAGCGGGGCTGGATGTAATGCATCATGGCCGGCCGGGTCATCCAGATCGAGCCTTTGGCGGCCAGCAGCGATGAGTCCACCACCACGGAGCCGGAAGAGGTTCCGTTGCTGACCAGCGAGCCACGTGGCTGCAGGCAATCGAGCGAGTCCATCAGTGTGTCCTTGCCTACCGAGTCGTAAACCACGGGAACGCCCTTGCCTGCCGTGATTTCCTTCACTCGCTCGACGATGTTTTCACGCGAAGTCACGATGGTGTGCGCGCATCCGTTCGCCCTGGCCAGTTCGGCCTTCTCATCCGTGCTGACCGTACCAATCATGTTGACCCCCATGGCGCGGGCCCACTGACAGGCAATCAGGCCTACGCCTCCGGCAGCTGCGTGATAGAGAATGGTTTCACCGCCCTGCAGCGGATAGACCTGACGGAACAGATACTGGGCCGTCATGCCTTTCATCATGAGTGTGGCTGCCGTACGGTCTGAAATTCCGTCGGGCAACGGAATCAGCACTTCTGCAGGCATCACACGCGCCTGTGCATAAGCGCCTTGCGGACCGATCAGATAGCCAACGCGGTCACCCACCCGGATATCCGTCACACCCGTTCCGACGGCCTCGACCACACCGACGGCATCCGAGCCCAGCCCGTTGGGCAAGGCCAACGGATAACGCCCGGAGCGGAAGTACACATCGATGAAGTTGAGCGCGATATAGCTATGCCGCACGCGCGCCTGGCCTGGGCCGGGGTCTCCCACGGCAACGTTTTCCAGTCGCAGGACTTCTGGACCGCCAGTCTCGTAAAAGCGAATGGCCTGAGTCATGAAATGCTCCTGTATCTATTGAGGTGCAGCAAGCGCTGCAAAGCAAAAGTCCGGGCATCCTCAGTCGCAGACATGCCCGGACCGATTGACGAGCCGATTTAGTTCAGCTTGATGCCGAAATTCCTGACGATCTCGCCATTGCGCTGGTATTCGGCCTGCAGATCGGTAGACAGTTGCTCCAGAGTGCGCTCCTGGCGAATCGGCTCAAAGCCTGTGGCCGCATAACGTGCCTGCACCGCCTGGCTGGCGTTGACTTTTTGCAGCGTGGCATTGATCTTCTCCAGCAACGGCTGCGGCGTCTTTGCCGAAGCAAACACACCGGCCCAGTTGCTGAAATCAAGCTCCGGATAACCGACCTCGGCCATCGTCGGCACATTGGGAAAATCGGACAAGCGGCTCTTGTAAGCAACGGCCAGCAGCTTGACCTTGCCGCTGGGAACCAGCGGCTTGGTGGTCACGGAGCCGTCGAACATCAGCGGAATCTGATTGCCCATGATTTGTGCCAGTGCCGGTGCCGAGCCTGGAAACGGCACATGCTGCATGTCCAGCCCCGCCTTCTGATTCAGGATCGCCCCTGCGTACTGCGATGCCGTCCCCTGGCTGTAGGAGGCAAAGGACAGCTGACCCGGATGGGCCTTGATATAGGCAATAGCCTCCTTAGCATCCTTGGCAGGGAACTGAGGCGAAGCAATGAAGACCATGACGGAGCGAGCCATCTGCGAGACGGGTCTGACATCCTTCATAGCATCAAAGCCCCCCTTGAGCACATGCGGAACCTCGGTCAGGATATTGGTCACCGTCACCAGCAGGGTATTGCCGTCTGAGGGCTGGGACAGCATGTATTTCACCGCCATGGCACCGCCGGCACCTGGGCGGTTTTCCACAATCACAGGCTGTTTGAGCTCATGCGCCAACTGATCGCTGATGATGCGAGCAAACACATCGATCGTGCCGCCGGGCGGGGCAGGAACAATGAGCTTGACGGGCTTGTCGGTGAAAGCGAAGGCGCTGCCAGCTGGCAAAGCTGCAGCCAGAGCAATGGACAGCAAGACTGGAATGCGTTGCATCGTGCGCTCCTTTGGACTCAGGCGACTTTGCGCAGAAAACCCTGCTGAGCACCGTTGCGATTCGGAGCAAATCCGTTCCTTGCCAGGCTCTCCTCCACCGTGTCGTAGAACACGCCGATCTGGCAGATCTCGCGCGCCTGGGCAGGAGTGGCGATGGGGCGGCTGCATTCCTTGGCAATGCGCACCAACTGCTCTATCTGCTCCACCGTGCCCATTTTTCGGGTTCGGGTCTGATTCCACAGATTGTCTTCGGTGCCGCAGCGCACATGCAGGCCCATGGCAATGCCCATGAGATTGATGGGCAGCACGTTCAGCACCGAGGCTTCTACCGTGAGCACCGCACCGTCGGGCACGGCTCGCACAAAATTGGCCAGGCTGTAGACGCTGGGCTGGTCCATGCCGCCGCCGATGGCCACCCAGTTCAGCACCAGCGGACCTTTGTAGATGCCGCGACGCATCAGCCGCTCCACCGACTCGAAGCTGTTGATGTTGTAGCACTGGAAGGCACTCTGAATGCCGGCCGCACTCAGGCGACGTATATGTTCTTCGGCCCAGCCCGGCTGTGCTGGCACGGTCATTTCCTTGTAGGCATTGAACACCGCAGGGTCCTCCATCGAAGTGCCCTCGATATCCCGCGCATCGAACTGCTCCAGAATGTTCATCTGCGAGGTATTGATGGTCACCGTCACCTGATCGGGCTTGGGGTCCAGCTCGGCCAGCATGTGGCGGGTATCGTCAGACAGCCATTTGGCGGCCGCGCCATCGGTTTCGGGTGCAAAGCTGATCGACCCGCCCACCTGGATGATCATGTCCGGGACGCGGGCACGCACGCCGGCAATCAGCTCGTTGAACTTGGAAAGCCGCTTGCTGCCGCGGCCGTCGAGCTCGCGTACATGCAAGTGCAGCACCTGGGCGCCGGCGTTGTAGCAGTCCACGGCTTTTTGAATCTGCTCCTCCATCGTGACGGGAATTTCGCCGGGGAAGTCCTCCGGCAGCCACGAAGGTGCATAAGGAGCTGCAGTGATGATGAGAGGCTGCTGATTTTCGGCAACCAGGTGACCGTCGAGGAAATTCATGATGGTGTCTCCGTTGTTATATGAATGCCATGCCCGCGCTCAGAGCCTTGCGTACAACTGTGCCTGCATCGCACCGCCCGGCCAGGTTCTGCGCCTTGCCACGGGCGTCTTTCGATGCTCAAAAAGTCGGTGTGCCAATGATTCCGGCGCGCTCCATCTTTCGATGGCTGGGCGGGTAGTCCATCACCGCGTAATGCTGTGTCGCGCGGTTGTCCCAGATGGCGATGCTGTCGGGCTCCCAGCGCCAGCGGACCTGGTACTCGGGGATCGCGGCCTGGCTGATCAAGAACTGCAGCAGACTGGATGAGCCCTGGGTGAAGTCCTGACCCACACGCACATTGGTGGGCGTGTGGAAGTTCGTGAAATGAGTGGTGAAGCCGCTGACAAACAGCACTTTTTCACCGGTTTCCGGATGTGTACGAACCACCGGGTGCTCCGCATCCGGAAACTGCGCCTTGAGAGCCAGACGCTTCTGCGCAGGCATGGCGGCGCCAAAGGTGCACTCGATGCTGTGGCGTGCCCGTAGCGAGGCTATCACGTCCTTGATATGCGATGGAAGCATCTCGTAAGCCAGCGCCATATTGGCCCACATGGTGTCGCCGCCGACCGGCGGACATTCGACGCAGCGCAGCACGCAGCCCATGGGCGGCACCTCGCGCCAGGTGGCATCGCAATGCCAGGAGTTTTCATACCGGTCCAGCGGCTTGTCCGGCGTCTTGTAGATCTGCACCAGCCCGGGATGCTCGGGGTCGCTACCGACCACCGGGTGGTCCTCCAGCTCGCCAAAACGTCGGGCAAAACCGACATGCTCGGCGCGACTGATACTCTGGCGGCGCAAGAACAGCACCTTGTGCTTGAGCAAGGCCGTCTTGATCTCTGCGAAAAGCCCATCATCGCGCAGCGCATCCGCCAGTTGCACATCGACCAACTCCGCGCCTATGGCACAGGTCAGAGGGTTTATCTGCATCACTGTCTCCTACACTTTTTTGAACCCAGGCTTGTTGCTAGTCTCTGCCGCCCGGTAAGTCCACTGTAGAAAACCTGTGTCACATAGGTTGTGCATTTCATGCCGCACGCTATGCATCTCATGCCAGAATTTCTCCGACTTTTTGCGTGGAGCAGTCATGGTCACTTTTGTGCGCGCGGCATCTCTGACGAATTTCTCGGAACTATTCAGCGAACTGGGAGGAGACCCTGATGCGGCATTGCGTCGTGCCGGCCTGCGCCCAGCCGTGGTGCGCGAGCAGGATCAGCTGATCGATGCGCTGACGGCCGGGCGCCTGCTGGAAGAAGCTGCAAGCATCACGGGTTGCGAAAACTTCGGGCTGCGCATGGCGCAATCGCGGCAGGTTTCAAACTTCGGTGTCGTCAGCCTTTTGTTGCTGCACCAGCCCACATTGCGCAAGGTGCTGAGCACGCTGATCGAGCATGTGCACATGCTCAATGAGTCGCTGGTGATTCATATGGACGACGCCAATGGCGTCGTGGTGCTGCGCGAAGAGCTCACCCTGCCGGATGCATTGCCGCAATCCATGGAGCTGGCAATCGGCGTGCTGTTTCGCACCTGCAACCTGCTGCTGCATGAGCAATGGCGCCCGCTGCGGGTCTGCTTCAGCCACCCCGCGCCCGGCGACACCGGCCTGCACAAGCAGATGTTTCGTTGCCGCGTGGAGTTTGATGCGGACTTCAACGGCATTGTGTTTCGCACCGAGGACCTGGATGCTCCCAACCCCTTGGCCGACCCGGTTCTGGTGCGCTATGCCAAGACCATGGTGGACACCACGCAGCAGGGCCGTCAGGCCTCCATCGGCCAGCAGGTGCGCAAGGCCATCTATCTCATGCTGCCCTCGGGCAATGCCACCTGCATCTGCGTGGCCCAAGGCCTGGGGCGCAGCGTACGGACCCTGCAGCGCGAGCTTGACGGTGAAGGCCTGAGCTTTACCGACCTGCTGCAGGGAGTTCGCGCGGATCTTGCCCAGCGCTATGTGCGCAACCCTGACTACCCTGTAGGCCAGATCGCCTCCATGCTGGGCTACAACAGCCACAGTGCCTTCACACGCTGGTTCAGCACGCTCTTTGGCTGCCCGCCTGAGGTCTGGCGTGAAAGAAATCTTCCACCCAACGCGCAACGGCGGGCGCCAGCCTTCAGCCGCGCGTAGGCTGGTCCAGCCAGCGCTGGGCCAGCTTGACCCAGAAGGTCGCACCCAGCGGAATCAGCGCATCGTTGAAGTCGTAGCTGGGGTTGTGCAAGGTACAGGGGCCACCGCCATGCCCGAGGGCGCGATGATCACCATCGCCGTTGGCGATAAAGCAGTAGGCACCGGGCTTTTCCAGCAGCATGAAGGCGAAGTCCTCGGCCCCCATGGATGGCTCTTGCGGCACCACACCGGCATCGCCCAGAATCTCGCGCATCACGGCCTGGGCAAACTCGGCCTCGGGGGCGGTGTTGATGGTGGGCGGGTAGTTGCGCACGAACTCGAACGTACATTGCGTGCCATGCGCCGCACAGACGGCCTCGCTGATCTGCTGCATGCGCTGCTCGATGAGGTCCAGCACCTCCAGCGTGAAGGTACGCACCGTGCCCTGCAGCTCCACGCTGTCCGGCACGACGTTGGTAGCCTCGCCGGCATGAACCATGGTGACCGACACCACGCCCGCCTCAATGGGCTTGACGTTACGGCTGACGATGGTCTGGAAAGCCATGATGAGCTGTGCCGCCACGGGTACCGGGTCCACCACCATATGCGGCATGGCCGCGTGGCCGCCCTTGCCGCGCACCACGATCCTGAATTCGTTGCTGGATGCCATGGCGGGCCCCGCACCCACGGCCATGGTGCCAGCCTTCATGCCCGGCCAGTTGTGCATGCCAAACACAGCCTGCATGGGGAACTGCTCGAACAGTCCGTCGTTGACCATCTCGCGGGCACCGCCACCGCCTTCCTCGGCAGGCTGGAAGATGGTGTAGACCGTGCCCTCGAAGCTGTCGCGATGTGCGGCCAGATATTGCGCCGCCGCCAGCAACATGGCCGTGTGGCCGTCGTGACCGCAGGCATGCATCTTGCCCGCATGGCGGCTGGCATGGTCAAAGGTGTTGAACTCCTGCATGGGCAGGGCATCCATATCGGCGCGCAGGCCGATGGCTCGGCCGCTACTGCCGCCGTCACGACCGTGGATGATGCCCACCACACCGGTCTTGCCCAGACCGCGATGGATTGCTATGCCCCATTGCTCCAGCTTCGCCGCGACCAGATCCGAGGTCCGTATTTCCTCGAAACACAGCTCGGGGTGGGCGTGGATATCGCGACGCAGCGCGGCAATGTCAGGGGCGCTTGCTTGAAGTTCGGGCAGCAGGGCCATGCGCTCTCTCCTTGGGGTCATCAATGGCAAAGATGCCATGATGACCCAAAGCGGGAGAGCTTGCGCCCTGCGCGCCTCAAAGCCTCACACCCGGACCTTTCCGTCGCCCGTGAGCATGGACAGCTCCACAAAACGCGGCTTGCCCGCCTGCGCACGGAAAGCGATGGGAAAGCCCGCAACCTGCTGGCCATTCATCGCCTCCAGTGCCGCCACCAGGCCATCGCGCTGCAGGCGACCTGCGGCAGAGGCAGATTTCAGCGCTTCGCTCACGACACGGGCAGCCAGATAGCCTTCCATGCTGGAGTAATCGGGCTGCAGCGAAGCGCCTCCTTTCTGCAGCGCGGCCTGAAACTCACGCGCCAGTGGATGCGAGGTCTTGAAGGGCGAGGGCACGACCTGGGTGACCACCACGCCCTCGGCCTCCTTGCCAAGGGCCTGCGCCAGTGCAGAAGTTCCCACGAACGACACGTTGTAGAACTGACCGCCATAGCCTGCCTGGCGTGCCGCTCGTACAAAGGCAGCGCTGGCCGCATAGGTGCCGACCTGCACGATGACATCGGCACCCAGCGGCACCAGAGTCTTGACGGCCTTGGCCACATCCTGGGAGTTGCGCTCCACCGTCGCGGCCCCCACGGGTTTGAGGCCATGGCCTTGCAGCGCCTGCATCACCCCCTCGAGACCTGACTGACCATAGGCGTCGTTCTGATGAAACACCGCGATCTTCTTGAGGCCCAAAGAAACCAGCTGTCTGACCATGAGCGCGGTTTCATCGGCATAGGAGGCGCGCAGATTGAAGACCGTCTGGGCCAGCTTGGGATCGCGCAGGCCGGCACCCCCCGTCAGTGGAGCAATCAGCGGCAGCTTGGCCTTCTGCAGCAAAGGCAGTGACGCCATGCTGGTGGGCGTGCCCAGATAGCCAAACAAGGCCATCACATCATCGGCAATGAATTTCTGGGTATTGGCCACGCAGCGCTCTGGCTCATAGCCATCGTCCAGCGTGCGCAGCTCCACCTGGCGGCGGCCGATGCCGCCCTGGGCATTGAGCTGATCGAAATACAGCTTGGCGCCCTGCACAAACTGCATACCCAGCTGCGCTGAAGGACCGCTCAGCGCACAGGACTGCCCAAGCACAATGGGCCCGCTCGAATCCTGGGCATGACTTGCGCCGATCCAGCTCCCGGCTGCCACAGCTGCGCCAGCAGTCATGAATTGACGACGATTCCACTCCACTCGCTTGTACTGCATTGCTCTTGATCTCTCTACGGGCTACTCATTGCTACGGGCTGGATCGGCCCGTTTCTGGGGTCTTGCATCTCAGGTTTCTTGACATGGATGCGCGCCGCATAATAGGCCCACAAAACGGTCTTCAGCCGCAAACCGGTCCAGATTTTTCGAGCCCACGACATGCCTCATATCGTTCAAGTACGCGGCGCCTGCCCGCATGACTGCCCGGACACCTGCGCTCTGGTCACCACGGTGATCGATGGCACGGCCACCAAGGTGCAAGGCAATGCAGAGCACGCTCACACGGGCGGCGTGCTCTGCGCCAAGGTCAGCAAGTACACCGAGCGCACCTACCACGCCGGGCGAGTACTGCAGCCGCTCAAGCGCAGCGGCCCCAAAGGCAGCGGCCAGTTCACCCCCGTGAGCTGGGAAGAAGCCCTGAGCGATATTGCCCAGCGCCTGCACGGGATTGCCCGGCGCGCGCCCGAAGCCATACTGCCCTACAGCTATGCCGGCACCATGGGACTGGTGCAGAGCGAGAGCATGGACCGACGTTTTTTTCACCAGTTGGGCTCTAGCCTGCTGGATCGCACCATCTGCGCCAGTGCCGGCAGCGAGGCGCTGACCGCTACCTATGGCGGCAAGCTGGGCATGCGTGTGGAGTTCTTTGCCGAAAGCAAGCTGATCCTGATCTGGGGCAGCAACAGCATTGCCAGCAATCTTCATTTCTGGCGCTATGCACAGGAAGCCAAGCGCCAGGGCGCCAAGCTGATCTGCATAGACCCGCGCAAGAGCGAGACCGCCGACAAATGCCAGGAACACCTGCAACTGCTGCCCGGCACCGATGCGGCACTGGCATTGGCGCTGATGCACGAGCTGATCGTGCACGACTGGCTGGACCACGACTACATCGCCCAACACACCCTCGGCTGGGAGGCACTCAGGGCCAGAGCATTGCAATGGCCACCCGAACGCGCGGCCAGTGTCTGTGGCCTGAGCGTGGAACAGATTCAGTCCCTGGCACGTGATTACGGCACGACCAGACCAGCGGCCATTCGCCTCAATTACGGTATGCAGCGGGCGCGCGGCGGCGGCAATGCCGTGCGCGCCGTGGCCTGTTTGCCGGCTCTTGTCGGCGCCTGGCGCCACCGTGCTGGCGGGCTGCTGCTGTCCGCCTCGGGGGTCTCGCCGTTCAAGCGCGCAGATCTGCAAATGCCCCAGCTGCTGGGCGAGCGTCGCCCACGCACGCTGAACATGAGCCAGATTGGCGATGTGCTGCTGCATGGGGGCGATGCCGGCTTCGGCCCCAAGGTGGAAGCCGTCGTGGTCTATAACAGCAATCCCGTGGCGGTGGCGCCAGAGTCGGCCAAGGTGGCTGCGGGCTTTGCGCGCGAAGATCTGTTCACCGTGGTGCTTGAGCATTTCTTGACCGACACCGCAGACCATGCCGATTATGTGCTGCCCGCCACCACGCAGCTAGAGCATTGGGACGTCCACGGCAGCTACGGCCATACCGATGTGCTGCTGAATCGCCCCGCGATCGAGCCCCAGGGCCAGGCACGCAGCAACGCGCAGATCTTTCGCGATCTGGCCATGCATATGGCCCGGCTGGACCCCGCTTTTGCTGCGGCATGTTTCTCGGAGTCCGACGAAGCTCTATGCCGTGCAGCAGTTACACATACTGCGATTGATTTCGACGACCTTCTGCAACGGGGCTTTGCCCATATTCCGCTGCCCGATGCGCCATTTGCCGAAGGTGGCTTTGCCACGCCTTCGGGCAAATGCGAATTCGACAACCCAGCCCTGGCGCGGCTGGGCATCAACACCCTGCCCGACTACCTGCCCAATTACGAGCCGCCCACGGCCGCCTACCCGCTGGCCATGATCTCGCCGCCGGCACGCAACTTCCTCAACAGCAGCTTTGCCAATGTAGCCAGCCTGTCCCGCATGGAAGAGCGCCCGCTGCTGGAGATGCACCCCGATGACGCAGCTGCGCGCGGCATTGCCGACGGTGACCGGTTACGCGTCTTCAACCAGCGCGGCGAGCATGTCTGCCACGCCGCCGTCAACGGCCGCGCTCGCGCCGGCGTGGTGGTGGGCCTGGGCATCTGGTGGCGCAAGCAGGGAGCCAACGGAACGAATGTGAACGAGCTGACGCATCAGCAGCTCACCGATATTGGCCGAGCGCCTTGCTTCTACGACTGCGCGGTACAGGTGGAAAAGTTCAAGGAGTTGTCAGCCTGACGCGGCTGCATTGTGGTTGACCATGAGCAGGGCCACGGCGCGAGCAACCATAATGCAGACACTCAATGAATATGCGGCCGGGGTCTGAGCCTGTCAGAGCACACAGGTACAGCGCAGAGCCGCCCTGCTCTCGCGACATCATCTGTGAAGAAATCTCTCCCCTGGCACCGCCGGCTTGCGCCTAACCGGCTTGATTTGCGTCGACTGATCCTGGTCCTGACCATCTGCAGCGCGCTGATCCCGTTTCTCAACACCTTCTATGCCGGCTATCTGGTGCAGCGCCAGCAGCTGATAGACAACACGCTCGAAGGTCACCATGCCTATGCGACCAAGCTGGCGCAGAGCACGGATGATTTTCTGCAGTCCGCCCTGCAGCAGCTGGAATACAGCGCCAATCTGATGGGCGCGCACATGGATGACGTGGACTATCTGGCCAAGGAGGCCACACGTCTGCGCCTGCAAACCAAGAGCTTCAACTCCGTCACCATCATCGACCCAACGGGCTATGTGCTGGCGACATCGCCCGAAACCCTGCAGATCAAGGGCAAGACGCTGCAAAGCGCCGGAGTGACACAGACATTGAGCACTCGCGGGCCCGTCATCAGCCAGCCCTATATGTCCACGGCCGGCAACTACATCGTCTTTGTCTCGCAGCCCATTTTCGACCCTCAGGGCGAATTCCTGGGAGCGGTAGGCGGCAGCATCTACCTCAAGGAAGACAGCATCCTCGACACCCTGCTGGGCTCGCACTTCTACCAGGATGGCACCTATGTCTATGTGGTGGACCAGAACAAGCACATCATCTATCACCCCGACAACCACCGTATCGGCGATCAGGTGATCAACAACGATGTCATCAACGCCGTGATCCGAGGCGAGTCGGGTACGGCGCCAGTCGTCAACAGCAAGGGAGTGGAAATGCTGGCCGGCTATGCCGTCATCCATGCCTCGGGATGGGGCATTGTGGCCCAGCGCCCCAAGGCGGCCACGCTGGCCCCGCTCAACAAGCTGATGCGCTCCGTGCTCTACAAGACCCTGCCCATCGCCCTGCTGATGCTGGTGGTCATCTGGTGGAGCGCGCGCCGCATTGCCAGCCCGCTGCGCCAGCTCGCCAATGGCGCTCACGATATGGACAAGCCCGAGACGGCGCAGAACATCCAGGCCGTCAAGTCCTGGTACTTCGAGTCCTACGAACTCAAGAAAGCCATGCTCAAGGGCCTGGGCCTGCTGCAACGCAATATCACCAAGCTGCGCGAGGACGTGAACACCGATCCGTTGACCGGGCTGGGCAATCGCCGCCATCTGGAGGCAGCCATCAGCGCCTTTCAGACGCAAGCGCTGCCGTTCTCGGTGATTGCCATCGACATCGACCACTTCAAGCATATCAACGACGGTTTTGGCCACGACACAGGCGACGAGGTACTCAGACAGCTCGCACGCACCATGCGCGAGGTCTCGCGTGTCGATGACCTGCCCTGCCGCGTGGGTGGCGAGGAGTTTCTGCTGCTGCTGCCCGGCACGGGGCTGGAGGCCGCCGCCCATGCCGCCGAGCGCCTGCGTCAGCTGGTCGAGAAAATGGAGATACCGCCAGTGGGCCATATCACCATCTCGCTGGGCGTGGCCCACTGGCCCGACAGCGATCCCGATATCAAGGCCGTCTTCCAGCAGGCCGATGCCATGCTCTATGCCGCCAAGCGGGGTGGACGCAATCGTGTCATGGTCAGTAAGGCCTGCGAGCCTCCCAGCGAGCTCTGAGCCCGGCAGCACCGTAGTTCCGCTCCCACACTCAAGGCGTATCCGCTGTCACAGCCGATACGCTTTTTTTGCAGCTTATTGTGTGACTCCGTTGCACCAATTTGGCCACTGACGCTTCAAATTAGTGAGCATGCACCACAAGCGTTAAAAGGATTGAGTGCAAATTGATCTGAATTCCATAACAAGTAACTGATTTCATTGAACTAATGCCTTGAGCCCTCTGACCTGGCACAGCTCTTGCTGAAAACCCTTGCCCCGCAACCCCGGATGGACAGCGGAATACACAACAGCAAAGGAATTTCAGATGCCAGAGCCAAGCAAGCATGTCAGTCGCAGACAACTGCTCTCGATGATCGGAAAGGTCGCGGGCGGCAGTGCCATGTACCAAGCCATGAGTTCACTGGGCTACGCCGCCGAGTCGCATTACAGCGGTCCGGTCAAGCTCGGCAACGCCAGACCTGGCGCGTCGGTGCTGGTGCTGGGCGCGGGCCTGGCAGGCATGGTGGCAGCCCACGAGTTGCGCGCGGCGGGCTACAAGGTGCAGTTGCTTGAATACCAGAGTCGCGCCGGCGGCCGATGCTGGACGCTGCGCGGCGGCGATGAGTTCAGCGAACTCGACGGTACACGCCAGAAAGTGGGCTTTGCCAAGGGCAACTACTTCAACCCCGGCCCCTGGCGCGTGCCCTACCACCACCATGCGATGCTGGACTACTACAAGCGCTTCGGCATCAAGCTCGAAGCCTTCAACCAGGTCAACTACAACGCCTATCTGCACAACAGCAAGGCCCTGGCTGGCAAGCCCCAGCGCTTTCGCCATGTGCAGACCGATGTCTACGGTCATGTGGCCGAGCTGCTGTCCAAGGCTACCAATCAGGGGGCGCTGGACCAGAGCGTCAGCCGGGAAGACAAGGAACGCCTGCTGGAGAGCCTCAAGGCCTGGGGCGTGCTGGACAAGGAGTACCGCTACCGCGCCAGCAATGCGGTCAGCGATTTCCGTGGCTACGACATCGACCCCGGCGGTGGCCTGATGGCGCAGGCCAAACCGTCGACGCCCATGGGCCTGCACGAGCTGCTCGAATCCAATTTGTGGCGCCAGATGGGCGTGGGTAATATCTACGAATTCCACAGCGCCATCTTCCAGCCCGAAGGCGGCATGGACATGCTGGCCCAGGCCATGGCGCGCGATCTGGGCTCGGCCATACGCTACAACGCCAAGGTCACCAAGATCGCCCAGAACGACAAGGGCGTGACCGTGGACTATGTGGACGCCCTCAAGCCCGGCGCCACACTGCAGGCCCGCGCCGACTGGTGCGTGTGCACGATTCCGCTGTCCATCCTGAGCCAGATCGAAGTGCAGGCCAGCAGCGCCATGCAAAACGCGATTGCTGCCGTGCCCTATGGCAGCTCCATGAAGGTCGGTCTGGAGTTCAAGCGCCGCTTCTGGGAAGAGGACGAGCGCATCTACGGCGGCATCAGCTACACCGATCTGCCGATTCAGCAGATCTCCTACCCCTCCACCGGTTATATGGGCAACGGCCCCGCCGTGCTGCTGGGCGCCTATGCCTTCGAGAACTCCAACAGCTACCGCTTCTCCTCGCTCAAGCCGGCCGAGCGCATTCGTCTGGCGCTGGAGTACGGCGCGCAGATTCATCCGCAGTACAAGCAGGAGTTCCTCAACGGTGTGTCGGTAGCCTGGCATCGCATGCCCTGGATCAACGGCTGCTTCGGCAACTGGACCGATGCGCTGCGCGAGCAGCACTACAAGGATCTGGCCCAGATCGACGGTCGCCTGGTGCTCGCGGGCGAGCATGTCTCGTACATCCCCGCCTGGCAGGAAGGTGCCGTGCTGTCTTCGCTGGACGCCATCCAGCGTCTGCACGCCAAGGCCTCCAGCCTCTGATCGCCCATGTCTGCAACAAGGAACTTCACCATGCACACATTGCACCGTCTTTGCTCCGCTTTCGCCCTGGCCCTGGGTCTCTCCGGCGCCGTCCTGGCCCAATCACAGGGCATGAAAACCCAGGATGTGAAAAACCTGCAAACGCTGCAGTCTGCCGCCGTTCTTTCCATCTCGCCCGCCGATACCCAGGCGCTGATGCAGAACTTCTCTGCGGTCCGTCCACGCTTCAGCCAGAGCGGCGGAGAGACCCTGTACCAGGCCATCTGCCAGGGATGCCACATGGTCAAGGGCGAAGGCGCCAAGGGTGCCGGCTTCTACCCCGCGCTGGCCTCCAACCCCAAGCTGGCAGCCGCCGCCTACCCGGCCTCGGTCGTCATGAACGGCCTGCACGGCATGCCGTCCTTTGCCAGCAAGCTGTCCGACGAGCAGATTGCCGACGTCGTGAACTATGTGCGCAGCAACTTCGGCAATCAGTACCCGGACAAGCTGTCTGCCGCCGACGTCAAACCCTTTCGCGTCACCCCATAAATCCATTCAGGAGATCACATGAACGTTCCATCCATCTTCAAGACCGCCACCACCGCCGCCCTGCTGGGCGCTGCAGTCCTGCTCACCGGCTGCGCAGCCACCACCTCCGGCGGTGGCGATGTCCTGCGTTACAAGACACCGGGCTCTACCTTCCCCATCGCCGCAGCCGTGGAAATTCCCACCGATGCCCGCACCGTCTACCTCTCGGGCAAGGTGCCGCCCATGGTGGACAAATCCAAGCCCGCCACTGATCCTGCTGCCTATGGCGGCGACACCGAAGGCCAGACCGTGGCCATCCTCAAGGGCCTGGAAGAGCAGCTCAAGAGCATGAATCTCGGCATGAGCGATGTGGTGAAGATGCAGGTCTTCCTGGTGGCCGACCCCGCCAAGGGCAACAAGATGGACTTTGCCGGCTTCATGCGTGGCTACACCCAGTTCTTTGGCACGGCTGCCCAGCCCAACCTGCCCGCACGCTCGGCCTTCCAGATTGCAGCCCTGGCCAACCCAGCCTGGTATGTGGAAATCGAGGTCGTGGCAGTGCGTGCCGCCAAGCCCGCCAAGTAAGTGATGCACCGACCTCTGCTCCAGCCCCTGGGAAAATAAACTGGGTCGCATTCATCGCCTGCCCCGTCAGCGATGAATGCCGATTCCAGCGCCGCTCAGTGGGCGGGAGAACCCGTTCCCTGCTGGGCGCTGCGCGCATCCAGGGCCAGGAAATGGTGAACCACGGGCCTGTCCGGCCCCTGGTGGTAGCGCAAAGCGGCGGCCTGCAGATCGGCATCGGCCTTGGACACACGACCATGCTGGCGCAGGTGCTCAGCCCAGGATTCAACCAGGAACCACTCAATCACTCGACCGGGCTCGCCGGTGTGTTCGGCCACGCCCCAGGCATAAGCCCCATCGCGACGGCGCTCCTGGGCCACTTGCTGCATGGCCTGGAAAAAAGCGGCCAAATCTTCGTGGGCAATGCGGTATTCGATCTGAATCATGACCGGGCCACGATCATGAGCCACGGGTTCTGCCAGCAGGGGCTCGGGCCAGTGGTTGGACGGTTGCAGATCCGCCTCACCAGCTGGCAGCTTGACGCGGTGAAAGACCAGGGACACCAGCACCAGACCCAGGGCTCCGATCAGCAGCGTGACCGGCAGGCCCAGCTGGCCGGCAATCAGGCCCCAGCCTAGGCTGCCCAGGGCCATGGCACCGTTGAATATCATCAGGTAGATGGCAAGACCCCGGCCGCGCACCCAGTTGGGCAGCACCGCCTGGGCCACACCGTTGAGTGTGGTCAGCGCAACAATCCAGCCCAGGCCCAGCACCAGCATCAGCGCCACGGCAGCCCACTGGGGCGGCGCAAGGGTCAGCATGCCCATGACCAAGGCCGTAACCACAGAAGCCAGCAACACCAGACCGTCGGTATCGAGACGCTTGCGCAGCTTGGGCAGCAGCACGGCGCCCAGGATGGCTCCGGCGCCCACAGCGCCCAGCATCACGCCATAAAAGCCGGCCGTGCCGCCCAGCATGCGCCGCGCCACCAGGGGCAGCAGGGCCCAGACCGAGCTGGCGAACAGGAAAAACACAGCGGCGCGCAGCAACACCACATGCAGCTCGCGGCTGGCACGGGCATAGCGCACACCGGCCCGGAAGGCGCCGAAGAACTGCTCGTTGAGTGCCGAAGCCTCGGCCTTGGGACGCTTCCACCAGATGAGGGCGGCGATCACGAACACATAGCTCAGCACATCAAGGCCGTAGGCCGCCGCGGCGCCGAAGCTGGCCAGCAGCAGGCCGCCGGCAGCCGGGCCGATGGCACGGGCGATGTTGATGCCCAGGGAGTTCAGGGCCACGGCGCTCTTGAGTTCGCTGCGCGGCACCAGCTCGGGCACGATGGACTGCCAGGTCGGTCCCATGAGGGCGGCGCCAATGCCACCCACAAAGGTCAGAGCCACCAGGTATTCCACCGTGAGGGTGTTGGTCTGGGCAAGCACCAGCAACGTGCCGCTGACGGCGCCCAGCAACACCTGCACGCCGATGAGGAAACGACGGCGGTCCAGGATGTCGGACAGCACGCCGGCCGGGATGGCCAGCAGAAAGACTGGCAGCGTGGCCGCCGTCTGGATCAGGGCCACGGCCGTGGGGCTGGACGAGAGCTCGGTCACCATCCAGGCGCTGGCCACATCGCGCATGAAGCTGCCGATATTGCCCAGCACCGTGGCGGCCCACAGCACTGCAAAGACGGGAATGGCCAGGGGCGCGAAGCTGCCCGAGGCGGTTTTTTGGTTATCCGGCATGGGAGTCTCCTAGATCGTGCCAGGCGACGAGCAACATGCCGCCGACCAGGCCCCAGTGTTCAAAAAATGCGTTGGCAGCACGCTGGCGCCCGGCCTGCTGCGCTGCCCGGAAGCGGTCGGTCAGCAAGGCCGCCAGCACCGTGAAACCGGCGAGGGCCAGCGGCTGCACCCAGGGGACGGTGGCTGCGGCATGCAGCGTCTCGCCCATCTCACACCGCCCAGCAGGCGCAGCCCAGGGCGCCCCAGAAGCCCTTGAGATCGGCCACGGGCAGCTTGCTGCTCCAGGCCGTGGCGTGGGCATGGCCATGCATGTTGCAGCTACTGGCGCAGCCGCAGTTTGCTGCCGCGTTGCGCATCACGGACTGCAGCGGCGTGCCTTCCTGCATACCCCAGGCACCATAGCCCTTGAAGGTGCGCACGGGCGACCAGTCGGGCATGGCCAGCGGCGGGGCCGACTCATCGAGGTCGGCGAAGGCACCAGCGCCGTAGACCACCTTGCCGTCCACCACGGTGAGCAGGGCCGAGGTGCCGGCGATGTCGGACTCGGGGCAGGCGAAGAAATCGCGATCAGGAACGATGAGGTCGGCCAGCTGGCCCACCTGGATGCGGCCCTTCTTGCCCTGTTCGTTGCTGAACCAGGTGACGTTTTCGGTCCACATGCGCAAGGCCTGGTCGCGGGTGAGGCAATTGCGCTGAGGCGTGAGCTGCAGGCCACCCACGGTCTTGCCCGTGACGAGCCATGACAGCGAGACCCAGGGGTTGTAGCTGGCGACGCGGGTGGCGTCGGTGCCGGCAGACACGTTCACGCCTTTTTCCAGCATGCGCTTGACAGGCGGTGTGGCTTCGGCCGCAGCCGCGCCATAGCGCTCGACGAAGTATTCGCCCTGGTAGGCCATGCGGTGCTGCACGGCCACGCCTCCGCCCAGGGCCGCGATGCGGTCGATGGACTTCTCGGAGATGGTTTCGGCGTGGTCGAAGAACCAGTTCAGACCGGCCAGGGGAATGTCTTCATTGACCTTCTCGAACACATCGAGCGCGCGATCGATGGTCTCGTCGTAGGTGGCGTGCATGCGCCAGGGCCAGCGGTTCTGTGCCAGGATGCGCACCACTTCTTCGAGCTCGCCCTCCATGCTTGGCGCCAGCTCGGGCTGGGGCTGGCGGAAGTCCTCGAAGTCGGCGGCCGAGAACACCAGCATTTCGCCTGCTCCGTTGTGGCGGAAGTAGTCTGTGCCCTGCTTGTACTGCGAGGTGGAGGTCCAGCGCAGAAAGTCGTCCTTCTCTTCCTTGGGCTTTTGCGTGAACAGGTTGTAGGCCAGGCGGATGGTGAGCTGGTCGGCATCGGCCAGCTCCTGGATCACGTCGTAGTCGTCGGGGTAGTTCTGCATGCCTCCGCCAGCGTCGATGGCACCGGTCACGCCCAGCCGGTTGAGTTCGCGCATGAAGTGGCGTGTCGAGTTGAGCTGGTAGTCGCGCGGCAGCTTGGGGCCCTTGGCCAGCGTGGCGTAGAGGATGGACGCATTGGGCTTGGCCAGCAGCAGGCCCGTGGGGTTGCCGGCGCTGTCGCGCAGGATCTGGCCACCGGGCGGCTCGGGCGTGTCCTTGGTGTAGCCCACGGCGCGCAGGGCCGCGGCGTTGAGCAGGGCACGGTCGTACAGGTGCAGGATGAAGACCGGGGTGTCGGGCGCCACGGCGTTCAGCTCGGCCAGCGTGGGCAGGCGCTTTTCCACGAACTGGTGCTCGGTGAAGCCGCCCACCACTCGCACCCACTGGGGCGCAGGGGTCACGTCCACCTGGGCCTTGAGCATGGCCATGGCATCGGCCAGGCTCTTCACTCCGTTCCAGCGCAACTCCATGTTGAAGTTCAGGCCACCGCGGATCAGATGCAGGTGGTTGTCGATGAGCCCGGGCAGCGCACTGCGCCCGCCCAGATCGATGCGCCTGGTCTGTGGGCCGGCCAGGGGCAGGACCTCGCGGTCGCTGCCGACGGCGCTGAAGCGGCCCCTGCTCACGGCCACGGCCGTGGCCATGGGGTTGCTGCGGTCCAGGGTGGTGAAGCGGCCGTTGAACAGGATCAGGTCGGGGGTGGAGGGCTGGGTCATGGAGGTCTCCGGTCGTTCAGCGGCGCGAAGAGTGCGCCAGATTTCTTGGCGAGCAGACCAAGGTCGCATTGAGGACCGCATCCGTACATGCGTACGGCGAGAACCGCGGGTGCGAGATCGGTCTGCGCAGTAGAAAGATGATGTGCTCTTTTTAGCCTTCGTGGGCGCCGAACATGGTCTTGGCGTAGGTGATGCCGATGCCGTAGCCGCCACCCAGCTTCTTGGCGATGCCCGTGGTCATGTCATAGGTCTCGGTACGGGCCCAGTCACGCTGCATTTCCAGCAGGTATTGCAAGGACGTGATGGGCTGGGCTCCAGCCTGCACCATGCGCTCCATGGCACGGTTATGGGCTTCGGTGGAAATGTCGCCGCAGGCATCGGCGATCACGAAGACCTCAAAACCCTGATCCAGCGCCGACAGGGCCGGTCCGACGATGCACACGCTGGTCCACAGGCCGGCCAGCACGATGCGAGGCTTGCCGATCTCGTTGACCTTCCGGATCACAGCCTCGTCTTCCCAGGTATTCATCGAGGTGCGGTCCAGCAGGGTCTGGCCGGGAAAAGGCGCGGTCACTTCCTCGAACATGGGCCCGGAGAAGCTTTTTTCGGCCACTGTGGTCAGGATGGTGGAGGCACCGAAGCCGGCTGCGGCCGAAGCAACCAGGGCCGCGTTGGAGCGCAGTTGCACGGGATCGATGGAGTGCGTGGCAAAAGCCATCTGCGACTGGAAGTCGATCATGATCAGCGTGTGGTCATGGGGGTTGAGCAGCTTGGCACCGGGCTTGGCGACGGCGACAGGACGGGCGATGGAGGCATTGGCGTTGGTCATGGTGAAACTCCTGGGTAAAAGGTGAGAGAGAGGCTGCGGGAAAAACAGGAAAGCCGAATGGAAACTGGCACTTACAAGCTAGGCAGTTCACGGGGGCGCAGGTCAAAGACCAGCACCTCGGCCTGCTCGCCCTGATCGAAGCGCAGAGCCCCGGCGTTGCGGATGCGGGCTCCGTCGCCTTCGGACAGGCGCTCTCCGTTCACGCTGAGGCTGCCGCGGGCCACATGCACATAGACATGGCGGTCGGTGCCCACATCGAGTTCGGCGGATTCAGCGCCATCGAACAGGCCGGCATAGACCCGGGCGTCCTGGCGCACGGCCAACGTGCCGTCCCGGCCTTCGGGGGCGATGATCAGGCGCAGGCGGCCGCGCTTGTCGGCATCGTCCACATGGACCTGCTGATAGCGTGGAGCGGCGCCGCGTTCGGCGGGCACGATCCAGATCTGCAGAAAGTGCACCGGGTCCTGGGCCGAGTGGTTGAATTCGCTATGCTCCACGCCGGTGCCGGCGCTCATCATCTGCACGTCGCCGGGACGGATCACCGAGCCCGTGCCCATGGAGTCCTTGTGCTCCAGGGCGCCGTCGAGCACATAGGAGAAGATTTCCATGTCGCGGTGGCCGTGGGTGCCAAAGCCCTGACCAGGGGACACATTGTCGTCATTGATAACCAGCAGATCCGAAAAGCCTTGCTGATTGGCATCGCGGTAATGGCCGAAGGAGAAGGTGTGGCGCGATTGCAGCCAGCCATGGTTGGCACGGCCGCGGTGGTTGGATTGGCGAACTTCAAGCATTGATATCTCCTTAACAATCGATGACGTTCACACTTGCTGCAGCAGGCCCGTCTGCCTTGTTTCTCTGCGTTCCGTGTGGCGATGCATGAAGTATCGGCGGCCTTATCGGCGCCTATGCTGAAAGAAAATCCTCTGAATCATCGATAATTTCGATGATTGTTCTTTACGCACTCAAAGCATGCTCAAACTCTCTCTGGAAGCCATCGAACTGGTGGACACCATTGCCCGCCATGGCTCGTTCGCCGGTGCGGCGGAGCGCCTGCACAAAGTACCTTCGACCATCTCCTATGCCGTGTCCAAGCTCGAGGAACAGCTGGGCCTGAACCTGTTTGTGCGCAACGGCCCGCGCGTCAGTCTCACGCCAGCAGGCGAGGAACTGCTCAAGGAAGGGCGCTGGCTGCTGGCAGCCGCGCGTCAGCTCGAGTCTCGGCTACGCCAGATCGCCACAGGATTCGAGACCGAGGTGCGCCTGGTGCACGACTCGCTGATCCCCACGAGCGCCTTCGGCGCCGACATCCAGGCCTTCGAGGCACTGAACAGCGGCACGCGGCTGCGCATCGGCAGCGAGACCCTGACGGGCACCTGGGAAGCCTTGCGCGAAGGCCGGGCCGACCTGATCGTGGCGGCGGGCGAGGGTCCGGCCGGTGGTGGCCACAAGGCCGTGGCCGTGGGCCAGCTCGATTTCGTGTTCTGCGTGACTGCCAGCCACCCGCTGGCGCGTCTTGGCCATCCGCTGGCGCGCGCCGACCTGCTGGAGCACACCGCCGTGGTGGTGGGCGACGGCGCCCGTTCGCTGACCGACCGCACCGTGGGCCTGCTCACCGGTCAGCGGCGCATCACCGTGCCCGATATGCAGGCCAAGATAGCCTGCCAGGCCGCCGGCCTGGGCCACGGCTTTGTGCCGCGCGCATGCGTGCGTGTGGAGCTGGAGACCGGGGTACTGGTAGAACTGGCGGTGGAAGAACCGCGACCGCCCGAAACCTTCTGGCTGGCCTGGCGCAGCGATGCCCCCGGCCGGGCCCAGCAATGGTGGCGCGAGCGCCTGAGCCGCCCACTGCTGCCCGGCATACTTCCCTACTGAAAACGGCCCTGCAACTCAAGGTGGCAGGGCCGCTACGATGCAAGCCGACGAGGTCTGCGGCAACGGCTCAAGCCATGCCCAGAACCTCGCGAAGCTCAGGAAGGAGGCGATCAGTCCAGCTTCACGCCGGCCGCCTTGATGACCTCACCCCAGCGCTTGGCTTCGGTGCGCGCCAGCTGGTGGAACTGCTCGGGCGTGCCAGGCAGGGCTTCCATGCCGAAGTCGGCCATGCGCTTGACCACGTCAGGGTCCTTGAGGGCTTTTTGCAGGTCTGCGTTGAGGCGCTGCACGATGGCTGGCGGCAAGCCCTTGGGACCCAGAATGCCTTGGAAGGCATAGACCTCGGAATCCTTGAGGCCCAGTTCGGCCAGCGTGGGCACATTGGGCAGATTGGGCACGCGCTTGGCCGTGCCTATGGCCAGGGCCCGCACCTTGCCGGACTGGATCACGGGCAGGCCCGATGCCAGATCCAGGAACATGCAAGGCACCTGGCCGCCCATCACATCGGCCAGCGCGGGCGCGGCACCCTTGTAGGGGATATGGGTCAGACTGGTGCCGGTGCGGTTCTTGAACAGCTCCATGGCCAGATGGTGGGGCGAGCCATTGCCGGGCGAGGCGTAGTTGAGCTTGCCGGGGTTGGCCTTGGCATAGGCCAGGAATTCCTTGAAATCCTTGGCTTCGAACGCAGGGTTGACCACCAGCGCCATGGGGAAGCGGCTGATGCCGCCCACATAGGTGAAATCCTTGTCGGGGCTGAAGGGCAGTTTGCTGAACAGGTGCTCGTTGAACGCCAGGATGGCGTTGTCGGCCGACATGATGGTGTAGCCATCGGGCTTGGCCGCGGCAACGAGCTGGCCGCCGATATTCGTCGAGGCACCGGGACGGTTGTCCACCACGATGGTCTGGTTCAGCGTCTTGCGCATGGATTCGGCCACCGTGCGGGCCAGTACATCGGTACCGCCTCCGGGTGGGTAGGGCACGACCCAGCGCACAGGGTTGGCGGGCCAGTCCTGCGCCATGGCGAAGGGGGATGCGGCAGCAGCCGAGCTGGCTGCCATGGCAGCCAGGAATTGACGACGATCCATCGTTTGTCTCCTTGAGGGTGATGTAGGGGGTTGTGGAATGATTTTTAGACCCCGCCAGGCGGCCTTTTCTATTAATTGATAGCTGCCTGCGCTTGTCTCTATTCGGTTTGAATCGGTTTTGACTCCGATTTCTGTATGGGTTGCAGTTTGAAGCTCACGCGCTCGACCTGATAGCCTTTCTGACGCAGCAGCTCGGGCAGGCCCTTGGGCCCGACCATGTGCAGCGCTCCCACGGCGGCAAACACGGTCTTGCCCTGCTGGAGCTGACGCACAATGCCGTCTGCCATACCCGGATTGCGTCCATCCATGAGGCGCGCGTACTTGAGCCGGTCACGCTCGGTCTTGATGCAGTCGCACCAGTCGGCATAGTTCTCCAGCTGTTTTTCGTTGCCGCTTGCCCAGATGTTCGCCAACTGTTGCAGGATTTCCGGGGACTTGGGATCTTCGAGCTGCTCCAGCCCGTCGCGCACGCTTTCCTGTACCTCCAAGGGATCGTCGGCAAGCAGCTCCTCGAGCTGGGTCTGGGCCGACTCCAGCCCCAGCACAGGCTTGCGCACGGCACCGGCCAGGCTCGCCAGCTGCAGATCGGCGCCAAATTCGACCATCAGCCCATGCTTGCGGCCCAGCTGGCTGACCAGTCCCAGCAGTTGGGCGTCCGGACGTTGCGTGCTCAGATGCTCGGCACAGGCTCGCTTGCGCTGCTGCGCCAGCCGGGCGTCCAGATCTGCGGGTAGCGCAGGGGCGTCGACACGGGCCTGGAAGCCGTCGATCAACTGCTGCATGACCTGCGGATTCAGCACATCCAGCTCCAGCGCCAGCAAATCCGTCGCAACCATGGCACGCAAGATGGTGCGGCCGGGCAAGATCCACTCCCGCTTGCCCACATGCAAAGTGCCGTAAAGCCAGCTGGTGCGCTCGCCGTCCTGCACGCGCCAGAGCAGGCCTCTGTCCAGCATCTGTGGGGCCATGGCCTGCATTTCGGCCGGCGTTGGCGGACTGAACGGCGGCGGGCAACTGACTGCAGGTTCGGCGGCAGGCTCTGCCGCCATGGACAGGCCCGTCAACAAAGCGAACGCTATGGCCGACACGACCTTCAGAGGCGAAATCCAGCGCGAGAGATTCAGACTTGACATGGGCATGGCGGCAGCAACGAGGGCTTAGTCTTCAGAGCTATCCAGAGGCTGAGCTTCGGGCAAGTCATCCTTGCTGCCGCCGGGCGGCGCAATGTTCTGGTCGATGGCGCCGAAGATGCTCTGGCCGTCCTTGCCCTTCATCTCGATGCGGATGGTGTCGCCGAACTGCATGAACTCGGTCTTGGGTGCGCCGTCCTGAATGGTCTCTATGCAGCGCTTTTCGGCGATGCAGCTATAGCCCTTGGGCCATTCCACGCGCTTGTTCTTGCCGCTGCCGGTCTCCACGCCCTTGTTGCTCACCGTGCCGCTGCCCACGATGGAGCCGGCGCGCACATTGCGGGTCTTGGCGATATGAGCGATCAGCTGGCCGAAGTGAAAAGTCATCTCCTCGCCCGCATCACACATGCCGACCTTGCGGCCGTTCCAGGTGCTCTGCAACGTCAGATGCAGACGGCCGCCCTTCCAGGCATCGCCCAGCTCGTCAAGTGTCACGGCCACAGGGCTGAAGGCCGTGGCGGGCTTGCTCTGGAAAAAGCCGAAACCCTTGGCCAGTTCGCCAGGTATCAGATTGCGCAGGCTCACGTCATTGGCCAGCATGACGAGACGAACGCCGTCCAGCGCATCCTTGGCATCCGTGCCCATGGGCACATCGCCGGTGACGACGGCAATCTCTGCCTCGAAGTCTATGCCCATGGCCGCGCTGGGCACGATCACATCATCGCAGGGGCCGATGAAATCATCGCTGCCGCCCTGGTACATCAACGGGTCGGTGTAGAAGTTGGCCGGCACCTCGGCATTGCGTGCCTTGCGCACCAACTCCACATGGTTGATATAGGCCGAGCCATCGGCCCACTGATAAGCTCGTGGCAGCGGTGCCATGCAGCGCTGGGGATCGAAGGGAAACGCGTGGCGGGCCTTGCCGTGATTGAGTTCGTGCGACAGATCCTGCAGCTGGGGGGCCATATAGCTCCAGTCGTCCAGCACCTGCTGCATGCGGCTGGCAATACCGGTGGCATAGCAGGCCTGGCTCAGGTCACGAGAGACCACGACCAGTTGCCCGTCGCGCGAGCCATCCTTGTAGGTTGCCAGTTTCATTCTCTGTCCCTCTGCTCACGGCAGCGGTGCTGGCACAATGCCTGACAACGCTAGCCAAAATTACGATTGGTTAAATTGATTTAACTAAACAAAACACGATTCTATTGCAATGGAAAAGGAACGCGCAGGGATTCAGTCGGTCGAAGTGGGTTTCTCCCTCATCGAAGCGCTGGCGCAGGCCAGCGGCCCGCTGATGCTCAAGGATGTCGCCGCCGCCGCCGGCATGAGTGCCGCCAAGGCGCACCGCTATCTGGTGAGCTTTCAGCGCATCGGCCTGGTGGCGCAGGACGAGCGCAATTCGCGCTACGACCTAGGCCCTGCGGCGCTCAAGATCGGCCTAGCCTCGCTGGCCCGCCTCGACCCGGTGCGTCTGGCGCGGGAGCGCATTCCGGCGCTGCTCGAGACTCTCAACCACACGCTGGCCATTGCCGTCTGGGGCAACCATGGCCCGACCATCGTGCATTGGGAGGAATCGGCGCAGTCCGTCACTGCCAATCTGCGCCTGGGCGACGTCATGCCCATGCTGGCCTCGGCCACAGGGCGCTGCTTCGGTGCCTGGCTGCCGCGCGAGGCGACGGCCGCGTTGCTGGAGCCCGAGATCGAACGTGCGCGCAAGGCCAGGCGCCAGGACCTGCCCCAGACCGAAGAGGCCGTTGCGGACATGCTGGCCGAAGTCCGTGCGCGCGGCACGGCCCGCGTGGTCGACACCGTGCTGCCGGGCATCGTGGCCTTTTGCGTGCCGGTCTTCGATGCATCCGGCCATATCGTGCTGGGGCTGATGACCCTGGGCTCGCTGGCGACTTTCGACCCGGACTATGGTGGAGCCATAGATGCGCCACTGCAGGCGGCCGCCCGCCAGCTTTCCAGCGATCTGGGCTGGCGCGCCGATCCCAACCACTGAAACCTGCAATCTCAGAATCACGCTCATGGGCCGCTCCCCTCAGGCAAGCCAGGCACGCAAGACACTGCTGCCCATCACCGGCTTGGTGCTGGCAGCCCATGGGCTGTTGCTCTGGGGCCTGCCCGAACTAAGCCCGCCGGACAAAGCGGCGGTCGACCAGATCGTGATGGAGACGCGCATGCTGCAGGCGCTCCCTCCTCCGCCGCCTGCACCCGCAGCGCCCAAACCGGCTCCAGCCCCGGCGCCCAAACCCCAGGCCTCACCCCGGGCGCCGGCTCCTGCTCCCGTGCCTGCCCCCGTCCCGGACGAACAGGAATCAGAGCCCAATCCGCCTCCAGTCCAGGAACCACAAACGCAAGAAACTCCTGGAACAGAAGCACCCGCCAATACAGAGCTGCCCGCTGCTGCAGCAGAGCCGGCTCCCGAGCCCATGGCCGAGCCTCCCGAAGCCAATGGTGCCGACACGGCCCGCCCCATCCAGGTCACGCCCGCAGGCAGCGCGCCGCTGCCACCTGACTCTGTGCTGCCCGTCACCCTGCCAAACTCCGCCACGCTGGAGTTCAATGCCTCGGGTCAGGTCAAGGGTTTTCAATACTCGGCCGGCGCCCAGCTGCAATGGCAGCATGACGGCCAGTATTACCAGGCCAGGCAGTCGATCAGCATGTTCTTGCTCGGCGAGCGCGCCCAGACCAGCGAGGGGCTGATCACACCCAAGGGCCTGCAACCGCTCAACTTCAGCGACAAGGGGCGAAAAACCCAGTCCGCCGCCTTTGATGTGGCCAGTGGCAAGGCACACTACAGCGGCGGCCAGACCGATGCGGCCATCGGCGATGGCGTGCAGGACCGCCTCAGCGTGTTTCTACAGCTCTCGGCCCTGATGGCTGCCGCCCCCGATAAATACCCGCCAGGCACGCTGATAGAGCTGACCACCAGCAGCGCACGCTCGGCCGTGCGCTGGCAGTTCCGCGTGGGTGCCAGCGAGGCGCTGGAGCTGCCATTTGGCGGCGTCATGGCGCTGCGCCTGGACAAGCTACCCGGCAAAAGCAGCAGCGACCAGCGCGGATCGGTCTGGCTGGCTCCGTCCATGCAATACCTGCCCGTGCGCATCAAGCTCACTCAGGGACAGGACGACTTTGTCGACCTGCAGCTCAGGAAATATCTGTCCGCGCCGCAATAGCCTCCATGTCGCCCCCTGGCGTAAACCCCGGGAGCACCGCGCCCAAAGCGCTCACTCACCTCCCAGCCAAGGCCTGCAACCTGCATCGGCTCGGGCTGAACGCTGTCGCGCCATTCAAGGACTTGCCTACTACAGATCGGGAAAGCCAGTTGCCCACAACCATGCCAAATCCATGGAATACTGTGCCCAAGTGCCAAGAGCAGGCATTTCCACCTTGAAATGCGGCACCCTGTCGCCATATCCATGGCAGGCATGCTCATAACGGAAGTGAAAGGAGGAACACCATGCAAATGCTTTACGACTCTGAATCCTTTGCGGTGCTCCATCTGCGTCCCGATATGGAGGCAGACGCTCCGGCAGGCAAAGCCAAGGCCGAGACCGAGCAAGCCCATCAACTGCCGCGCCACGGCTTCGAAATCGTGGACAAGCGTTCGGGCAAGGAGGTGTATCTGGATGGCTCCTGGGCCGAAATGTTCCAGAAGCAGATCCTCGCCTGGCAGCAGGATGCCCCCACCGAGGAGGAGGTGGAGGAAATTCTCGACACCTACACGGGCCTGGCCCAGCAGCCGGTAATCATTCACTGAACACCTTGCAAAAAGCCACTCTCTCGAGTGGCTTTTTGATATCTGAAAACACCCTCTAGTGCTTGCTGGAAAAGCGCGAGCCGCTATGACTTTCTGCACAACAGCATCAACACGCAGGCACTCAGCATGCAGCCAAAAAAGCCCAGCAGCCCCCCTGCCGCACCCAGCGCCAGCCAGTAGCCCCAGTCAATGCCTTGCTCTGCGCAGTGAATCTCGCACTGGGGGTTGTGCTCCCAGGCCATCCACATCAGAAGCCCGGCCATCACAAAGCCGGCGCATGCGCTGAGGATCAAGACCGACTTCCAGGGATTTCGCCTACCGCGGATCATGGCCTCGCTCCTGGCAGTGCTCTGTTCAGCCATCGGTACAGCGGCGCTACCAGCAGCAGCACGGCAATCAGCCGGCAGACCTGAAAGGCCGTGACCACGGGCACGCCCAGTTGCAGGACCTTGGCGGTGATGGCCATCTCGGTAATGCCACCCGGCGATGTGCCCAGCAGCAAGGTCACCCAGGGCAGGCCGGTGGCCCAGTACAGCAGCCAGGCAAAACCGGCGCAGACTGCCATCAAGCCCACGGTACCCAGCGCCACCATGCCCAGCCAGCGCGGCGCCGTGTGCAGGAAATCACGTCGAAAGCGCACCCCCAGGCTGACGCCGATCACCAGTTGGGCGGCATTCATCAGCCATTGCGGCACGGCGGACAGCTCCAGGCCTGCCATGGTCAAGCCCATGGATACGGCCAGCGCACCCAGAAACCAGGGATTGGCACGCCTGAGCCTGAGCATCAGCAATGCCCCGGCGCCGGTGGCCAGCACCAGCCAGGCAAAGCCCGGCCATTGCACGGTGCGCACGCTGGGCAGCGTCAGGCCTGGGTCGCCCTGCAATCCCGACCATTGCAGTGCAAAGGGAATGCTCACCGTGACTATCACCAGCCGCAGGCTGTGTGCCGCGGCCACCAGATCAGTGCGCGCCTGCTCGCGCTCGGCCAGCAGCGTCATCTCCGAGGCCGCACCTATCGCGCCCGAGAAATAGGTCGTGGCGCGCAAGCGCTCTTCGTCCATGCCCGGTTGCGCCAGCATGGAGCCTGCCTGCACGCGATACAGCCAGCGCCCAAAGGCCCAGCCCAGCAACAGGGCCCAGGCAATGGCCAGCGCAATCGCCCACCACAGACCAGCGACCAGCTCGGTCACCGCAGGCGTGAAATACAGGCCCAGAGCGCAGCCTATCGTCCACTGCCCCAGATCGCGCAGCCTGGCCCAGCTTTGGGTGGGCGCCCCGCCAATCGATAGCAGGGAGACGGAAATCAGCGGACCCAGCATCCAGGGCAGCGGCGTATGCAACACCAGACAGAGCTGTGCGGCCAGCCAGGCCAGCAGCAGGGTGGCGGCCACACGGGCCAGAAACGCGGGGGGAAGCAATACGGACATGTGCACGGGAATCCGGCAAGGCACGACAATGGACGCGCGACAGGGGCAATGCCCCGCAGTATCGCGGCAAAACTCGGTGGGCAAAGCCGGTACGAAATCTACAGCTACGAAGCCATGCCCCGTCTCAGACGAACGCAATCAGCTCATATGTGGACTTTCCTTTCTGCGGCGCAGCCGCGCCAGCGTTTCAATCCTTTGGCCCTGACAGCTCTAGCCAGCGCCCTGCTGCTGGGCGGCTGCGCCCATCAAAGCGCTCAGTTGACCTCCGACACCGAATGGCAGCAGACACTGGGGCAGTGGGCCGGAACACCGGTCATTCTGCTCGGCGAGCAGCATGACCAGATCGCCCATCATCAGTGGGAAGCCGCTACCGTGCGCCACCTGGCAGCGCAAGGCAGGCTCGCAGCCCTGGTGGTCGAGATGGCCCCCGCAGGCGGCAGCACCCGGAGTCTGCCGGCATCGGCCAGCGACGAGGAGGTGAAAACTGCTCTGCAATGGACTCAGGGCGGCGGCCCGGGCGGCTGGCCCTGGCAGGACTATGGCCCGGCGGTGATGGCTGCCGTGAAAGCCGGCGTGCCCGTGCTCGGCGGCAATCTGCCGCGTACCCGGATGAAGCAGGCCATGGGCGAGTCCCGCTACGACGCACACCTGCCGGCTGCGGGCTGGCAGCTGCAGCTCGACGCCATCAAGGACGGCCACTGCGGCCTGCTGCCCGAATCGCAGTTCGCGCCCATGGCCCGCATTCAGCTGGCCCGCGACGAATCTATGGCCAGAGTGACTGAAACAGCGGTGCGCGAGCTGGGCCAGACCGGCAAAAGCGTGCTGCTGGTGGCGGGCCGCGGCCATGTGCGCAGCGATATCGGCGTGCCGACCTGGCTGCCCGGCGATTTCAAGCAAAAGGTGGCGATAGCCCAATCAGACAAGGCGCAGACTGCTATCGCCATGAAGGCAGACAAGCTGCTGACGCTGGAGGGCAACGCCTCCGAAGACCAATGCAGCCAACTGCGCGAACAGTGGAAGAGCAGACCTGCGCCCAAGTCTTGACGGGCTGCTGCAGCGCTGGTGATCCTCAGCCCGCGGTCGCGACAGCCACCAGCGGCTGCCCCTCACGCGTCTTTTCCAGCAGGCGCGTGAAGTCCTCGGCCGGCAAGGGCCGGCTGCAGAAATAGCCCTGAAAGTAGTCACAGCCTTTTTGCTGCAGGAAGGTCAGCTGCTCCTGGGTTTCCACGCCTTCGGCCAGGACCTTCAGACCCATGGCATGACCCAGGGCAATGACCGAGCTGCTGATGGTCATATCGTCCGCGCTGTGCGGAATGTCGCGGATAAAGCCCTGGTCGATCTTGAGCAGATCGAGCGGAAAACGCTTGAGGTGCGCCAGCGAGGAATAGCCGGTGCCAAAGTCATCGATGGCCAGGCGCAGGCCCAGCTCGCGCAGGCGGTTGAGCACGGCCAACGCCTCTTCAGGCTTTTCAGCCAGTGCGCTTTCGGTGATTTCCAGCTCCAGCAGGCTGGCCGGAAAACCCGACTTGTTGAGCGCATCGGCCGTAGCCCCGGCAATATCGGTCAGCAAAAACTGGTGCAGCGAGACATTGACCGCAATCGTCAGATCGGGCAGACCGGCAGCGCGCCATTGCTGGCCCTGACGACAGGCCTCACCAAGCACCCACAAGCCCAGCGGGCCGATGACGCCCGAATTTTCCGCCACGGGAATGAAACGGGCCGGCGAGATCAGGCCTTCCTCAGGGTCCAGCCAGCGCAACAAGGCTTCAGCCCCCACCAGTCGCCCCGTCGCCAGTTCAATCTGTGGCTGGTAATACAGACGCATATGGCCCAGCTCCAGCGCACGGCGCAAGCGCGCCTCCAGCGCCAGACGCTCGCGGGCGGCCTGGGTCATGTTCTCATGGAAGAAGCACCAGGCATTGGAGCCTCTGGCCTTGGCTCCATACACCGCTGCATGGGCCCCCTGCAGCAGATCGTCGGCTGTCAATGCATGGTCGGGATACAGACAGATGCCTGCGCTGACGCTGACCACCACCGACAGGCCATCTGGCGTGGTCCAGGGCTGGCCGGCTGCTGCCATCAGGCGCTCGGCCACGTCCACCGCGCTGTCGCGACCGCAAATGGATTGCGCCACCACGCAGATTTCATCGCCCGCCAGGCGGCCAATGATATCGCCGTGCCGCAAAGCACCCTGCATCTGCACAGACACATGCCTGAGCACCTCGTCGCCAATGGAGTGGCCATAGCTGTCGTTCACGTCCTTGAAGCGGTCGATATTGAACAGCAGCACAGCCATGCGACGGTTGGTGCTCTGACTCAGCTCCACCGCCTCGCCCAGCATGCGCGTGAATTGAGAGCGGTTGGGCAGACCGGTCAAGGTGTCGCGATGGGCCAGAAACTCCAGCTGCTGCTCGCGCGCCTTCTCGGCCGAGATATCGGTGAACATGCAGACGTAATGCGTCACCTTGTCGTTGGCATCCTTGACCGCGCTCAGCGACATGCGCTCGGGAAAGACCTCTCCATTCTTGCGTCGATTCCAGATTTCGCCCTGCCAGTGCCCTGTGGCATGCATGCTGGCCCACATGGCGTCATAAAAGGCCTTGTCATGCCGGCCGGACTTGAACATGCGCGGCGTCTTGCCCAGCATTTCCGCTTCGCTGAAGCCCAGCAGCTTCGTGAACGCGTGGTTGACCGAGAGAATTCGGCTGTGTGCATCGGTCACCACCACGCCCTCGATGGTGTTGTCCACCACCGTGGAAGCCAGGCGGCTGCGCTCATCGGCCTCGCGACTCGCAGTCTGGTCGGAGAGCAGGCCCGAGACCCGTATCAGGCGTCCGCTCTCGTCGTTGTAGGCCTGGCCGCGTGCGCGGAACCAGCGATACAGGCCGTCAAAGCACAGCAGACGTGCCGTCAGCACCAGCATGCTGCCCTGCTCCAGTGCTTGCTCGGCCTGGGCACGCGCACCTGCGGCATCTTCGGGGTGCAGGCGCTGATGGAAATCGAACTCGCGGGCCAGATCCTGGCCCTGATAGCGCAGCAAGGCACTCATGCCCGTGGAGAAGTTCAGCCGCTGCTCGAGCGCGTCCCACTCCCACACGCCATTGCCGCTGCCCTCCAGCGCCAGGCGCAGCATGGTCTCGCTGCGCATCATGGCGTTGCGCGCACTCACCATCTCGCTGAGATCCTGCAGCACGCAGACCAGGGCCACCGGCCCTCCCACACCCGAAGCCGCCACGCGGCTGGTGGTGCACAGCACGGGCGTAACCTTGCCGGTGCAGGCATTCACGCATTGGCGCAGCACCTGGAAGTAATCGGTGCTGCCGTCCAGCAGGCGCTGCAGTTGCAGAGCAACTTCGTCCTGGTCATTCACAGGCACCAGAACACGAAAATCCTGACCGCGCAGCGACTCGACGCTACAGCCCAGCCAACCCGCCAGCTTTGCATTGGCCCAGACAATCTCTGCACCGCCCACATGCACGCGAGCCATGCCGGCCGGTGCGTGGCGCACCACCAGCTCCAGCTCCTGCGCCGTCTCCCGGCCACGCTGGTCGGCGCGCGCCTTGCGCTGCATGAACCAAAGTGCAACCAGCGCTGTCGCCAGCAACCAAACAATGAACAGGCCTATCTGCCAACGCAGCGACTGTCGATTCAGCGATACATCAAAATAGCCGAGCACGCCCGCCTGCGCCCCCAACCAAAGCATCCCCACGCACAAATAGAGAGTGACAATCACCCAGGGTGTGAGCGGGAAATGCCCCTCCTCGCTTTTCATGAATTTCCTTTGTCCGCAGGGTCCTCGCCTTGCTGCGACAATTGCCGAGCTATGACCCAAGCCTATATTTTGACTTTATCCTGCCCAGACCGACTGGGCCTGGTGCATGCCGTTTCCGGATTCTTGCTTGAGCAAGGCGGCAATATTGAAGAAGCAGCGCAGTACAACGACCCGGTAACCGGTCTGTTCTTCATGCGCGTGCAGTTTGCCTGCGATGGCAAAGACGCCGCCTCTTTAAAGGCATCCGTTGCCGAATTAGCTGATCAATATCAAATGCAGTGGAGTTTGCACTCCAAGGCCGAGCGCATCAAGACCGTCATCATGGTCAGCAAGGAAGGCCACTGCCTCAACGACCTGCTGTTCCGCTGGAAGTCGGGCCTGCTGCCCATCGAGATCAAGGCCATCATCAGCAACCACCGCGAGTTCTATCAGCTGGCGGCCAGCTACAACATCCCCTTCCATCACATTCCCGTGACTGCCGCGACCAAGGCCCAGGCCGAAGAGCGCCAGTACGAGATCATCGAGGAAGAAGGCGCCGAGCTGGTGGTGTTGGCGCGCTACATGCAGGTGCTGTCCAACGATTTGTGCAAAAAGCTGTCCGGCCGCGCCATCAATATCCACCACAGCTTTCTGCCCAGCTTCAAGGGCGCCAAGCCCTACTACCAGGCGCATGACCGCGGCGTGAAGCTGATCGGCGCCACCGCCCACTATGTGACGGCCGACCTCGACGAAGGCCCGATCATCGAGCAGGACGTGGCACGCGCCGACCACACCGACACCGTGGAGGACCTGACGGCCCGCGGCCGCGACACCGAGAGCCAGGTTCTGGCCCGTGCCGTGAAGTGGCATAGCGAGCGCCGCGTCATTCTCAACGGTCACAAGACCGTTGTGTTCCGCTAAATCCCTGGGCTTGGGATTGATTGTATGACCCGCAGCCCCGGCGCCTTGAACAGCATTACGGCCAGGCGGATTCCGCCGATACAGTGCCTGCTCACCTTCGAGGCTCTGGCGCGGCTGCGCTCGGTCACCTTGACGGCGGAGGAGCTGTGCGTAACGCCCAGTGCCGTCAGCCACAGGGTCAAGCAGCTGGAGCAGATTCTGGGGGCTCGCCTGTTCGGCCGAACGGATTTCTCGCTGACCACGGACGGCAGCTCCTATCTGGCCCATGTGCGTGAAGGCCTGGGCGCCTTGCAACGCTTTCCAGGAGCGTCAGCCTCGCCTGGGCGCAGACGCCTGAAGCTGGCCGTCACCCCCACCTTTGCGCGCGTGATCCTGATCCCGCGCCTGCGCCAGTTCACCGAGGCCTATCCCGAGATAGACATTGCGCTGCAGGTGTCGATTCCGCTGCTGGATGTGATCGGCGAGGATGCCGACCTGATGGTGCGCTTCGGCGCCGGCCACTATGCCGATGTGGAGCACATCGAACTGGCCCGCGACACGGTCACGCCGCTGGCCTCGCCCAGCTTCATCCGCGAACATGGCCCGTTCGAGCGCCCGGACGACCTGGAAGGCATGCCGCTGCTGCGCAGCCCTCTGGAGCCCTGGCGCACCTGGTTCGCCGCGACCGGCCTCGACATGGCCGAGCCCAACGAAGGCTCGCAGTTCAACGACATCGGTCTGATGTGCGACGCCGCATCGGCCAGCATGGGGATTGCCCTGGTGCGCCACAAGCTCGGTGCGCCCTGGCTGGAAAACGGTACGCTGGTGCGCCTGTTCGATGTCGATGCTCCCAGCCCCCACGCACACTATCTATGCTGGAAGACCGGCATCATGGACCGCTGGGAATGTGCGGCCTTCGCAGAGTGGCTGCGCAAGGCCATGGGCTGAGCGGCAACCCGGCGGCTTCGCGGCTGCGCAGTTCTTGCTCGCCATCCCTGGACCGGCGAACAGCCGTTGCACGGATAGCTCGATGGATAACGAAGATGGAGCACCCACTGCATGAACCTGCAGCCCAGGCTGTACCCCGGCCTTGACCAGAACCAGGCGCTCAACAGCGAAGCGTCTTCGCTGCTCATCCGTGCCCTGGCCGGCACAGGCAAGACGACTACGCTGGCCATCAAGGCCGTCGATCTGATCCGCACCCAGGGCGCGCGCAACGTGCTGATGCTGGCCTACTCGGAGGCCGGCATCAAGGCCATTCAGGCGCGCCTGGACCGGATCTCCGCCGTGCGCCTCGAAGGCCTGCATCTGCTCACTCTGGAGCATTTTTGCGCCCGCCTACTCGAAGAGCAGGGAGACCCTGTCCCCATGCTCTCCTCCAGCCTGGAAAAGAACCTGCTCATCCAGCAGGCGCACGAAGCGCTGTCGCAAGAGGCCGAACGGCATGCCGAGCTCGACATACCCGAGCTGGCGGACTACTTCGCACGGCCTCTGGACATCAGCGCCTTCCTCGCTTTCGAGGCCCAGGCCAAGCAGTGCATGCTGGAACTCGACATCGACGACAGCGGCCTCAGCGCGCTGGCATATTGCCGCGACAACGCTCTGGACTACGGCCTGTACCGGCTGCTGCGCAGCTATGAGCGGCTGCGCGCAGGCCCCACCCAGGAGCCGCTGTTCTATGCGTCCGGCGACTGCACCTACGCGCTGGCCTGCCAGCTGGCAGCACTGGACTTCGATGCCGGCTTCCCGCTGCTGCAGGGTCGCTTCGAAGCCGTGCTGTTCGACGAGCTGCAGGACCTTGACGAAGCCGCGCTGCTGGTGCTGCGCCACCTGGCGCGCGGCAACGGGCGTTTCATCGGTGTCGGCGACTTCAACCAGCACATACTGCCGGGCGCCTCCTCCATCTTTGGCGACAGCGCCCAGCGCATCCTGCAGGAGCTGCCTGCGGGCACCGGCCAGGCCACGCTCAACACGACCTATCGCTTCGGCCCCGTCATCTGCCAGGAACTGAACCAGCTCTTCGGCGTGGAGTTCGACGCCCATTACCGCAACGCCTCGGCCTGGTTCGAACATCGCCATGGCGATGACGAGGACTGCGCCCGGCAATTGCTGGATATTCATGCCGCAGTGGCCCGCCAGCCCCGCAAACCGCAGGACCCGCCGGCCGTGCTGCGTGTCATCCTGCATTCGCCCGAAGATTCGGTACTGCTCGAATGGCTGTTCGCCCACGAGGGCGTGCACTATGCCTGCAAAGGCATGCAGCGCTTCTACCAGCGCCGCGAAATCGCCCTGGTGCTGGCCATGCTGTGGGCCATGCAGGGCTGCAGCGGCGGTGCGCTGCTCTCGCAAGGCATTCTGAGCAGCGCTGCCGAAGGTCTGATGCGCTATGTGCGCCATGCCAGCCCACCCGACCGGGATCTGCTGGCCAACGGCCTGTTCGACATGACTGCACTGGGCGACGCCCCGCCGGAGTCCGACACGCTGCGCATTGCCGCCGAACTCATGGGACAGCAAGCCGCCATGCGCCGCTTCCTCGCCGCCTACATCGCACCAGACTCCCCCTGTGCCCGGTTGCTGGCCTTGCCCGCAGACCAGTGCGCCGATGCGGGGCAGCTGCTTCTGCACCCTCTGTTGCGACAGTTCTTCGCCCAAGCCCCCATCAGCCAGGACGAACTGCGCCAGTGCCTGGCCAGCCTGCAAGCGCTGTCGCGCATCTGCGCCGGGCTTTCCGTCGATGAATTCCTGGGCCGCCTCAGCCTCATGGTCCAGTCGAGCATCGCGCAGCATCAGCGCCATGAAAAACCCAGCTTGCAACTGCTCACGGTAGAACGCAGCAAAGGCCATGAATACGAGTATGTGGCCGTGCCCTTTGTCAATTCCAGACACTTCTCGCCCAATGCGAGCGACCCACAGCGCAACATGCTCTACGTCGCCATGACCCGCGCCAGCAAGCGCCTGTGGATACTGGAGAGCAGATGACGACGCAAGGCCATGGGGCGATGCAGATCAAGCCCGTATCTCACAAGCGGGTCAAAACACCATAACGTCGCCCCCAGCCGACATGGCCACAGTTGCCCTCTCCCACCCTTGTTGCAGTCCTCCCAACATGGGCTCACAACAACGAGGAGGAGACCCATGCAAACCCCATCGCGCTGCGCCTGGCTACTGGCCGCCAGCATCACCATCAGCCTGACCCTGCATGCGCAGGAGAACAAGCTCACCATAGGCGCCAGCTTGCCACTGTCAGGCTCGCAGGCCGAGGCCGGCAAGGAAGGGATGAGCATCATGCAGGCGCAGGTGGAGGCATTCAACAAGCAGGGAGGCCTGGGCGGCAAAGCTTTGACACTCAAGGTGCTGGACGATGGCTACGAGCCACAGCGCGCCGCCAGCAATGCACGCCAACTGATCCAGGAAGGAGCCCTGGCCCTGCTCAACTGCTGGGGAACGGCCAGTTGCACAGCCATGCAACCCGAGGTACAGCAAGGCCAGACGGCCCTGGTGGGCGTGATTGCCGGAGCCGGCAGCATGCGCCAGCAGCCGGGCCGTTTCATCTATCCGCTGCGCGCCAGCACCCAGGCAGAAGTCGCGGCCATGCTGCAGCAGATGCAGACCATAGGTCTGCGGCGGATCGCCATCGTTCACCAGAACGACGGCTTCGGCAAAAACAGCCTGCAGATCGCCCTGAACGCCTTTGCAGCCAATGATCTCAAGGCCGCGGCAACTCTGGCCGTGGAGGCATCGGGCAGCAACACCCCGGACCTGGCCAGACAGCTGGCCGCCCTGCCCGATCTCCAAGGTGTCATCGTGCTGGCGGGCGCCCCTGCCACCATAGGTCTGATCACCATGGCCAGACAGGCTCATGTCACGGCGCCTTTCTACAACCTGGCCGCCCAGGCCAACCGTGCGGTGGTGCAAGGGCTGGGCCCTTATACACGCGGCATTGCCTTCACCACCCTGGTACCCAGCCCCTGGAAGGGCGCGGTTCCGGCCATCAAGGACTACCAGCAGCTCCTCGACCACGGCGGCATGCCGCCTGCCTCCTATCTGGGCCTGGAAGTCTTTCTCAACACCCGAACCCTGCTGGACGCGCTGCGTAAAGCTGCACCCACAAGCAATCGAGCGGGCTTGCTGGCCGCCCTCGACGCCATGGGCGAGATTCGCTACGGCGCCATGCATCTGCGCTTCACACCGCCGCGCAACGGCTCCAGCTATGTGGGGCTGACCATGATTGATGCGAGCGGCCACTTCAGGGAATAAATCAATTCCCAGTCTTATTCATCAATCATCAATAGCTATCATTTAAAGAGCAAATATCATCATCGTCGCAAAGCATTTCAAGCAGCTTTGCAATAAAGCTCACACCAATGCGCGGGCGCATCCCCTACATTTGCAGGCATGACGTTCGCCAGCACCTTTACCGATCTCGTCGCCACCTCCAGCGCAGCGGCCAACGCCGCGCACCACCCGCCCGAGCAGTCCGAGCAGTCCGAGCGTGCCCGGCGCCAGGCCGAGGTGGTGGAGGCACTGCGCCCCCATGTGCCGGCGCATGCCCTGCTCTATCAGAGCGAAGACACCACGCCCTATGAGTGCGACGGACTGACGGCCTACCGCCAGCGCCCTCTGCTGGTCTGCCTGCCCGAGACTTATGCTCAGGTGCAGGCCGTGCTCAAGGCCTGCTACGCCATAGGAGCACCCGTCATTGCACGTGGCGCGGGGACGGGGCTTTCGGGCGGCGCCATGCCTCACCCCATGGGCGTGACGCTGTCGCTGGCCAAATTCAACAAAATCCTCAAGGTCGATGCCTACAGCCGTACAGCCCTGGTGCAGTGCGGCGTGCGCAACCTCGCCATCAGCGAAGCCGCTGCCCCCTACGGCCTGTACTATGCGCCCGACCCCAGCAGCCAGATCGCCTGCACCATCGGCGGCAATGTGGCCGAGAACTCGGGCGGCGTGCACTGCCTCAAGTATGGGCTCACGGTGCACAACGTGCTCAAGGTCAAAGGCTTCAGCATCGAAGGTGAGCCCGTCGAGTTCGGCTCGGATGCACTCGACACCCCCGGTCTGGACCTGCTGGCCGTCATGATAGGCAGCGAAGGCATGCTGGCCGTGGTGACCGAGGTCACGGTCAAACTCGTGCCCAAGCCCCAGCTGGCGCGCTGCATCATGGCCAGCTTCGACGATGTGCGCAAAGCGGGCGACGCAGTGGCTGCGGTGATCGCGGCCGGCATCATTCCCGCCGGACTGGAAATGATGGACAAGCCCATGACGGCCGCCGTGGAGGACTTTGTGCGCGCCGGATACGATCTTACGGCGGAAGCCATCTTGCTTTGCGAGAGTGACGGCACGCCCGAGGAGGTGGAAGAAGAGATCGCCCGCATGAGCGAAGTTCTGCGCCACGCCGGCGCCACGGCCATCACCGTCAGCGAAAGCGAGGAAGAACGTCTGCGCTTCTGGAGCGGGCGCAAGAACGCCTTCCCCGCCAGCGGCCGCATCAGCCCCGATTACATGTGCATGGACTCCACCATTCCGCGCAAGCGTCTGGCCGACATCCTGCTGGCGATTCAGGAGATGGAGAAGAAATACCAGCTGCGCTGCGCCAACGTGTTCCATGCAGGAGACGGCAATCTGCACCCCTTGATCCTGTTCGATGCCAACAACCCCGATGAACTGCACCGCTGCGAGCTGTTCGGCGCCGACATTCTGGAAACCAGCGTCGCCATGGGCGGCACGGTGACGGGCGAGCATGGTGTGGGCGTGGAAAAGCTCAACAGCATGTGCACCCAGTTCACAACGGCCGAGAACGCCCAGATGTTCGCGCTCAAGGCGGCGTTTGATCCGCAATCGCTGCTCAACCCCGGCAAGGTGATTCCCACGCTCAACCGCTGCGCCGAGTACGGCAAGATGCTGGTGCGCGGCGGACAGATTGCCCATCCCGATCTGCCGCGCTTTTAACCGCCAGGAGAGCCATGCAGCGCAAATACCGGTTGATTCTGAGTCTGTCTGCGCTGCTGCTCATGGCTGCCAGCCCAGGTGCGCATGCACGCGGCTATGCCTCCACCGGCAAATGCGGTATCTATCCACGCTTGGCCATCACCAGTCCCTCGGGCACCTGCGTAGGGCTGATAGCCGACGATGCCCATGGTCTGCGCTTTCCGCGCCGCGTATTGGAGATTGAGCCGGGCCGTATCTGGGTGCTGGACATGGGCAACTGGATGCCCCAGGTGGGCCAGCTGATCGAGCTGCGCCTGCCGCCAGACGCGGCGACTCCCGCCAATGCCAACACCACGGCCAGGGCCGTTGAAGCCAGAGTGTTGCTGAGCAAGCTCAACTACCCTTCGGGCATGGCGCGCGGTCCGGACGGAAAAATCTATATCGGCGAGGCCGACAAGATATGGCGCGCTGCAGTGCCTTCACTCAGACAGACACCTCAGCCCGAGTTGCTGGCCAGCGGCCTGCCGGCCGACGGTGCGCACCTGCTCAAGGAGCTGGCGTTTGCGCCGGACGGCAGCCTCTACGTCAATATGGGATCGGCCACCGATGCCTGCCGGGGTGAAGACCAGAAGCAAGCCGTGCCCTGCCCCGAGCGCAGCGCGGCCATGCCGCGCGCTGCCGTCTGGCGCATGGTGCTTCAGGCCGGCAAGCAGCCCGTCAAGGAATTCAAACCCTTTGCCAGCGGCCTGCGCAACTCCATGGCGCTGGCCGTGATGCCCGACGGCCCTGCGGCAGGCACCGTCTGGCAAGGCGAAAACAATATCGACTACCGTGACCCCAGGCAACCGCCGGAGGAGCTCAACCTGCTGCGCGCGGGTGCCGACTACGGTTGGCCTTACTGCATAGGCGCACGCCAGAACGCACAGGGTTATGAAAAGCGCTTTGACTGCAGCAAGACCGAGGCACCGCATATGCTCTGGCCCGCCCACGTGGCTCCACTGCAAATGCTGGCCACGCCTGTGGGCAGCGCGTTTGGCGGGCAATTGCTGGTGGCCTGGCACGGCCAACGCGCAGACGGTCAACGCCTCGTGGGCTTTGCGCGCGACGACAAGGGCCGGCCCTCTGGCAAACCCATTCAATGGCTGAGCAACTGGGACGCCAGGCCCGGTCTGCGTCCCGGCGGCCGCCCCACGGGCATGGGCCTCGATCATGCGGGCCGCCTGCTGGTGGTGGAGGACTTCAACCGCAGCCTGCTGATGCTGATGAGTGAAGCGGGCACGGCGCCAAGACCCAGGTAACCAGGTAAGGTGCTCAGTTCAGCAGATCGCGTCCACGCGCCAGAAACCTCGCGTACTCCTCGTCGGGGACAAACAGGCCGCCCGTGGTCCAGACAATATGTGTGGCGTTTGCCATGTGCGGCAACAGCTTCTGGCGCTGCAGATAATCCTGACCTGCAACACTCTCCAAAAGGGCGCGCGGACCGCCAAATCCCGCGGCCGCCGATGGCTCGATCTGCAGCCCCTCTCTATCCTTCAACAGGCACAGATGGCGAAACAGGGTTTCGTCCTCCACTGTGAAAACTCCGCCGAGAAAACCACGCACCACGTCGGCAGCCAGCTCCGATGCACGCGGCACTGCCAGGCCATCGGCCTCGGTCTGGTTGTTCAGGCCCAGCTCATAGACCGAAGGATGGGCTTCCAGACCAGGCAGCGCTGCAGCACCGGCGAGCATCTCCACCATGAAGCAGGGCGACTGCACGGGCTCGGCAAAAAAACAATGCACATGCTGCCCGAATGCCTGCTGCAGACCCAGCGCCACGCCGCCGGGTGCACCCCCAACGCCGCAGGGAATATAGACAAACAAAGGATGCGTCTCATCCACGGCAATCCCGTTCTCTGCAAGTTGCGCGACCAGGTGCGGAGCCGCCGCCGCATAGCCAAGCAGCAGCGAAAGCGAATGCTCGTCATCCACAAAGTGACAGTGCGTATCCTGGTCGGCCAGCGCGCGGCCTGCGGCCACGGCCTGGGCATAGTCGCCGGCATGCTCCACCACCTGCACACCACGGGCTCGCAGGCGCTGCTTTTTCCACTCCTTGGCATCGGCAGACATATGGACCGTTGCCTTGAAGCCAAGGCCCGAAGCCATGACGCCAATCGACAGGCCCAGATTGCCCGTGGAGCCTACCGCCACCTGGTAGCTGGCGAACACCGCACGCGCAGCATCGGAGGCCAGTTGCAGATAGTCGCCATCGGCCAGCAGGCCATGCTGCAAGGCGATCTGCTCCGCATACTCCAGCACCTCATGCACGCCACCGCGTGCCTTGATGGAGCCCGCTACTGGCAGGCTGTGATCGGCCTTGAGCCAGAGCCGACCCAGTTGCTCGGGCAGCTGCAAAGCCTGCTGCATCTGCGGCACGTGCAGCAGCGCCGACTCAATACGTCCGCCAGACACCTGCAACTCTGGAAACAGCTGCGCCAGCAAGGGTGCAAAACGTTCAAAACGCTGTACAGCCTGCTGAACCTGAGCTGCGTCTATAGAGTGCGTGGACCGAGCCCCTTCGCTGCGCCCGGCCCATAGCGCGGGCCGGGCATGACGCAGGTCTTCAACAAGGTCGCGCAGTGCGGGGAAAGTCATGGCAGGCATCCATCGTCATACAAGACCGCCATATTAGGGCCAATGGTGCATGCCAGACAGGTCAGCAAAGGCTCCGCATGGTCGCTATACCTCGCCCATGGCCGGGTCGCTGATCGTGTGCTGACCGGTTTCCACGCGGCCGGCAAAGCGCCGGTAGTACGCCGGATCGCTGTTGCAGGTTACGGCAAAGTCATACCATTGGCCGCTGGCCTTCAGCTCCCAATGCCTCTCGGCGCTGGCGGCAGCGGCAACGCTAACCGTCCATGGACCGTCGCTCAGGTAGGCCATGGGTGTGATGGTGAACACCGCAGCCTGAGCGCCCTTGTTCATCAGATCCACGTAGACATTGCCATTGGCAATGTCGTAGCAGACACGCACCTCGGGGGCAGCCTGTGTACTGCCCAGGCGATTCAGGTCGCCCTTGAAGTGGCGGTGAAAACCGTTGGGGCCCAGCACCCAGAGGTCGTACTTGCCGAAATTGTCGCGCACGGCATCCCAGGTATCGGCCAGCGTCTTGCCCGCTTCCACCATATAGCGGCGCGGCGTGCGATCCAGCTTGTAGCGGTCATAGACATGGAAGACGGCCGCCTGTGTACCGGTGTTGGCAAACACCAGCTCCACCTGGCTGTTGGCCTGACAGCGCGCACTGGTGTGCAGCTCGTAGGGCAAGGCCCGCGAGGGACGCGTACCGACCGCCTGCAAAGGCAGTTGCATATCGCGCGGCACCGGCACGGCGGGCAGCTTTTGCTGATCGGCACGCAGTTGGTCGGCGACATCGCGTGTGGATCGTCCAGCCAGCACGGGCAGGGTCTCGTTGTTCGGCGTCTTGAAGTTGAAGGTGCTCAGAAGATCTCCACATACCGCACGACGGAACGGGCTGATATTGGGTTCCTTCACGCCAAAGCGTGCCTCCAGAAAACGCAGCACCGACGTATGGTCGAATACCTGCGAGTTGACCCAGCCGCCACGACTCCAGGGCGAGATCACATACAGCGGAACGCGCGGCCCGGGACCGTAGACACGGCCATCGGGGGCGGGCTGGCTGCGGCTGCCGACCGGCGCGCCATGCGTGAAGTACTCGGCCTGCAGATCAGCCTCCGGCAGCGTGGTCTTGCCTGCATAGGTCTTGTCGGCGTTCTGCGATGGCGCCGAGGGCGAAGGCATATGGTCGAAGTAGCCGTCGTTCTCGTCGAAGTTGACCAGCAGCACGGTCTTGCTCCAGACCTCGGGATTGGCCGTCAGCGCGTCCAGCACCTCCTGCAGAAACCAGGCGCCCTGCACCGGGCTGGATGGGCCGGGGTGTTCGCAATAGATGGACGGTGCATTGACCCAGGACACCTGGGGCAGCTTGCCTTCGCGAATATCGCGCTTGAAGGCGTCCAGGTATTCCTCGGGCTTGTTGCCAGGCAAGGTGTTGGCCACGCCTTTGTACAGCGGGTTGGCAGCGTTGTCGCCGGCAGCATCATAGGCGTGGTAGGGCAAGGCCTGGCCGGTGTTGGTATACGGCGCATTGGGCGCACCGCCGCTGGAGACCGGAAAGCCGGAGGCCAGATTCGCTCTGCGGAAGTTCTGGAACGCCCCCAGCATGTTGTCGCCCCACTCGTCGGGCATGTTCTGGTAGCTGATCCAGCTCACCCCGGCTTCCTGCAGCCGCTCGGCATAAGTCTTCCATGTGTAGCCGGTGTTGGCGTCGCTGGGCACGCCGTTGATGGCATCCCACTCGTTATTCACGAAGGCCACGTTCTGCGGTATGGCACCGTTGGTGCCTGTCATGTGGAATGACCGGTTGGCGTCGGTGCCAGTGTGCATGGCGCAGTGGTAGGCATCGCAGATCGTGAAGGCATTGGCCAGCGCGAACTGGTAGGGCAGCTCCTGCTCCTTGAAATAGCCCATGGAGGTGTCCGTCTTGGCCACGGGCCAGCGCGACATGCGGCCGTTGTCCCAGGCCTGCTGACTGTCCAGCCAGGAATGAGGGGTGCCGGAAACGCGCTGCGCGTTGTTGGCCGTTCCGTCCAGATGGTAGGGCGTGATGACCGTACCGTTGGCACGCTCCTGCTGCCAGACCTTGCGGCCGTTGGGCACGGGAATCGTCATCCGGTCGCCAAAGCCGCGCACCCCCTTGAGTGTGCCGAAGTACTGATCGAAGGAGCGGTTTTCCTGCATCAGGATCACCACATGCTGTACGTCCATGACCGTGCCCGTGACATTGTTGGCCGGAATGGCCAGCGCACGGCGGATGCTGGGCGGAAAGGCCGCCAGTGCGGCAGCGGAAAAGGCGGCGTTCTTGCCGGCCTGCAGAAGGTTGCGTCGCGAAATCATGGTGAAGCCTTGTCTGTCACCGCGCTCAGGGAGCACAGCGCATCTCCGGCTTGGCCGGCTCGGTGGGGTTCGTGGGGGTCGTGGGATTGGTCGGGTTTGTGGGAGCAGGCGGGCTGTCATCGCTGCCACCACAGGCGGCCAGCGTGGCGGCCGTCAGACAGGCGAGCGCCAGCGCCTTGATCAAACGCTTGTTTTGCATGGAGTCTTTCGCTTTGATGTCGACAGGTTTCGACCGGCAAGAATCTAGGAAAAGCTCGTGTCATCCCGATGACGTCCGTGTTTCAGTACGTTTCTTCGCATCGGGCCAGCGCTCAAGATTCGCAAGCCTTTCCCGGCACGAAGCGCCATGCAAAAAGGGCCGATGCATTCGCATCGGCCCTGTGCAGAGAACATCGAAACGCCAGTCAGAACGCTGGCGCTTGCACGGCTACTGGCGCTTCTGATAACCAAGTCTGTACAGCAGCGGCAGCACCAACAGCGTCAGCACCGTGGACGAGAGAATGCCGCCAATCACCACCGTGGCCAGCGGCCTTTGCACCTCGGCCCCCGTTCCCGTGGCAATCGCCATGGGCACAAAGCCCAGCGATGCCACCAGGGCCGTCATCAACACGGGACGCAGACGCGTGAGCGCCCCTTCGGTGACGGCCTGTTCAACACCCATGCCCTGCTCACGCAGCGAACGGATATAGGCAATCATCACCAGGCCGTTGAGCACGGCCACGCCGCAGAGTGCGATAAAGCCGATGGCCGCCGAAATGGACAGCGGAATTCCGCGCAGCCACAGCGCCGCAATCCCGCCGGTCAACGCAAACGGAATGCCAGTGAAGACAATGAGACCGTCGCGTACATTGCCGAACATGGCAAACAACAGCGTGAACACCAGCGCCAGCGACACGGGCACCACGACCATCAGGCGCTGGCGGGCCGACTCCAGGTTCTCGAAGGTTCCGCCCCAGCGTGTCCAGTACCCTGCAGGCAACGCAACACCTTCGAGTTCCTGCTGAGCCTGTGCCACAAAGGAGCCGATGTCTCGCCCGCGCACATTGGCGCTGACAACGATACGGCGCTTGCCATCCTCGCGGCTGACCTGATTGGGCCCCGGTGCCAGCTCCACCGTCGCCACCGATGACAACGGCACAAAGCCCAGACGCCCGTCGCCGCCGCGCGGCAGCGCAATCGGCAGACGGCCTATGCTGTCCACATCGCTGCGCATGGCCTCGGGCAGGCGAACCTGGATGGCAAAACGTCGATCTCCCTCGAACACCGTGCCGGCTTCACGCCCGCCGAATGCCGTGCTGATGGCATCTTGCACATCGCCCATGTTCAGACCATAACGCGAGGCTTTTTCGCGGTCGATCTGCACCGTGAGCATGGGCAGGCCAGTGGTCTGCTCGACCTTGACCTCGGAGGCGCCAGGAATCTTCTGCAGCATGGCGGCCACGGCCTGCGCGGACTTTTCCAGCTGAGCCATGTCGTCGCCGAAGATCTTGACGGCCACATCGCTGCGCACGCCCGAGATCAGCTCATTGAAGCGCAGCTGAATCGGCTGCGAGAACTCGTAGTTGCTGCCCGGAATCCTTTCCACAGCCTCTTGTACGGCAGCCAGCAGATCATCACGCGAGCGCGCCGGATCGGGCCATTGCTCACGCGGCTTGAGCATGATGTAGCCGTCCGAGATATTGGGCGGCATCGGGTCCGACGCGATCTCGGCCGTTCCGGTGCGCGCAAACACACGCTCGATTTCAGGGAACTGCTTTTTGAGCTCGCTCTCGATCTGCATCTGCATCTGCACCGACTGCGTAAGGCTGGTGCCCGGTATACGCAAGGCCTGAATCGCAAAGTCGCCCTCATTGAGATTGGGTGCAAACTCGCTGCCCATGCGCGTGGCCAGCAGCAGGCTCAAGGCGACGATGACGCTGGCCGCCGTCAACACCACTGCTGGTGCATGCATGACCTTGTCCAGCACCGGCGCATAGGCACGGCGCGCCCACTCCATCAAACGGTTTTCCTTCTCTGCCACCTTGTCGCCCATGAACAGCGCAATCGCGGCAGGGATGAAGGTGATAGACAGCAGCATGGCACCCAGCAGCGCGATCACCACCGTCAGCGCCATGGGGTGGAACATCTTTCCTTCCACACCGGTGAGCGCAAAAATGGGCAGATAGACCACCATGATGATGAGCTGACCGAACAACAACGGACGCCTTGCCTCCCTGGCTGCCGCAAACACTTCCTCGAAACGTTCGCTGCGGGTCAACGATCGGCCGGCTGCTGCCTGGGCATGGGCCAGACGGCGCACGCAGTTCTCCACGATCACCACCGCGCCGTCAATGATGATGCCGAAGTCCAGCGCCCCAAGGCTCATCAGATTGGCGCTGACGCGCATCTGCACCATGCCCGTGAAGGTGAACAGCATGGACAGCGGAATGATGAGCGCCGTGATCAGCGCTGCCCGCAGATTGCCCAGAAACAGGAACAGGATCGCCACGACCAGCGCCGCCCCTTCGATCAGGTTCTTCTTGACCGTGGCAATGGCCTTATCCACCAGATTGGTGCGGTCGTACACCGTCACGGCCTTCACGCCGGGCGGCAGGCTTTTGTTGATCACCTGCATGCGCTCATGCACCGCCTGCGCCACGGCACGGCTGTTCTCGCCAATCAGCATGAACACCGTACCCAGCACCACTTCGCGACCGTTGTCCGTAGCAGCCCCCGTACGCAGCTCGCGACCCAGGCACACATCGGCCAGATCGCGCACGCGAATCGGCTGGCCTTGTGCCGACCCCACGATGACTTCGCGAATATCGGCAATACCCCCCACCTGTCCCGGTGCGCGGATCAGATACTGCTCGCCCTGGCGTTCGATATAGCCGGCACCCACATTGGCGTTGTTGCGCTCCAGCGCTGCGACGATATCGGCCAGCGTGAAGCCATAGGCCGCCAGCTTTTGCGGCTGGGGCGCCACCAGATATTCCTTGGCGAAGCCGCCGATGGAATTGATCTCAGTCACTCCCGCCACATTGCGCAGCTGGGGCTTGATGACCCAGTCCTGGATCTCGCGCAGATCCATGGGTGTATAGGGTGAGCCGTCTGGTCTGGTGGCGCCCTCATCGGCCTCCACGGTCCACAGATAGATCTCGCCCAGCCCCGTGGAGATAGGCCCCAGCGCAGGCGCGACGCCCGCCGGCAGGGCATCGCGCGCCTGTTGCATTCGCTCGTTAACCAACTGGCGTGCAAAGTAGATGTCCGTGCCGTCCTTGAATACCACCGTCACCTGGGACAGGCCGTAGCGCGACAGCGAGCGGGTCTGCTCCAGCCCCGGCAGGCCGGCCATCACGGTCTCTATGGGGAAGGTGACGCGCTGCTCGGTCTCCAGCGGCGAATAGCCGGGAGCGGAGGTATTGATCTGCACCTGCACATTGGTGATGTCGGGCACGGCATCGATGGGCAGACGCTGGTAGTTGTAGATACCCAGGCCCACCAGGGCAAGCGTGGCCAGCATGACCAGCCAGCGCTGGGCAATCGCAAAGCGGATGATGCGCTCAAACATTCAAACTCCAAATATCTTCATCTGCCCTGTCACACTGGCGCAATCCAAACCAGAGACACCGAGCAAGAGCCGCCTCGCGGCGGGGCCGCCCAGGCGAGGGTGTCGTCCCCCTTGGGGGCGCCGTGCAACGGGAAGGCGCGCCGCGCCTCAGGGGGTGGCTAATCAGTGCACATGCTCGGCCGTTGCCTTGCCAAGCTCGGACTTCAGGACGAAGCTGCCGTCCTTCACATAGCGCTGGCCTGTACTCAGGCCCTGCAGCACTTCGGTGTTCTGGCCATCGGTCTTGCCCAGCTTCAGGGCCTGCGCCCTGAAGCCGCCGTCCACCGGAACAAACACCACGGGCTTGTCGCCGTCGATCTTCTGGATGGCCACACTGGCCACCGTCACCGCCGCCTTCTGGCTGGATGCCGTCAGATCCACATTCACGAAGAGGCCCGGACGCCAGATGCCATCCGGGTTGTCCAAGGTGATGCGTGCTGGTGCCGTGCGGGTTTCCTGCCCTATCAAGGCGCCCACATAGGCCACCGTCCCCGTGGCTTTCGATTCAAAGGCCGTCGCATGCACAGTGGCCTTTTCGCCCACGCGCACAAAGGGCAGATCGCTGGCGGCCACCTTCATTTCGGCCCAGACCGAACGCAGATCGGAGATGGTGAACACGGCCGTGCTGTCCTGCACGGCCTCGCCCACGGAAAGATGCTTTTCCACCACCACCCCATCGAAGGGCGCGCGCAGCTCGAATCGGTTCAGCGCCCCGGCAGAGCCTGAGCCGGCACCGATCGCAGCCAGCTTTTGCTGCGCATTGGCGGACGCGATCTCGGCCTCGCGCAGTGCCTGCTGGGCCTGCAGATAGTCCTGCTCGGCAGAGATCTTTTCCTGCCACAGCTGCTTTTCGCGCTGATAGGTGGTGCGCGCCAGTGCGAGACGCTTTTGCGCGGCCATCAGCTCGCTGCGCTGCTCGGATACCGCAGGGCTGGTCAGGGTGGCCAGCAACTGGCCCTTATTTACCACCTGCCCCAGATTGGCCGCTACGCTCTCCGCCACGCCCGCCACCCGCGGCACCACATGAGCCGTCCTGTCCTCGTTGAAGCGAATCTCGCCCGGCAACTGCAGCATGCTGGCGATCAACGCAGGGCCGGCCTCGGCCAGCGCCACGCCCGCAGCCTTGGCGCGCTCGGCATCGAGTTTGAGCAGACCTTCATCCTCATCATCGGCATGAGCGGATTCAGGCTTGGCTGCGGGTTTTCCGGTGCTTGCTGCCTGTTCATGCCCAGGCTCGCTGCCATGGTCATGCCCCTCTTTTTCGTCATGCTCATGCCCGTTCTTTTCTTCATGGGCATGACTCTTCTCTGCAGCACCGTGACCGTGGCCTTCGGCGCTTACAGCCGCCGGCTGCGTACCGTAGACAATGGCTGCAGCAGCGGCCGCACCGAGCGCCAGAATGATTGCGATGGCAATCGCCGTGCGGCGGGGCTTAGGGGATGTGGAATTCATGATACGTGCTTGTTCTTACTCAAGACCGGGCACATCGCCCAGTTGGCGGGTGATGTCCGCAGCCGCCTGATGGGTTGCCACCAGTTGCTCCAGATAGAGGCTGCGTGCCTCGGCCAGCGTGCGCTGGGCATCCAGCACTTCCAGATAGCTGAACTTGCCCAGGGCAAAGCCCTTGGCTGCGACTTCGTAAGCGGACTCGGCCGCCGGCAGGACCTGCTGCGCCAGTTGCTCGGCCTGGGCCCGGCTGGTCTGCAGCTGCTCGCGTTGCTGCTGCAACTGTGCGTACATTTGCTGGCGCGTGGCCAGCAGCTCGTCCTCGGCCTTGTCGGCCAGACGCAGCGCCTGCAGCTGATTGCCGCGGTTGCTGTCCAGGATCGGCAGCGGCACCGAGACACCCACCACCAGCTGATTGCGTCCCACTTCCTGCGCACGCTTCATGCCCAGACTCACGCTGGGGTCAGGCAGGCGCTTGGCACGCTCGAGCTCGGCGACGGACCTGGCTTGAAAAACGGCCTGCTGCGCGCGCAGCATCTGCGGTGAATGCTCCAGCTTTTCCAGCATCAGGCCTTCATCGGACAGCACAGGCAGTTGCGCCAGCTCCCCCACCGCGCTGCCAAATGCCGCTGGCTGCGCTCCCCACAGCGCCGCCAGCTGCTGACGTGCCACACGCAGACCGGAGCGCGCTTGCGCCAGCGCCAGCTCGGCACTGCTCTCGGCCACGCGGGCCTTGGTTTCCTCCAGCGGAGCCACCTTGCCTGCCAGCACGCGCTTGGCCGCGGCATCGCGGGCACTGCTGGCAATCTCCAGCGTCCTCTGGTGAAGTTGCACGCGTTGCTGGCCGGCCAGCACATTGGCAAATGCCGTGCGCACATCGGCACGCAGACTAGCCTGCGCGGCCTCCAGCTCGGCCCTGGCCAGTTCGCGACCATGCCCGGCCGCCTTCATGCGAGCCTCGCGCTTGCCGCCGATCTCTATGGACTGGTTCCATTGCAGAGTCATGGACCTGGTTTCGCGGCGCGTGTCTTCCTGCGAATAGGCCAGCTCGGGGTTGGGTCTGGCGCGACTCTGGATCAGCGCCCCCTCGCTGGCCGCCAGGGCCTGCGCCGCCGCTCGCAGACCGGGGTTGTGCTCCATGGCCAGCGCCAGTGCGGCCTGCAGGCTGATGGGGGCGGCTGCCGCTGCTGTTGCGGGCGCAGTTTGTTGCGCCCAGGCACAAGGCACGAAAAGGCCCAAACCGCTGCCCAGCAACACAGCGGCCGCCTTGGTGATGAATGTCATGGTGATGCTCCGCCGGCATGCCTGCCCTTCCATTGGCAGTCTTGTGCAAGCGGAGCAAATCTAGCCTCGCGGCCCCCACAGGGTTCTGACCTCAAGATGACAAATTTGTCATCTTCGCAAACGACCGACTTGCTCGACAATCTGCGCATGAAGCTTCTAGTCATCGAGGACGAAACCAAACTCGCCGAATACCTGCAAAAAGGCCTGGGCGAGGAAGGCTTTGTGGTCGATGCCGCGCACAACGGCATTGACGGCCTGCATCTGGCCACCGAGCAGCCCTACGACCTCATCATTCTGGACGGCATGCTGCCCGGCATAGACGGCCTGGCCGTGCTGGCGGCTCTGCGCCAGTCCCGCCAGACGCCAGTGCTCATGCTCACGGCCCGCGCCCAGGTGGAGGACCGCGTCAAAGGACTGCAGGCCGGCGCCGATGACTATCTGGTCAAGCCTTTTGCATTTTCAGAACTGGTGGCCCGCATTCATGCACTGCTGCGCCGTGGCCTGCAGGCCCAGGCCACGCCCGAAGCCACTGTGCTGCGCATGGCCGATCTGGAGCTGGATCTGCTGCGTCACCGCGCCACGCGTGCCGGCCAGCGACTGGACCTGACGGCCAAGGAGTTCAATCTGCTGAGTCTGCTGCTGCGGCGCCAGGGCGAAGTGCTGTCGCGCACCGAGCTGGCCTCCCAGGTCTGGGACATGAACTTCGACAGCGAAACCAATGTCGTCGAGGTCGCCGTGCGCCGCCTGCGCCTCAAGCTCGACGCACCGTTCGAGTTGCCCCTGCTGCACACGGTGCGCGGCATGGGCTATGTGCTGGAGCTTCGCCTTGATGCCTGATAGCCGGTGCTTACCATTCGCGTAGAGCGATCAGTTCCTCCACATCCGCCTCTTCAAAACCATAAGCCTTGGCAATGGCCTCGAAGTCAGCCGCAATGCATTCACGTGCCGCCGTTTCTAGCTCGCTGCCCTGCTCTTCGAACTCCTGCTGAAGATCGTTGAAACGCTCGGTCGCAGCGTGGGTCAATCGATACAGCTGCTCCAGATTCTGCGGCTTTTGCTGCTCTATCTGCAGGCAGAGTTCTCTCAGAATATCCTCGCCCTTGCGAACCAGTTCTTCAGGGAAATAGCTGTCCTCGTACATCTCCAGCAAGAAGGCGTAGTTGTTCATGATGGCGTTACCAAGACTCATGGTCCGTTCCTTTTTCCAGCAAACCGCAAACAATGAATCTTCCAGCATAGCAGCCACTCATGACCGCTGATCACGTCTCTCCTAGCACTCCTCAGATCCCGAACCTGAGCCGCCGGCTGTCGCGCTCGCTGGCCCTGCAGACCATGCTGGGCCTGGGCCTGGTCTGCGTGGCCGTGTACTGGGGTAGTTGGCTGGCACTGGCCCAGCGCCAGCAGGAAAGCCTGGAGCAAAAGCAGGTCACGGTGACGCATCTTCTGCAACAGGCCCGTGCCAACCGCTCCGCGTCCAGCATGCAGCACATGCTGTCCGACTTTCTCACGGGCCACGAGGATATGTCGATCCGCGTCAGCTATGCCAGCGGCGCGCTGCTGTTCGAGAAACTGCACCAGCCCCTGGACGATGTTCACAGCGCACGGCGCAGCTTCAGCGTCGTGCTGCCAGCCCATGTGGATCCGCAGGAGCAGCAGCTCGTACAGGTGCTGCTGATGCTGGACCGCCGCCCCGACGATGCCCTGCTGCGCCAGCTGGCCTGGATTCTGGGCCTTGCTGCCGTCAGCGGTGCGCTGCTGGTGTCGCTGTTCAGCGCCTGGCTGGTGCGCCGCGGGCTGGCGCCTTTGCATTCGCTGGTGGAGCAGACCCGGCAACTGGGCGCCAAGGATCTCACGCACGACTGGCAGACCAGGCTTGACGACAGCAACCAGCCCCAGGAGCTGCGTCCGCTGATTGCCCAGTTCAACGCGCTGCTGGAGCGGCTGGCCGTGGCCTACCGCCAGATGGAGGCCTTCAACGCCGATGTGGCCCATGAGCTCAACACCCCGCTGACCACGCTCATCAGCAGCTGCGAGCTGGCTCTGCGCAAGCCCCGCGATGCGGGCGAGCTGCGCGACATCCTGGCTTCCAATCTGGAGGATCTGCAGCGCATGGCCGGCATCGTGGCGGACATGCTTTTTCTCTCTCACGCTGATCGCGGCGAAAGCGCGCACCGCATTCAGGTGGCCAGCCTGGCCAGCCTAGCGGACGAAGTGGTGGAGTATCACGAGGCCGCGCTGCAGGAGGCTAATCTGCAGGTGCGGGTGCAGGGCGATGCGCAGGCCCAGGTCGATGCGCGATTGCTGCGCCGGGCGCTGTCCAATCTGCTGGGCAATGCCACCCGCTATGCCACGCCGGGAAGCTGCATAGAGATACAGATCAGCACGCCGCAGGCCGGCCAGGTCACGCTGGCGGTGCAGAACCAGGGTCAGGCCATTGCCGCAGAACATCTGCCCAGGCTGTTTGACCGCTTCTACCGCTCGGACGCAGCGCGCAGCCAGGCCGATCGCAACCACGGCCTGGGCCTGTCCATCGTGGCCGCGATCGCGCGCATGCATGGCGGACAGGCGTTTGCACGCTCCGAGCTGTCTGTCACCAGCATCGGGCTGAGTCTGCCTGCGGGCCAGGATGCACAAGCACGGGCGCCTGTTTCATCCGGCAACCGGGCGTAAAAGCCGATGAGGCCCACACGCAGCACCGAGCAGGGATGACATGGAGCTGCGCGGTCAGGCCGCAAGATGGCCGGCCGTGCATCGCTGAAAGGAAACACCATGCATTGCTTGAGAAACGCTGCCTGCCTGGTTCTGGCCGCCAGTGCCGGTCTCGGCCTGCCCGCTCTGGCTCAGGGCCGGATTCCCGATATGCAGCAGGCCGGCGCGCTGCGCTACAGCTGCGGCGGCATAGGCGAGGACGAGTCCACGCTCATGCGCGCCGCGATGAAGGACTACCCGCTGTCGCTGCTGTTTGCGCAAAAGGACGGCGCCTATCTGGCCAATGTGGCGGTCGAGGTCAGCTCCGGCAAGGACAGCAGCCGCTTCACGGCCAACGGCCCGGTCTGCCTGATCCAGCTGCCTGCCGGCAGCTACAAGATCACCGCCACCACCAGGGAGGGCGTAAGCAAGACCCAAACGGCAGAGATCGGCAAGGGCCCGCATCAGCTGGACTTCCGCTACTAGCGGCAAGCCTACCCGCAGGCGCCGGTAATGCCCCGGGGCCGTCCAGGGGAGATGCACGCGGTCGCGCTCCGCGAGGCCAGGCAATGAGGACAATAAGCGCCATGTCCCAAGATCAAGACGCATCCACCTATCAGGCCCATCTGCAGGCCGGCAACGCGCTGGTGCAGCAGGCCCAGAAGATTGCCACGCAGGACTTCGAGCAGGCCCGCGCCTTCTGGCAGGCAGCCGGCAAGGAGTTCTATCTGGCGCACAAGGCCGATATGAGCGAACCGGAAGCCGCCTTTCGTTTGGCACAGGCCTGGATGGCCGAGGCCCACGCCTTGCAGAAGGAGGAGAACCGGAACGCGCTGGTCATGTGGGCCAACGCCGCTGCGCAATGCGAGCTGGCCTTCGACCTGGAGCCCGAGAACGGCCGCATCGCAATGACTGCCGCCAGTTGCCATCTGTTCGCCGGCCAGGCCGATGCCGCCAAGGCCTGGCAGCTGATTGGCAAGCAGTTGCTGCCGCCCGAGCCTTCCGCACCCGATGCCTGATACTTTTAGATAGCTTGCTGCGCATGAAAATAAAGGGTTTCAATGCTTTTATGCATTGAAACCCTTTATTCATTGGCGAAAGCAGCTATTAACTTTGCTATCTTTCGCGGAGCCTAGCGCTCGAGTGCAGCGCGAATCTGCTGCGCATTGGCCCGCATGGCCTGGGGGCCGCTGCTGCCCAGCAAATACCAGAGCTGCGGATCGACGAACACCAGTTGCTGCGCGCGGCCCGCACGCGTGTTCTTGATGATGTCGTTGTTGAACAGCTCACGCGACGGCACGACCGGCTTGCCGTCCTTGTCCTTGGTGCTGCCCGTGCCCGCGTTGCGGTCGATCACGAACAGCCACTCGGGGTCAATCCTGGCGATATCGTCCATCTTCAGCGCAATGCCGCGCGCCTGCGCCGGATCTGCGGGCAGGGCGGGCTTGATGCCCAGCACGTCATGCAGCAGACCGAAGCGCGAGCCCGGCGTCTGGGCGCTCATGTTTTTGTTGACGGCCAGCACCAGCAGGCCTGGCGCGGCCTTGGCCGCGGCAGCGCGGGTGGCTTCCACGTCGCTGCGCACCTGCTGCATGAGCTGCGCGCCCTGCGCCTGCTTGTCCCACAGGCTGGACAGCGCGGTCACATTGCGCTGCATATCGCCGAGCAAGTCCTTGCCCGAAGTGCTCAGGTCCAGTGTCGGTGCGATACGGCTCAGCGCTTCGTACTTGCTGGCCGAGCGGCCGGCCACCACAATCAGATCAGGGCGGATGCGGCTCAGCGCCTCGTAGTCGGGCTCGAACAGCGAGCCCGCCACCTGGTAGCGGGCATCGGCGTAGCCCGTCAGATAGGCGGGGAAATGAACCTTGGGCACTCCCGTCACCGACAGCTTGAGCGCCTGCATGGTGTCCAGCGAAGCCAGGTCGTAGACCACCACGCGCTGCGGCGCCAAAGGCAGCTCGGTCACGCCCCTGGCATGCTCGACCTGGATGCGGGCGGGTTGGGCCGCAGATGACAGGGACTGCGGCGTTTGCGCCCAGGCGGAGCCGGCCATCATCAGCAGTGCCACAGCGGCGGCGCGACGACTGATCAGTTGTTGCATGAAGAACCTTGAAAAGCAAAACAGAAGAAAAGTCGGCAGCCCTTGCCGGGCATTGCGGCAACGGCTGCGATGGCGAGGATCAGAACTTGACGTTCATGCCCAGCCAGTAGCGGCGGCCGTCGAGCACGGTGTCGTAATTGACGCCGTCATAGATGACCTGCTTGTCCAGCAGGTTGTAGATGCCCGCGTACAGCGTGACGGTCTTGTTGAGCTTGTAGGAGCCGCCCAGATCCAGCATGGTGTAGCTCTTCTGGGTGAAGCTGCCCGAGGACGCTCCGCCCGTGGGTGCGCTTTCCTTGCCGCGATAGGACGCCTTGAGCCAGCTGTTGAGCTGGGCCGTGGGGCTCCAGTCCAGCGAGACATTGAACAGATGGCGCGGCAGCTGGTTCAGCGGCTGGCCGGCAAACTCACCGCTCTTTTGCTCGGACTTGGTGAAGGTGTAGTTGGTCTTCAGGCGCAGCGTCTTGCTCAACTGGGTGCCCAGCGAAGCCTCCAGGCCACGCGTGATGGCGTTATCCACATTGATGTTCGTGGTGGGCACGCGGCCCGAGCTGTTGAGCGGGCCGCAGCTGGGGCAGGCCACGCGGGTGATCTTGTCCTCGAACTCGTTGTCGAACACCGTCAGCCCTGCCGTGGTGCCGGCGCCGCTGTCGTAGAGCACGCCGATTTCCTTGGTCAGCGAGGTTTCGGGCTTCAGATCGGGGTTGCCGTAGATATTGCCGCCACGGCTGCTCTGGCCCCAGTCACCCACGGTCTGGCGCAGCGACGGCGCACGAAAGCCCGTGGAGACGCCGCCCTTGACCGTCCACTGCGGGGCCAGATTCCACACGCCATACAGGCGCGGGCTGACCTGGCCGCCGGCCTGGCTGTCATGGTCGTAGCGCAGGCCACCGGTCAGTGCAAAGTCCTTGTGCAGACGCCATTCGTCCTCGGCAAACACGGCCCACTGGCTGCGGTTGATGCTGGTGCGGCTGGCATTGGGCAAGGTGTTGGTGGTGGTGTCGTTCAGGTCCTGCTCGTTGTAGCTCACGCCCGTGGTCAGCAGATGGCTGGCCCCCAGCGGCGCCACCCAGCTGCTGTTGAACACCGTGTTCTTGATGGTCATGTCGCGCGACAGATTGCGCGTCTTCTCCTGCTGCAGATATGTGTCCGAAGATGCCCAGCCCCAGCGTCCCTTGTGCTGCAGCGAGAAGTTGTCGCGCTCGAACTTGCGGTCGCTGAGTGCAGCCGTGGCCGCCAGCGTCTTGCCCGGCGTCGAGGTGTAGTGCTGCTTGCCCGTGCCCAGCTCGGCAATGATGTCGTGGTCCTTGTTGGGCGTCAGCGCCAGCTTGACGTTGAGCGCGCGGTTGTCGTAGTCGTTGTAGCCGTTGAGAATGTTGTCCTCGCCGCGCTTGTTGTAGTTGCCGTAGATGCTCAGGCCCAGCAGATCGGTCTGTATGGGGCCGGACAGATAGAAATTGCTCTGGTAGATATTGCCCGAGGAAGAGCGCTCCTGCAGCGTGGCTTCGGTGCGGATGGAGCCCATCCACTCCTTGGCCACCTTGCGCGTGATGATGTTGATCACGCCCCCCATGGCGTCAGAGCCGTAGAGCGAGGACATGGGACCGCGCACCACTTCGATGCGCTCTATCGCCTCCAGCGGCGGCACCCAGCTCTGGTCGGTACCCGTGGAGCCGTTGGCCTGAGTTTCGCGGGTATTGGTGCGCTTGCCGTCCACCAGGATCAGGGTGTAGTTCACGCCCATGCCGCGCAGGCTGATGTCGTTGGAATTGTTGTCCGAAGGCACCAGATTCACGCCTGGCACGTCGCGCAGCGCATCATGCAGATTGTTGTAGCTGCCTTTTTCCAGCTCTTCGCGTGTGATGACGGAAATCGATGCCGGCGCATCCTTGATCTCCTGCTCGAAGCCCGAGGCCGTGACCACCACGGTCTCCAGAGATTTCTCCTGTGCCGCCGTCAGCCCGTGGGTCAGCAGGCCTGCTGCAGCCAGCGCCATGCCCAGCACAGGACGCAGCGACCGGCGGGTGGTGAACAGAGGACGGAAAGACGAAGACGCGCAGGCCATGGCCAGGCCTGCAGCAGCGGCTGCATGAATTTGCATGATGAGTTTGGAAGAAGATGCACATCGACCAGACACGGCTGCGCCTCATGGCCAAAGCCACGAACAGCAGGTGCAGGTCAGCGAAGCATTCGCGCTGTTGGAGTGATGAAGAAGGCAATCACGATCTGCGCAGAGATCGTCCTGGCTAAACCATGCAGCTGGGCATGGCGGCATGCAGTCATTCAATGTGCATGCCTGGCTGAGTCAAAGATTACCGCAAGGTCTTCTTGTTGCGAATAATTCTCATTGTAACCACAACCAACAGGTCTTCCAAAGAATTTTTACTGTTAAGTACTTTGACAAGAACGCTAACCAGCGCCAACTGGCACCGGCTGCGGCTCATAGAGCTTTATCCCAGCCAGGCCAGCAGGCTGCGCCACAGGGCCGCGGCATGCGAGATGAGAAACAGCAGCAAACCGATGGCACCGCCCACCAGCGTGCCGTTGATGCGTATGTACTGAAGATCCTTGCCGATATGCGCCTCGATCAGCGTGGCCAGTTGCTCGGCATCCCAGCGCTGCACCGTGTCGGCAATATGTCTGGCGATGAACTGCGAGACATCGGGAGCCAGCGTGGTCGCCCAGCGCTTGAGGCGCTCGTTCATGGAGTTGCGCAGCGCCTCATCATGCGCCAGTGCCTGGCCCAGCCAGCGCCCCATCACGGCTGCACGCCGCGCCATGGCCGAGTTTTCGTCGGCCAGATCGCGCTCCAGCTTGGTGCGCCAGCCTGCCCATAGCTCGCGCAGATAGACGGCCAGCTTCTCGTCATGCAGCAGATAGTTGCGCAGTTTTTCTACCCTCTCGGCGTAGACCGGGTCGTTCTGCAGACCGTCGATCAGGCGCTGTATGGAGCTGTCGAAGGCCTCGCGCAGACGGTGGCCGGGGTTCTGGGCCACGTCCTGCAGCAGGCTGTCCAGAGCGCTGGCAATCAGACTGGCACCCTTGTCGCTGAGCCAGTCCGTAGGCAGCATTTTTTCCTTGATCGGGTGCTCGCGCTTGAGCCAGACCACGATGGTCTGCGCGATCAGCACATGGGTCTGCTCCTGGCGCAGCACGCGGCTGATGCGCGCCAGCACATCGTCGAGCACCTCCTGATGGCGCCCGCCCGCCGTCAGCCCCGACAGCAGCGATGCCGCCGCGCGCGACAGATCCACATGCTGCATCACGGCCTTGAGCGACTGGGTCAGAAATTTCTCTACCTGCTTGTCCTGCACCATCTCCAGCGCGGCCAGCGCCAGCCGCGCCACCTGCCTGCCCAGCAGCTGGCTGTTGGCGGGAACCGTCAGCCAGTCCGCCAGCGCCTGGGCGGGGTTGTTGCGCTCGATCAGAGCCACCAGCGAAGGCGCGTCGAGAAACTTGTCGCGCACGAAAGTGGCCAGGTTGCGGCCTATGCGATCCTTGTTGCGCGAGATGATGGCCGTGTGCCGCCCCACCAGCGGCAGCGGAATATGACGAAACAGGGCCGTCACGGCAAACCAGTCGGCCAGCGCCCCGACCATCGCCGCCTCGCAAATGCCGCGCAGACAGACCAGCCATAGAGGCACGGCCTGCCCCTCTATGGCCCAGCGCGAGCCGGCCAGCGCAGTGGCAATGAAACCTGCGGCCACCAGCAGCAGCAGAACCAGCGGCATGCGCTTGGCCTGCTGCAGCGAGCGACGTTGTTCAGACGTGAGCATGCGCTAGAGCATACGGCCTCTCGGCCCGCTCGTCTGCAGCCCAGGGCTGCCGCCAGCATCGGACGGGTCAGCCGACCTTGACGTTTGCCGTGAAATCAGCAAGCCGAGGGTCCTGGCTCCAGGGCCACCAGCTTCTCTCAAAGCGCACATCAATGGGCAGGCGGTTGACGCGGTGCTCGGCAGGCAGGGCCTGCAGCGGACGCAGCTTGACCACCACCGCGGCGCTTTGCGACTCCATCGGGCCCACGCGCTCGGCCGGGACACGCTGGGTTTCCGAGAAGACCTCATCGACCTCGGCCGGCACCTTCTGCCCGTCCAGGAAGACCAGCGTGGCCTTCTGGCCCTTGCGCGCGTACCTCAGGTGCTGGGGCGTCAGATAGGCCTGGACCCAGGGCGCCTTGCGCGTCTGCAGCACCATCAGCTCGTCTCCGGCCACCACCCATTCGCCGGCCTTGACGAAGCTGCGCACCACCTGCGAGGGCACGGGCGCCATCAGATCCGCAACCGGCGTGATGTTGCCGGCCTGTGCCAGACCGACAGCCTGACGCGTGGCCGCAGCATCCTTGGCCGCCTGCAGATACAGGGCGCTCTGCTGCTGGCTGGCGACCAGGATTTCGCGCTGGGCGCGGCCAACCTCGGCCTGTGCCTGCAGCATCTGCAGGCGTGCTGCGTCCACTTCCTGGCGCGTGGCCGCGCCCTGGCGGAACAGCTCATCAATCTGCCGCACGCGATCCTGCATCAGAGACATGCGGCCCTGCACGGCCTGCAGACTGGACTGCAAGGCCTTTTGCTGGCCCTGCAGATCCTGGCGCTGCATCGCATAGGTATGGTCCGCGGAACTGGCCACCACGTCGGCAGCCTGCACCGTACCGGCCGCTGGCGTGGGCACCTGCTTTTGCACCACACGCAGCACGCGCTCGCCCTGCTCAGTGGCCTGCCCCTCCGGGGCGACTTGCTCCACCTGGCCCGTGATCGGTGCACGCACCACGACCTGGTCGATGACCACCATGCCGGGCGAAGCCCGCAGCACCGTACTGCTCACGGTTTTGTAGACAAAGTACAAGGGTATCAGCAGCACAATGCCCAGCACCAGATACCAGCGCCAGCGCGGCACCTTGCGCTTGACGTTGTCGTACTTGACGGGAATGCCATTGCTGACTTCCGCCGAAGCCGGCGGAGCATTGAATTGGATCTTCACGGTTGAGCCTCCATATAGTCTTCCCAGGACTGCACGACGACGCCTTTGAAACCGGGCACCGTCCGCAGCGCTTGTGCCACGCCCTGCCAATGAACCAGTGCCTGGCGCCTGCCTATACGAAACAAGCTCTCTTCCGAGGGCAATTCCTTTTCAATGCTTTGCGCCACGGCCAGGTCCAGCCCCTGAGGCATGGGCGGCAGCTGCTTGATCGCGTTCACCGTGCTCTGCGCATTGGCGCTGTAGATCATGGGCACGACTTCCTTGACACCGGCCTTCTGCAGGGCCTGTAGAAAGCCGGGTTCGCGCAGTTCGCGGTGGTGGGTCGTCAGCGAGACCGGCAGGCGGCTTTGGGCCACCGCCTCCTGCAGGCTGTCGAGCACATTGCGGCCCCAGTCCTTTTGCTGTACATCGGGCAATTGGCTGCGCTCCAGATCCAGGTGGACCATGCCGAACGGCATGGATTGCACCTTCTGCAGCAGCGCCAGCATGTTGCCGCGCCCCTTGGGCAGCACCCAGGTCGGCTCGCCCAGCAGCAGCTCCAGCCGGATGCCGCGCTGGCGCGCACGCTGCGCCAGCTGCTCCAGTCCCTGGCGAGCCTGCTCGTCGGCCGCCAGGCGCTGCAACTGCTCTTCGGTGAACGACACCAGAAGGCGCTGCGTGCCTTGCGGCAGCTGGTCGATGCGGGCCGGCTGCTGCACCCATTGCCAGCCTTTCCATGCATACCAGCCGGTTCCCGCAGGTGCGGCTGCTGCAGCGGCTGCAGCGGGTTTGGCAACGCCCGCTTCCTCGCTGAGCCTGGTCTGCTGCGCCACTGCTACCAGTCCGTCAGCACCCACTGCGGAAGCTGCGGCACCAGTACGCTGCAGCACCGCAGCCTGCAGCGGGTCGTCGCTACGCACCTGCAAGCTGCAACCACGCGTGTAATACAGCATGTCCATGGCCGCCAGATCCTCTTCTTCGGCGGCGCTGATATAGCGCACCGCCGCCTCGTAGCGGCCGTTGTCTGCCTTGATGGTCTGCACCATGCCGTCACCGCCGAGGCTGGGCGCGCGCAGCTGCGCCACACGCAGCCCTTCGGTGGCCGCTGCATAGCGCTGGGCCCTGCTCTTGAGTTCGCTCTGGCTCAACCTGTACTGCTCCAGCACGGTCTGCTGCTCCAGCTGCAGCTTGCCCTGGGTCTGCGCGTATTGCTCGGCCGCCTCGTCATACTGGCCCTGCAGTTTGGCCGCCATCGCATCCTTCTGACTGCGCCATTGCAGGGGGATGGACACATCCACCGCCACGGCCGTCGCATGGCCGGGGCTGCCGCCGAAATCCTTGCTCAGGCTCTGGCTCAGTTGCACGCCGCCCGTCACTCCGCCATAGCGCGTGTGCCGGGCCTGCTCCCGCAATCCTTCCATCGCATAGCGTGCAGATTCCAGCGCGGGATGCGTGTTGAGCGCATCCTGCAGCATGGCCGGATTCATGCAGGTCTGCGGCAGGGCCAGAGCCGGCACCGACTGGGCGCGCAGACGGCGGCCGGTCAAAAAGCCCATTTGCTGCAAGGCTGCGCGCTGCACTTCCTTCTCCTTGGCCACGCGGTTCTGCGCGGTTTCGTAGTAGCCCTGCAGGTCCAGCCCTTCAGAGCGCAGCATGTGGCCGCCAGCCACGCGCTCCTGCAGCCTGCCCTCGATCTGGGAGCGCGTGGACAGATAGGCCCGTGCTACCTGCTCGCGCTGCTGGCTGCGCAGATAGCGCACATACAGCCGTCCCAGCTCCGTCACGGCCTGGGCCTGCAGAAGCTGGGTCTGCGCGGTACTGCTCAGTTGCTCGGTCCTGGCCTCCTGCACATTGCGCCGGCGTGCTTCCTCGGCGCCCAGAAAACTCCAGCGCAGACCAGCCTGCCCCGACAGGCGGCTGTAGTTGCGGTTCAGGGTATCCGTCACCGGCTCCTTGGCGCGTGCCAGGCCGGCAGCCGCGATAAGCCGTGCACCGTTGTCCGACTCGACCAGCTTGAGGTTGCTGCCGGCCACATGCTCCTTGAGGCGCGCCAGCCGCACGGCTGGCCCCTGCTCCGCGCTCCAGGCCTGCAGGTCGGCCCAGCTCCAGGGCTGGCCCGTGTCGGCGGAAGCGACAGGAGCACGCGCCTCAGACGCTGCGGATACGGCAGTGGCAGTCTGCGCGCTCGCGCTTGTTCCCAGCATGGAAGCCAGCAGGCTGACGCCTATCAGGCCGCTCAGGGCACGGACGCGGTGCGGCCCACCCGGCAGGTAGTGAAGGGAAAATGGTTTCATGCGTGGGTTTTTAGAATTTGTTCTTGCGCAGCACCCAATTGGGCGCCATGGACGAGTCCAGGTGCGAATGGGTCAGCGCTTCCACCAGGATGGCGTAGCCGCTGTGCACCCGGGTCACGAAGGCAAAGAGAGGAAACAGCGGCAGGTACGGCAGATAGGACAGGTCCAACCGGATACGCTCCGACACCGTGGCCAGATAGACCAGGTAGTAGGCCAATAGCAACAGCAGATAGCCCAGGTAGACGAAAGCCAGCGTGCCCAGCACGATGCCCAGCGGCTGGATGAACAGCAGCATTGCCAGCGATCCCACGATCAGATAGGGCAGCACCAGTTGCATGAGCAGGCCGTTGATAAGGGTGAAAAGGAAGTTCGGCCACCCCAGCAACGAAGGCCGCAGGTTGAAACGGTACTTGCGCACGAACAGGTAGTACATGTCCCCGTCCCAGCGCAAGCGCTGCTTGAAGAACACGCGCCAGGATTCCGGTGCGTCGGTATGCCCCATGGCATGCGGCTCGAACTTGATGCGCATGCCGCTGTAGCGGCCGAAGTACTGCTTGATGCGCAGCGTCATGTCCAGGTCCTCCGCCGTCCCCGCGTCCCAACCGCCAAGGTGCCGGACCAGCGAAGTCCGGAACACTCCAAAGGCACCCGAGATGTTGTTGACGATGTTGAACTCGGACAGGCCCGTTTTGCCACCGCTGATGGAGAGCATGTATTCCAGCCCCTGCATCTTGGTCACCAGGTTTCTGCCCTGGTTGCGCACACGTAGATTGCCCGCAACCCCCGCCACCAGTGGATCGTCGAAGTGGCGTGTGGCGTTCTCCACCATGTCGTTGTCGAACGAGGTATCGCCGTCCAGTGCCATCACCACGTCGCCCGTGGCCAGCGTCAGCCCCGCATTCAGCGAAGACACCCGGCCGCCGCGCTGCCACTTGGGCAGCACGGTGACTTCGCGCCGCCCCTCGGTACCTTCCCAGCGTTTGGCCTCGGACAGTGCCGCATGCAGCGTGTCGCTGTTCTTGATAGCTCCGTCGATGATCGGAATGATCTGGATGCGCCCCGCATAGCGCTGATTCACCAAGGAGCTGATGGTCTTGCGCACATCATCGCCTTCGGAATAACAGGTGATCAGGCAGGACACGGACGGGTATTGCAGGCGCCGGACCGGAACACGCCAATGGCGCAACCCGTAGCGCAGCATCCCGCCGACGACCAGCACATAGAACGGCAGCTCCAGCAGGACGATGAACGGGAACAGGTTGAATGCCTGATCCCATGCGCCCCGCGTGCTGAAGCTGTGCGCCAGCAGCAAGAAAGATTCCACAAACTGCTGCCACATGGTCAGGCCTCTTGCAGCGTGTCGGCCTGCATCTTCCGCATCAGATTGCTCGCGGACGGTGCTTCGCTGCCGTCGTTCATGGCCTTGACTTCCATGCTACGCAGGTGCACCGACAGGGCCAGGCGCTTGGCTTCACCCTCTTCCTCGGCCAGCTTTTCCATGGTTTTCTCGATGCGGCTTTGCAGGCCCTGCGGCATCGTGTATGGCAGGATCACCCACAGGCTGTGCTCATCCACGCGGGTAATCAGGTCGGACTCGCGCAGCTGGGCATTCAGGCGCACGGCGAGTTCGTCCAGCAGCTCGGTGATCTGCCAGGGGCTGAGTTGCTGCGCCGGTAGCCCCTTATGCTCGAGCTCCATGCGCATCAGGTGGAAGCTGAACTGCGGGTTGCGCGCCTGGATGTCGCTGGCCCAGCCCAACATGCGCTTGAACCCCTGCGGGTCCACATAGTTGCGCGCCTTCAGCGGCGGGTAGGCCTCGCCCACTCCGCCATTGCGCACAGCCTGACGCCCACTGGCGCTCAGCATTAGCGTGGCGACTTCACGCACCTCCAGCTCGTCGGGCGTGCTCGTGCGCGCACAGTCCAGGCAGCGCGCCTGGACCATGGAATCGACCGATGAGCGCTGGCAGCTGCGGCAGTGGTACTGGGCCAGCGGCTTGTCGTAGTCCACGCCGATGTGACGCAAATGCACATGGCATTTGGGGCAGTCCAGCGCACCGCCTTCAACGAACTGCGATTCGGCGCCGACATGGCCGCAGGCAAAGCAGTGCAGCATTGACTCGCGTCGGATGTCCAGGCTCTGGCAATGCGGGCATACGTCCACGAAATGGATGTGCGCCGAGCCGCAACCCGAGCACAGCCGGGTGCGGTCCACCAGCCCCTCGGAGCGCAGCAGCCCGCGGCGGCGCAGCTCCTCCAGCGCCTGGGACACGCTCTCCTGTGCGCAGGCCAGTTGCTCCGCGACCGGATAGCGGTAGAGCTGGTCGCTGTCGCGGTCGAGCAGCGGCCGAAAGCCCGTCTGCGGCCCGCGTTCGTAGAGGAAGTACAGCAGACGCTCCTCCAGCCCCAGCACATCGCCAGGATCGGGAAGCATCTGGCGGCGCAAGGCCATGCCCTCGGTGATTTCGTGTGCCCGCTCCACGCTGCACAGCGCATCCACGTACGGCTGCGCGTCGCGCAGCGCCGGTTCCGCAAAGACCGGCAGGCTCCACCAGTCGCTCTGGCGGGTGCGATTGAGCCATTTGCGCCAGACCTGGTGCGGCACGGCACGCAGATAAATGCCCTGCGGCTGTACACCGGAGTGCATCAGCGCATCCAGATCCTGATAGGAGACCGATCGCTCTGACTCAGGGACGGCTGTGGTGAGTGGCCCCAGAAAAACCAAGCCTGCCTTGGTGCGGATGGCTGTATCCATCAGACTCTCCTTTGTTGCGCGCGCCGGGCTGCACAAGCTCGGGGCGCTGTTTCGGAGAGCTCATTTTTCGGTTTGGAAGTGAAGCTTCGACTACCGTTTTCATAGCTTTTAAACTTTGAAAACCAAGTTGCCTTTGGCAAACAAACAGGCTGTACAGCCGTTACGCTACATCCACATACAGAGTTGGACATTCACGCTGTTCCTGCCTTATCAACTCGGGTTTTCATCAGCCCGAACTTCCCTTGGGCCTCTCGGGGTGACAACGCAAACCGACACAAAAAGTCACCATCGACACACATGAGCAGCGACTCAGCGGAAACTGCATGCAGACATGTAAAACCGAACCGGCCATCTGGCGCACGCACAGGTAACATTTGCGGCAGTCAATAACCCCAGGAATTGCCAAAAGTAGTCCAACAGCTTGTTTTCACGAAGGAAGAAAAGCAGGGACTCATGGCATGAGCTCACCTGACTAGCCAGCAAAGCAGAGGACAATAGGCGTTTTTGGATCCGCACGATATGACCGACATACAACGTCCCGAACTACCCGACCACCTGTCCATCGACCCTCGCAGCCCTCACCATGTGGCCGCCGTGTTCGAGCACGACATCGGCATCCGCTTCAACGGCAAGGACCGCTTTGACGTCGAGGAATACTGCGTGAGCGAGGGCTGGGTCAAGGTGCCCGCCGGCAAGACCCTGGACCGCAAGGGCAAGCCACTGCTTATCAAGATCAAGGGTACGGTCGAGGCGTATTACCGCTAAACCCAGTCCCCGTGGCCGCACAACGCCTGAACAAGCGCCAGCTCAAGCGTGAGCTGAATGCCGTGCGGCCATACTCTCGCAGCCAGATCGCCGATGGACAAAGGCAAGAGGCCGGGCTGCGACACAGAATCACGGAGGGCGAGCTGGGATGGTTGATGCCCGGGCTTCCGCTGCCTTGGCAAACCTGGGTGCAGCAGGTGCTGCGACCCGAAGCCATCGCTGTACAGCCCGCGCTTTGCAGCAGCTTCGTTTTAGGGATGGACATCCCGCTGCTGCAACGCTTTGCCGCAGAAGTGCCAGAGTCCAACAGACTCTATGTACACAGCCTGAGCGATGCTCAAGCGCTGGTCTTCGGCGATGCAGGGCACTGCGTCAAGGCCACCTTGCAGCAGGGGCAAATCAGCGACTGGCAAACCAGTCCCGCGGAAGCCTCCGAGTCTGAAACACGATTGCGCGCAGCAGACGCCACGGCTTTGCATGCTGCATGGCAGTGCTTTGCTCAAGAGATGGATTGCCCCGCCAACCTGAGCCAGTTCCGCGCACAAGTGTTTGATGCTGGTCTGCAGAGCCAGCGTCTGGTCTGCATTTCACCCATCACGCTGGATTGGATGGATCACTACGCCAACATCCACACCGACTGCCGCTGGTTCAATGGTGTCAGCCGCATCCTGGATGGCAGGGAAATCATTCACACCATAGTGCATGGAAGAGACTGAAGACTTGAGTTCAAGCCTTTTCAGCCTCTACCCCTTTCACACCAAGCGCATAAAGCTATTTATTCAATAGCATTCAGCTCGCTCAAGCCAGCGCTTCCGCAGGACCGAAGAACTCATAGTGCACCTGGGCCTCGGGCACGCCCAACTCGCGCAGCGACTGCTTGACGCTGCGCATGAAGCCGCGCGGGCCCAGGAAGTAGACATCGGCATCGCGTGACTCAGGCAGCCACTGGGCCAGTCGGTCGGTGCTCAGCAGGCCCTGGGCATCGACCTCGTCGCCCGCGTCCGCCTGGTCGTAACAATAGCGGCGTGTGAGCTGCTCGTGGCTGTTAGCCAGCGCATCGATCTTCTCGCGGAAGGCATGCACGCCGCGATCACGCGCGCAGTGGATGAAGGTGATCTCGCGCCCCGTGGGCAGCGCGGCCTGCAGCATGGGCAGCGTGGGCGTGATGCCCACACCGCCGCTGATCAGCACCAGGGGCTTGGCATTGGCCTGCAAGGTGAAATGGCCGGCAGGCGGGAACAGCTCCAGCGTATCGCCCACGTGCAGCTGGTCGTGCAAATGGTTGGAGACCTTGCCGCCGGCCTCGCGCTTGACGCTGATGCGATAGCTCTTGCCGTTGGCAGGCGCCGACAGCGAGTAGTTGCGGCGCTGCTCCAGGCCGTCGACTACCACGCGCAGGCCGATGTACTGGCCTGGCTGATGGGCAATCACCGCGCCGCCGTCCACGGGTTCCAGATAGAAGGACGTGATCTCGGCGCTTTCGGCCTCTTTGCGCACCAGCTTGAAGGCACGCACACCACGCCAGCCGCCTTCGGCTGCCGCAGTCTGCTCGTACACCGCGCGCTCCGCACCGATCAGGATATCGGCCAGCTGCTGATAGGCGGCGGCCCAGGCGGCGATCACCTCATCCGTGGCGATCTCTGCCCCCAGCACCTCGCGAATGGCGCGCAGCAGGCAGGCACCGACGATGGGGTAATGCTCGGCCTGTACCTGCAGCGCCACATGCTTGTTGATGATTTGCGCAGGCAGATTGCCCAGGTTTTCCAGTCGGTCGATGTTCTTGGCATACATCAGCACGCTATGTGCCAATGCTCGCGGCTGAGCACCGCTTTGCTGATGCGCCTGGTTGAACAGCGGGCGCACCTCGGGATACTCACCCAGCATGGTCTGGTAGAAATGCGTGATCAGGGCCTCGCCGCCGGTTTCCAGCAGCGGTACGGTGGCCTTGACGATCTCGCGTTGACGTTCGGTAAGCATGCAAATCTCCTGGTTGCTGCCTTGCCAGCTGCAAGGCTTGAGCGGATAAATGCAAACGGCGTGCCAGCAACAAGACCATTGCAGAACAATGGCTTGCAAAAACATGCGTCAATATGACATCCATCAATTGCTGTCTCATTGACACCATCCGATGTCGTTATGACAACATCTCACATTCTCAACGCCGTCAGCCCGCTGATCGCCGATCTGGCCCAGGACCTGTCCGAGCGCGAACGTCTGCGCCGTCTGCTGGCCGCACTGCGCAATCTGTTGCCCGCCGATGCCGTAGCCCTGCTGAAGCTCGAAGGCGAATGGCTGCGCCCCATGGCAATCGACGGCCTGATGCCGGACACGCTGGGCCGGCGCTTTCGCCTGGGCGAGCATCCGCGCTTTGCCCAGTTGCTGGCGGCCGGCCAGGCCATGCGCTTTGAACCCGACAGTCCCCTGCCCGATCCCTATGACGGGCTGGTGGCGCACAAAGGCCAGGCCATCAGCGAGCTGCATGTGCATGACTGCATGGGCTGCGTGCTGCAGCTGGGCGGCCTGCCCTGGGGACTGCTGACGCTGGACGCACTGGAGCCGGGCCGGTTCGCCGACCCCGCGGCGCTGGCCATGCTGCAGGCCTTCAGCAATCTGGCCGCAGCCACCGTGGCCACGGCCGAGCGCGTGCACCAGCTTTCCCAGCTCGCGCGCGGCGCCACCGGCTCTGCCAGTCCCGTCGCGCCACAGGAGCGCGGACTGCAGGGCGCAAGCCCCGTCATGCGCCAGCTTCAGAAAGACATTGCCCTGGTCGCAGTCAGCGATCTTTGCGTGCTCGTCACCGGCGAAACCGGCACCGGCAAGGAGCTGGTGGCCCAGGCCGTGCATGCGCAGTCGGGCCGTGCCGACAAGCCCATGATCAGCATCAACTGCGCGGCCCTGCCCGACAACCTGGTCGAGAGCGAGCTGTTCGGCCATGTGCGCGGGGCCTTCACGGGTGCACTGAGCGAGCGCAGCGGCAAGTTCGAGCAGGCGCATCAGGGCACGCTGTTCCTGGACGAGGTCGGCGAACTGTCGCTGCCCGTGCAGGCCAAGCTGCTGCGCGTGCTGCAAAGCGGCCAGCTGCAGCGCCTGGGCTCGGACCGGGAGCACCATGTGGATGTGCGCGTGATCGCCGCCACCAACCGTGACCTGGCTGCGGAAGTCCACGCCGGGCGCATGCGCGCGGACTTCTATCACCGCCTCAATGTCTATCCGCTCGCCGTGCCGCCGCTGCGAGAGCGCGACAGCGACGTGCTGCAGTTGGCGGGCTATTTCCTCGAGGAGAACCGCTCCAGGCTCAGGCTGGGCGGCCTGCGCCTGGATGCGGCCGCACAGGCAGCCTTGCTCAATCGCAGCTGGCCCGGCAACGTGCGCGAGCTCGAGCACTGCATCAGCCGCGCCGTGCTCAGGGCCCTGAGCCGCAATGACGGCAGCGCCAGCCGCGCGGGAACCAGGCTGCGCATCGTGACCCTGGGACTTGCCGATCTCTGGGAGCGGACCGAGGCGCCTGCCGCCGCACAGGCCACAGCCCCCATGGACCCGGCCACCGCAGCGGCTGCGCCCGAGGCCGGTCTGCGCGCCGCCGTCAGCGCCTATGAACGCCAGCTGGTCAGCTCCAGCCTGGCCCGTCACCGGGGCAGCTGGGCCGCCGCAGCGCGCGAGTTGCAGCTCGATCGAGCCAATCTGCAGCGCCTGGCCAAGCGGCTTGAGATCGACAGGCCTTGATCAGCGGCCCTGGATGCCCAGCAGCTCCACATCGAAGTTCAGCGTGGCATTGGGGGGAACGGCACGGCCTGCACCACGGCTGCCATAGGCTATGCCGGGAGGGCATGTCAGCTTGGCCTTGCCGCCCACTTTCATCTTCTGCACGCCCTCGGTCCAGCAGGGAATCACGCCAGTGAGCGGGAACTCGATGGGCTGCTTGCGTGCATAGGAGCTGTCGAACTCCTTGCCGGTATCGGGAAAGTAGCCGCGGTAGTGCACCTTGACGGTGTCCGTCGCCTTGGGACTGGGCCCGCTGCCTTCGACCTGGCTTTCATAGATCAGCCCGCTGGCGGTAGTGACTGGCGCAGCATGAACCACTGCGCCAGCGCCCAGAGCAAATACAAACCCGATCACGGAGACTGCTTTTTTCATATCGGATGCGCTGAATAAACAAAACCCGACTTTATTACGAAGTCGGGTCGAAAAAATGTCATGGCAGCAATGCCGCCGGCCGCATCTTCTCAGGTCCGGGCAATGCCGATATCGTCCAGTGCCTTGGACAGATGCGCCACGGAGCGATCCGAGTCATGCCATTTGTCCAGGCCGAACAGGCCGATGCGGAAGGTTTTGAAGTCCGGGCCTTCATCGCATTGCAGCGGAACGCCCGAGGCGGTCTGCAAGCCCACCTTGAGGAAGGCACGGCCGCTCTGGATTTCCGCGTCAGTGGTGTAGCTCACGACCACGCCAGGCGCCTTGTAGCCCTCGGCCGCGACGCTGGGGAAGCCGCGCGACTGCAGCAGCTCGCGCACCTTGCGACCCAGTTCCATCTGTTCTTCGCGCACCTTGGAAAAGCCGTATTTGCGCGTCTCCAGCATCACGTCGCGCAAGCGCAGCAGCGCGTCCGTGGGCATGGTGGTGTGATAGGCGTGCTGGCCTTTTTCGTAGCCCTCGGCAATCTGCATCCACTTCTTCAGGTCGCAGGAGAAGCTGGAGCTCTGCGTGTGCTCTATGGCCTCGCGGGCGCGCGCCGAGAGCATGACCATGGCGCAGCAAGGCGAGCTGCTCCAGCCCTTTTGCGGCGCCGAGATCAGCACGTCCACGCCGGTTTTTTCCATATCGACCCACATGGCGCCGGATGCCACGCAATCCAGCACGAACAGCGCGCCAACCTCGTGCGCGGCATCGGCGACGGTACGCAGGTATTCATCGGGCAGCATGATGCCGCTGGCCGTCTCCACATGCGGGGCAAACACCACTTTGGGACGCTCCACGCGAATGGTCTCGGCCACATCGGCGGCCGGGCATGGCGCCCAGGGGTCCTGGCTGCCCTCGCCCTGCTTGCGCGCCTTGCAGACCACGGAGCCGCCGCCCAGGCCCGCATCGGCATCGAAGATCTGCGTCCAGCGATAGCTGAACCAGCCATTGCGCACGATCAGCACCCGCTCGCGATTGGCGAACTGGCGCGCCACGGCTTCCATGCCAAAAGTGCCGCTGCCGGGAATCAGCACGGCCGTGTTGGCGTGATAGACGTCCTTGAGCATGCCCAGGATGTCCTGCATCACACCCACGAACTTCTTGGACATGTGGTTGAGCGCTCTATCGGTGTAGACCACCGAGAATTCGAGCAGGCCATCGGGATCGATATCGGGCAAAAGTCCGGGCATGGGATATCTCCAATCGCAAATACTGGGCAGTCAAAAACACCCCGGAGCAGACGTTGGGCCGCCGGGGCGCTGGTGCAAGACATTCAGCTTAGCATGAGCCGGAATATGGTTTTGCGTATGCAGTTCATATCAAAAACATGAGCTGCAAGCGCTTTGCACATCGGAGATTTCAACCGATTAAACGCTGAAATCTCGATGCCCCCATCAGCGTTTACCATGTGTCCACAAAGCGGCCGCCTTCCTCGCGCAGTCGCGCACCGGCCAGGCCGCGCACCAGCCAGGCGCGGGTCTCCGCAGGGTCGATGACGGCATCGACTTCCAGCGTGGCCGCCATGTGCATGGCCTCGCCATGTGCGTATTGCTGGGCCAGCAGCTTCTGGAACAACGCCTCGCGCTGCGCGCCCTCGGGCAGGGCTTCGAGCTCCTTGCGAAAGCCCAGCCGCACAGCCCCTTCCAGGCCCATGGCGCCGAACTCGCCCGTGGGCCAGGCCACATTGAAGATGGGCGCATGAAAGCTGCCCGCCGTCATGCCCATGGCGCCCAGGCCATAGCCCTTGCGCAGCACCACGCTGAAGTATGGGACGCGCAGCTTGGCCGCCATGACGAACAGCCGGCTGACATGGCGCACCTGGGCGGTTTTCTCGATCTCCGGCCCGACCATGAAGCCGGGCGTATCGACCAGGCTGACGATGGCGATGCCGTGGGCATTGCACAACTGCATGAAACGCGCCGCCTTGTCGGCCGCATCGGCATCGATGGCGCCGCCCAGATGGCCCGGGTTGTTGGCTATCAGTCCCACGGGCCGCCCCTCGATGCGCGCCAGCGCCGTGTGGATGCCGGCGCCGAAGCCGGTTCTCAGCATCAGCAGGCTGCCCTCGTCCACCAACCCGGCCATGGCTGCGCGCGTATCGTAGGCACGCAGGCGGTTCTCGGGCACGACCTGGCGCAGCAGACGCTGATCGGGCTCGGACCATTGCTCGACCCGCCCCTGGAAGAAGGACAGATAGTGCCTGGCCGCGGCCACGGCCTGGGCCTCGTCGTCGACCAGGATATCGATCACGCCATTCGCATGCTGCACGCTGGCGGGGCCGACTTCCTCCGGACGGAAGACACCCAGGCCGCCGCCCTCGATCATGGCCGGTCCGCCCATGCCGATATTGCTGCTGCGCGTGGCGATGATCACATCGCTGCAACCCAGCAGCGCCGCATTGCCCGCAAAGCAGCGGCCATGGGTGATACCCACCACGGGCACCTGACCCGAGAGCGCCGCATAGGCCGCGAAGGTATGCACATGCAGGCCCGCGACCACGGGTGTGTCGGTATCGCCGGGCCTGCCCCCGCCGCCTTCGGCAAACAGCACCACGGGCAGTTTCTGCTGCAGCGCGATGCCCAGCATGCGGTCGGTCTTGGCGTGATTGCGCGCCCCCTGGGTGCCCGCCAGCACCGTGGCGTCATAGGACATGACCACGGCGCGCGACCGCTCCGCGCCGAACTGCGCGGCATTGATGGAGCCCATGCCCGTGACCATGCCGTCGGCCGGCGTGTTAGCTACCAGATCGTCGAGGCTGCGCCTGCGTGTCTGCGCGGCAATCGCCAGCGCGCCGTACTCGATGAAGCTGCCTTCATCGCAGAGATCGGCAATGTTCTCGCGCGCGCTGCGGCTGCCCTGGGCATGGCGCCTGGCCATGGCCTCGGGCCGCGCTGCATCGAGCGTGAAGCCATGGCGATCCCTGACGCGCTGCAGATCGGCCCGGATGTGGCCCGGGTCCTGCCGCCGCGGCACCACCTCGGCATGCGCTGCATCGCCCTGAACGGGCGCGAGCACCAGCAGGGCCTGGTCCTGCGCCACATAGCTGCCGGCCTCCGCCAGCAACGCCTGGACCCGGCCCGCAGCCTGCGCGAACAACACATGCTGCATCTTCATGGCTTCGAGAATGCCCAGCTCGGCGCCCTTGGCCACCGTCTCACCCACCGCAACAGACCACTGCACGACCCTGGCCGGCATGGGAGCCAGCACTGCATTTTCAGGAGCTTTCTGCTCTTGCAATACATTGCTTTCAGACTTAAAAGCATCTGAATTCATTGAATGACTTGCGCTTGAAGCTATCTTTTCTGCAGCTTCTACCAGCTGCGGCAGGACCTCTTCGAGCCAGCGCGTGTGCACGGTCTGCTCCAGCATCTCGGGCCGCTGGGCCAGGGCCTTCAGCAGCGGCAGATCGGTGGCCAGGCCCACGATGCGGCAGTCGGCCAGCGCGCGCCGGGAGCGGCGCAGCACATCCTCAAAACGCGGCGCGTTGCTGTGCACGACGAGCTTGGCCAGCAAGGTGTCGTAATGCGGCGACGGGCTGGCACCCTGCTGCGCATGGCTGTCCAGGCGTATGCCGGGGCCTTGCGGCCAGTGCAGCTCGGCAATGCGGCCGCTGCCGGGGCGGGAGTTGCCCTGGGCATCGAGGGTTTCGGCATTGATGCGCCACTGCATGGCATAGCCGCGCGGCCGGGGCGGTGCATTCACATTCAGGCCCAGGTCGGCAAAATGCTCGCCCGCCGCAATGCGGATCTGGGCCTGCACCAGATCGACGCCAAAGACTTCTTCGGTAATCGTGTGCTCCACCTGCAGGCGCGGGTTGGCCTCGATGAACACATAGGGCAGGGACTCGGAATGCAGATCGACCAGGAACTCGAATGTGCCCAGGCTTTCGTAGCGCAGCCTGGCTGCCATGCGCAGCGCATCCTCGGTGATGCGCTCGCGCAGCGGCTGCGTCAGGCTCGGGCTGGGCGCAATCTCCACCAGCTTCTGAAAGCGCCGCTGCAGCGTGCATTCGCGCTCGCCCAGCGCCATCGGCCATTCGCTGCCGTCACCCAGCAGCTGGATCTCGATATGGCGCGCGCCGCTCATCAGCCGCTCGACATAGACGCCGTCCACGCCAAAGGCTGCCTGGGCCTCGCTGCGGCAGCGCTGGTAGGCGGCCGCCACCTCGCCAGCCTCGGTGACCGCACGCATGCCGCGCCCGCCGCCGCCGCCAATGGCCTTGATCATGATGCCGCTGGCCCCATCGGCCTGCTGCCGCGCAAAGAACTGCTGTGCCTGCTCCAGCGTCACGGCCTCGGTGCTGCCGGGCATCAGGGGCACGCCGCATTGCTGCGCCAGCGCGCGGGCCCTGGCCTTGTCGCCAAGCAGCGCCAGTTGCTCGGGCGTCGGGCCGATGAAGCGCAGCCCCGCTGCCGCACAGGCGCGCGCAAAGTCCGCGTTTTCGCTGAGAAAGCCATAGCCCGGGTGCAGCGCATCGCAACCGTGCTGCTGCGCGATCCGAAGCAGCTGCGCGCCATCGAGATAGGCAGCCGGGCCGCTGGCGCCCAGTGCCAGCGCCTCGTCTGCGGCCTGCACATGTGGGGCCTCCGCATCGTCGGCGGCGTACACCGCCAGGCTGGCAATGCCCAGCTCCTGCAGCGCACGGATGATGCGCAGCGCGATTTCACCGCGGTTGGCGATCAGGACTTTCTTGAACATAGGACTCTCGTTTTAATAGCTTTTAGCGCTCACCAATCAATGATCACAATCACTTTTGATGCAAAAAATCAGGGAATATCTCGCAGCAAACGGCGCAGCACCTTTCCTGCGCCCGTGGCCGGTAGCGCATCGATGAAGCGCACCTCGCGCGGCGCCTTGTAGCTGGCCATGTTTTCCTTGCTCCAGGCCAGCAGCCCGTCCGCTTCCAGGCTCTGCCCCGGCTTGCGCACGATGAAGGCGCGCACGACCTCGCCTTTCTGAGCATCGGCAACACCGATCACGGCCGCCTGGGCGATGGCCGGATGCTTGATCAGAATTGTCTCCACCTCCTCGGGGAACACGCTGTAGCCCGAAACCTTGATCATTTCCTTGAAGCGGCCGATGAAGGTCAGATAGCCGTCGGCATCGAACCTGCCCATGTCGCCGGTATGCACCCAGCCGTTCTTGAGCGTCTTGGCCGTGGCCTCGGGCTTGTTCCAGTAGCCCTTGAAGTTGCCCGGGCCGCGAATGATGATCTCGCCCACCTCGCCTGCGGCCAGCGGCGCGCCGGTCTCCGGATCTATCACCCGGATTTCGTTGCCCGGCGCGGGCTTGCCATGCGTGCCCCAACGAATGGCATCGCCGGGCATAAAGGTATCCATGGTGTGGGTTTCTGACAGGCCGTAGGCCGCCTCGCTGGAGATGGCATTGGGTGCGAACCTGCGCCATTGCTTCGCCAGTTCCTCGGTATAGGTGATGCCGAAGCTGGTGACGGTGTTGCGGCGCAGCGCGCTGAAATCCATCTTCTCCACGCCGGGCACCTGCATCAGCGCCACATTCATGGGCGCGATGCTGTACCACCAGCTGACGCGATAGCGCTCCAGCGCCTGCGCCACGGCCAGTGGATCGAAGCGATGCAGCAGCACGCAGGGTGCCCCCGAATGCACGGGCATGTTCACCCCCATGGACATGCCGGCGATGTGATAGAGCGGCGCTACGGCCAGCAATACGTCCTCGGCGCTGACCCCGGTCACCCGGGACGCGCCGGCCGTCTTGTATGCGGCCGCGCCGAAGCTCAGCATGGCGCCCTTGGGCAGGCCGGTGGTGCCCGAGGTATAGGTCATCAGGGCCACCTCGTCCATGTCCACCTCGACATGTGAAGGCCTGGCGCCGCTGTGCATGAGATCCCAGAACGACATCACATTGCCGGGCAGCGGCTGCACGGGGGCCTGCAGTTCGGCGGGCAGGGGCAGCGTGGCTCTGGCGGGCAGCCAGTCGCCGTAGCGCACGGCCAGCACATGCTGCAGCGCCGTGCCTCCGCGCACCTTGTCGACCACGGGCAGCAGCACATCGGCCGCAATGATGACCCTGGCCTGCAGATCATTGAGCTGATATTCGAGTTCATGCTCCTTGTTCAGCGGCCCGCAGGGGCAGACTATGGCGCCGATCTTCTGCACCGCGTAGTGGGCAACGATGTACTGCGGGCAGTTGTTCATGAACAGGGCGACGGGTTCGCCCGGCTTCACGCCCAGTTGCTGCAGATGGGCGGCCACGGCATCGCTGGCCTCATCCACCTGGCGCCAGCTGATGTGCTGTCCGTACCAGATATAGGCATCGCGCTCGGGATGCTGGCGCGCATTGCGGCGCAAGGCCTCATGCAAGGGAATGAGGATTTCGGATTCAGCCATGGTTGTCTCCTGGGTGTCTCGTGTAGACCGGGCAGCTGCGCCACTTGCGAGCTTTCTCAGGGATTGCCTTAGGGCAATCTGCTGCTCGGAGTCTTGTCAATGTATACCTGCCGGTAGAACAATGCTACCCATTGGTATAACGAATGCGACACACGCAAACCCTCATGCCCGCCACGTCCAGAAAGACCGAAAAAAAGCCGGCTGCGCCCGTGGCGCCGCGCGGCCGCCAGCGCCTGCCCACCGCCGGCTCCGACGAGAAACGCGAGCGCATTCTCAAGGCCGCCGAAGCCCTGTTCGACCGCTATGGCTATGCCAACACCACCATCGAGCAGATCGTGCAGGCGCTGGGCGTGACCAAGCCATTTGTCTACTACTACTTCCGCAACAAGCAGGAGATCTTCGAAACCCTGTGCTGGGCACCGACCGAGGCCTGCTTCACGGTGCTGGACTTTGCAGCCGACGACCCGCGCCCCGCGCATGAAAAAGCCATTGACGGCCTGCAGCGTCTGATTGCTGCCACCATTGCGCACTACCCTGCGGGCTTCTTCCCCTACCGCGAGCCACAGGCCTTCAGCCCCGCCTATCTCAAGGCATCGCGCAATGTGGCCCAGCAGTTCTACAAGCAGTTCTGCGCCCTGCTCGACGAAGGCCGCGCCAGCGGGCATTTCGATTTCCGCGACACCCGCATTACCGCCCAGGCGGCCTGCAGTCTGCCCGGCTTTCTCTACAACTGGTATCAGCCTGACGGCAAGCTGGGCCCGGCCGAGATGGTGGTCGAGCTCACCGATCTGGCCTCGCGCGTACTGGGCCTGCGCACTGCTGCGGCCCCTGCGCGCAAACGCGCGGCCAGAGCCGCACCGGCGCCGGCAGCGCAGAACCCTTCGCCCCCCAGGCGCCGCAAGAGCGCTTCATCCACCACCAACAGCGCCAGCTGAGAGCCTCGAAGGCCAAGGCGCCATTCCAACTCCTGGAGACAAAACCATGTCAGTTCGCTTCTCAGCCCTTGCGCTGGCTGCCAGCCTGTGTGCCGGCACCGTATCCGCCCAGACGGCAGAGCCGTTCAAGATTGCATTCATCGACCCGCTCTCCGGCCCGTTTGCCAATGTGGGGGAAGTCATGCGCAACCATGTGCTCTACGCTGTCGATGACGTGAATGCCAAGGGCGGCCTCTACAACGGCGCCAAGTTCCAGCTGCTGCAGTTCGACAGCAAGCTCTCGGCCCAGGAGAGCCAGAGCGCGCTGCAGGCCGCCATTGATCAGGGCGCACGCGTGGTGGTGACGGGGGGCTCGGGCTCATCGGTGGTCACGGCCCTGGTGCAGGCGGCATCGCGCTACAACCAGCGCAACCCGGGCAAGGAGGTGCTGATACTCAACCACAGCTCCATCGATCCCGAGCTGACCGGCAAGTCCTGCAGCTTCTGGCATTTCATGTTCGATGCCAACACTGCCATGCGCATGCAGGCCATTGCCAACTACATCAAGACCCAGCCCGAGATCCGCAAAGTCTTTCTGCTCAACCAGGACTATGCCCATGGCAAGCAATGGGCCAGCTTCGGGCGCAGCATGGTCGGCAAGGCAAGCCCGGATATCCAGTTTGTCGGCGAGACCCTGCACCCCATGGGCCGCATCAAGGACTTTGCACCCTATGTGGCCAAGATCAAGGAAGTCGGCACCGATTCCGTCATCACCGGCAACTGGGGCCAGGACCTGGCTCTGCTGCTCAAGTCCGCCGGCGACTCGGGCTACAACCTGCGCTACTTCAACCACAGCGCTGGCGGCTTTCCGGGCACCGTGACCTCGATTTCCCAGGCAAAGATAGGCCAGGTGACCTGGGTCGCGGAATGGCATCCCGGCATGGCCGACCGTGCTCAGGCCGATGTCCGGGCCAAGGAGTACAAGGCCAGGATGAACCAGGACTTTCTGGCCCCGCGCATGGATCTTGTGCCGCGCATGCTGGCCGCTGCCATGGCCAAGGCCCAGTCCACCGAGCCCGTGAAAATTGCCAAGGCCATGGAGGACATGTCCATGGACACCGTCTTCGGCCCCGTCAAGATGCGCGGCAAGGACCACCAGTTGCTGCTGCCCCAGGTCGTCAACACCATCGCCCCCGTGGACGGCAAGCTGGTCAAGACCGGCTGGGAAGGCACGAACTACGGCTTCAGAACCGATGCCGTCTATTCCGCCCAGCAGCTTGATCTACCCACGGAGTGCCAGATGAAGCGACCTTGAGCACAATCTCCTGTGCGGTATGGCATGGCCTAAGCGGTCTGATACCAGCGCGGACCAACGCAGAGACACCAGGGAAGGGCCGCCCCGCACCGAGGGTGTCGTCCCCCTCCCCTAGCGCGCAGCGCGTAGAGAGAGGGGGAAGCGGCGCAGCCGCTCAGGGGGTGTAGCTCCGCTTCCCAAACACTCCGCTGCCCACGCGCACCATGGTGCTGCCTGCTGCCACGGCGGCTTCCAGATCGCCGGTCATGCCCATGGACAGCGTGTCGAAATGCTCCAGCCCCGCGAGACCGCTGGCCTTGATGGACTCAAAAACAGCTCTGGCCTTTTTGTGAACTGCGCATTGCGCCTCGAAATCAGGGGCATCGTCAGGAATGCTCATGATGCCGCGCAGCTGCAGATTGGGCAGTTTCACCATGGCTTGGGCCAGCTCCAGGGCTTGCTCGGCCATGACGCCGGACTTGGTGGTGCCGCCATCCACATTGACCTGGATGCAGACATTGAGCCGTGCCATGCCATGCGGACGCTGGGCCGAAAGGCGCTCGGCGATCTTGAGCCGGTCCACGGTCTGAGCCCAGTCGAAATTCTCGGCCACCAGCCGCGTCTTGTTGCTCTGAATGGGGCCTATGCAATGCCACTGCAGCGCTTCGCCGCCCGCCAGCTGCATGGCGCGCACCGCGGCAATTTTCTCCACGGCCTCCTGGATATAGTTCTCGCCAAAGCTGCGCTGGCCGGCCAGCACCGCCTCGCGCACCGCATCCGCCCCAAAGGTCTTGGAAACGGCCAGCAGCTGCACCGATGTCACGGGCCGGCTTGCACTGGCGCAAGCGGCTGCCATGCGGGCATGAATCTGCCCCAGATTGTTTTCAATCGTCGTCATAATTGGCGCCAGAGTATCAAACCAGAGAGGGATCTCCGTGGATATCACGCAATTGCTGGCATTCAGTGTCAAGAACAAGGCTTCGGACTTGCATTTGTCGGCAGGCCTGCCCCCCATGATTCGCGTCCACGGCGATGTGCGCCGCATCAACATCGATCCGCTGGACCACAAGACCGTGCACGCCATGGTCTACGACATCATGAGCGATGCCCAGCGCAAGCAGTACGAAGAGTTTCTGGAAGTGGACTTTTCGTTCGAGATTGAAGGCCTGGCCCGGTTTCGTGTCAATGCCTTCAACCAGAACCGCGGCGCGGCGGCCGTGTTCCGTACCATTCCCAGCAAGATCCTGACACTGGAGCAGCTCAACGCTCCCAAGATCTTCGCCGACCTGGCCCTGAAGCCACGTGGTCTGGTGCTGGTGACCGGTCCCACGGGTTCGGGCAAGTCCACCACGCTGGCCGCCATGGTCAACTATCTCAACGAGACCGAGTACGGCCACATCCTGACGGTGGAAGACCCCATCGAATTCGTGCACGAGTCCAAGAAATGCCTAATCAACCAGCGCGAAGTCGGCCCCATGACGCTGTCGTTTGCGGCAGCGCTGAAGTCCGCGCTGCGTGAAGACCCGGACGCGATCCTGGTCGGCGAAATGCGGGACCTGGAAACCATCCGTCTGGCCATGACGGCGGCCGAAACCGGTCACCTGGTGTTCGGCACGCTGCACACCTCGTCGGCCGCCAAGACCATCGACCGTATCATCGACGTCTTCCCGGCCGAGGAAAAGGAAATGGTGCGCGCCATGCTGTCCGAGTCGCTGCAGGCCGTGATCTCGCAGACGCTGTGCAAGACCAAGGACGGCCAGGGCCGTGTGGCCGCACACGAGATCATGCTGGGCACGCCCGCCATCCGAAACCTGATCCGAGAAGCCAAGGTGGCACAGATGTACTCCACCATTCAGACCAGCCAGAACATGGGCATGCAGACTCTGGACCAGAACCTGACCGATCTGGTGCGCCGCAACCTCATCAGTCCTGCCGAAGCGCGCAGCAAGGCGAAGATTCCCGAGAATTTTCCTGGATGATGCCTCCCCCCTGAGCGGCTTTGCCGCTTCCCCCCAGGGGGACGACGCCCTCGCCGCGAGGCGGCTCTTGCTCGGCGTCTCTCACTTGGGCTCTGCCAATTTTGACGCTGCCTCAAGGAACGATCATGGAACGCGATCAGGCCAGTAAATTCATCAACGATCTGCTCAAGCTCATGGTCAGCCGCAACGGCAGCGACCTGTTCATCACTGCAGAGTTTCCGCCCGCCATCAAGATTGACGGCAAAGTCACCAAGGTCTCGCCCCAGCCGCTGAACCAGTTGCATACGCTGGCCCTGGCGCGTTCCATCATGAACGACAGGCAGGTGGCAGACTTCGAACACACCAAGGAGTGCAACTTCGCCATCTCGCCTGCCGGTGTGGGGCGCTTCCGTGTCAACGCCTTCATGCAGCAGGGCAAGGTCGGCATGGTGCTGCGTACCATTCCCAGCACCCTGCCCACGATTGACGGCCTGGGCGTGCCGCAGGTGCTCAAGGAAGTGACCATGACCAAGCGCGGCCTGTGCATCCTGGTCGGCGCGACAGGTTCGGGCAAGTCCACCACGCTGGCCGCCATGGTGGACTGGCGCAATGAAAACTCCTTCGGCCACATCATCACCGTGGAAGATCCCGTGGAGTTCGTGCATCCGCACAAGAACTGCGTGGTCACGCAACGCGAGGTGGGACTGGACACTGAAAGCTGGGAAGCCGCGCTCAAGAACACGCTGCGCCAGGCGCCCGATGTGATTCTGATGGGCGAAATCCGTGACCGCGAAACCATGGAGCACGCGATTGCGTTCTCTGAAACCGGGCATCTATGTCTGGCCACGCTGCACGCCAACAGTGCCAACCAGGCGCTGGACCGTATCGTCAACTTCTTCCCTGAAGAGCGCCGTCCGCAACTGCTGATGGACGTGTCGCTGAATCTGCGGGCCATCATTTCCCAGCGCCTGATCCCCAAGCAGGACAGCAAGGGCCGTGTCGCCGCCATCGAGGTGATGCTCAACTCGCCGCTGATCGCCGACCTGATCTTCAAGGGCGAAGTCGTCGAGATCAAGGAGATCATGAAGAAAAGCCGCAACATCGGCATGCAGACCTTTGACCAGGCGCTGTTCGACCTGTTCGAGTCCAATCTCATCACCTATGAAGACGCGCTGCGCAATGCAGACTCGGTCAACGACCTGCGTCTGCAGATCAAGCTCAACAGCCAGCGTGCCCGGACTCTGGACCTGGCGGCCGGCACCGAACACCTGACCATCGTCTAAGCCCAAGGCGCTGGCATCTCTTCCCACAGGAGGAGCGCGCGGGTTTTGCTGCGTGGCGGGCCGCCCAGGCCCCTGCTGTCAGCCACGGCCATGCACTCCGGCGCTACCATGATCGAACTGTTTCGCACCAAGTCTTAGAGGATTTCATGAGCACAGCCACCATCGCCTCCCGCAGCTACGCTGCTTGCGCTTCCACTCCCGTGGCCTTTCTGGGCCTGGGTGTCATGGGCTATCCCATGGCCGGGCACCTGGCTGCGGCTGGCCATCAGGTCACGGTCTACAACCGCACGGCTGCCAAGGCCGAAGCCTGGACCGAGGAATTCCCCGGCGGCAGCCATGCGGCCACGCCCCGCGAAGCCGTCAAGGGCGCACGCATGGTCTTCTCCTGCGTGGGCAACGACGACGACCTGCGCTCCATTGTGCTGGGCGACGACGGCGCCTTTGCAGGCATGGAGCCTGGCGCCATCTTTGTCGATCACACCACGGCCTCGGCCCAGGTGGCACGCGAGTTGTATGCAGAAGCACGCAAACGCGGCCTGCACTTTATCGATGCCCCTGTATCGGGCGGTCAGGCCGGGGCGGTCAACGGCCAGCTCACCGTCATGTGCGGCGGCGATCAGGATGTGTTCGACCAGGTGGCCCCGGTGGCCGACGCCTTCTCGCGCGCCTTCACCTATATGGGCGCCTGCGGCAACGGTCAGCTGACCAAGATGGTCAATCAGATCTGCGTGGCCAGTGTGGTGCAGGGCCTGTCCGAAGCCATTGCCTTTGGCCTTCGTGCCGACCTGGACGTTGAGAAAGTCCTCGATGTGATCGGCAAGGGAGCCGCCCAGAGCTGGCAAATGGACAATCGCGGCAAGACCATGGCCGTGGGAAAGTTCGACTTCGGCTTTGCCGTGGACTGGATGCGCAAGGATCTGGGGCTGGTGCTGGCCGAGGCCCAGCGCAATGGCGCACGCCTGCCCGTCACCGCGCTGGTGGACCAGTTCTATGCCGATGTACAGGCCATGGGTGGCAATCGCTGGGATACCTCCAGCCTGATCCAGCGCCTGCGCTGAGCCGCTGCGCCATGAAAAAAGCCGGACTCGAGTCCGGCTTTTTTGTGACCGTCGCTCACCTCAGTTCATGCTGGAGCGATCCTCGACCACAGGGGCGGCCTTGGATGTTGCTGCAGCCAGCTCATCTTCGGAGATGACCTCAAACAGGCGCACAACCTTGCTCACATCGTTGACGCCACGAGCGATCTCGGCAGCCCGCTTGGATTCACGCGGCGTAACTATGCCCATCAGATAGACCACGTTGTTCTCGGTCACGACCTTGATGGCCGAGGATGAAATGTCCTTGGCGTTGACCAGACTGGCCTTGACCTTGGTCGTGATCAGAGAATCCTGGGAGCGCTGACCCAGAGTGGCCGTGAAAGGCGCGACCTCGATCTCGTTATAGACCTGACGCACGGTGGATTGTTCGCGCACCAGCTTCTCGATGGTCGCCTTGTCCGTCGCATTGCCTGCCTGGCCGGTCAGCAACACCACACGGTTGTAGCTGGTGGCGCTGACGCGAGCCTTGTCGCCCATCACCTCGCTGATGCGATTGCCGGCACGCAGCTCTATGCCCTGGTCCTCAACCTGTGTGCCGGTGGTACGCCTGTCCACTGCCGACATGCCCGCCACGGCAGCACCGCCGCCCACCAGAGCCACGCAACCGCTCAAGGCACCGCCCAGAGCGGCAACAGTCAGGGCCGCACATGCAACACGGGTCCACTTCAACTTCATAAAGGCATCTCCTGGTCACCAAGCAGTTGAGAGTCCACACCATCGGCCAGACAGTGCAGGATCAAGGTATGGGTTTCGCGCACGCGCGCCGCACGGTCGTGGGGCACGCAGATCAGTACATCGGTCTCGCGCACGGCGGTGGCCAGATTGCCGCCGGTGCGGCCTGTCAGCACCACGGCCATCATGTCGCGCTCGTGGGCGGCTTCAAGAGCCTCCAGCACAGCCGTGTCGTTGCCGGTCACCGACATGAGCAGCAGCAGATCGCCGGGCTGCCCCAGCGCCCGCACCTGACGCGCCAGATACTGGCTGGCATTGCCGCCCGAGCCCGTAGCTCCCACGCTGCCCAGCAGGCCGCCATCGGAAGTCAGGGCCACGGCCGCCAGCTCGGGACGATCGCGCTCGAACCCTGTCACGCACAGGGAGGCAAATAACTGGGCATCGCTGGCCGAAACGCCCGTACCGCAGGCCAGCACCTTGCCGCCGCCCGTCACACAGGCCAGCATGGCCTGTACGGCAGAAGCAATAGGTTGGCTCAGCGCCTGGGCGGCCTGGTACTTCAGGTCGGCACTGTCGATGAAATGCTGTTGAATTCGTTGCTCTAGCATGGAGGCCCGATGATACCCGCCACCTGTTATCTCTTTGGTAGCAAACCGTTATTTGCGCATCAGTGTTGCGCACAACTATGACGCGGCGACTAAAGCGCCTCGAATGCCGCTTGGAGCCACTCGATGCGCATCGGGTTCCCGGAGCTGTCGACCAGCACCACATCAAAGCGGCATGGCGGCGCTGCCGCAAGCCTCATCAGATAGTATCTGGCGGCCAGCACGATGCGCTGCTGCTTGAGGCGGCCGATGCTGCCGCCGGCACCGCCGAAGCGCTCGGTGTTGCGGCTGCGGACTTCGACGAACACCAAAGACCCGTCGCGGTCACGCAGGATCAAATCGATTTCGCCGCCACCACGGCCCGGCGTCCGATAATTGCGCTCGACAAGCTTCAGGCCCCGCGTCTGCAAATGGGCCAACGCGGCATCCTCGGCCTGTTGCCCGCGTGCGGTTGTGCTTTGCGCCGGCTTGGGCCGCTTTCCAAGGAAATCCATTGACTACCTCTTTCGCCTCTGCACTGACTGCCGCACATGACGCGGCCGCTTCCCAGCATTATCCGCAGGGAGCCCTGTATGTGGTGGCGACGCCGATTGGCAATCTGGCCGATATCAGCCTGCGCTCGCTGCATGTACTGCAGATCGTGGACTGCATCGCCTGCGAAGACACGCGCCACACCCAGGGCCTGCTGCGCAGCTACGGGCTGGACCGACCCGGCAACCAGTTGCTGGCCGTGCACCAGCACAACGAGGCAGAAGCCGCCCAGCAGGTGATCGAGCGCCTGCAGCAAGGCCAGCGCATCGCCTATGTCAGCGATGCCGGCACTCCCGGCGTCAGCGACCCGGGCGCGCGCCTGTGCGCGGCGCTGCAGACCGTGGGTCTGCGCAGCATTCCGCTGCCCGGCGCCAGCAGCGTGACATCGGCCATCAGCGTGGCCGGCGCCGTCACGCCGGCACAGGGCGAAGGCGGCTTTCTGTTTGCCGGCTTCCTGCCCACCAAGAATGCCGAACGACTGGCCGCCGTGCAGAAGCTGGCCGACCAGCCGCGTTGCACCGTGCTGCTGGAAGCACCGCACCGCATCATCGAGCTGGCCCAGGCTCTGGCCCTGCTGGGCGAGCGTCGCGTCACGCTGGCGCGCGAGATCACCAAGCAGTTTGAAGACATCGCGAGCATGCCGGCCCACGAGCTGGCAGCCTGGCTGCAGGCCTCGCCGCAGCGCATCAAGGGCGAGTTCGCCATCGTGCTGCACCCCGTGGCAGTGCAGCAGGAATCGGGCGAGGCCGAGCGTGTGCTCAAGCTGCTGCTGGCCGAGTTGCCGACCAAGACGGCCGTGAAACTGGCCGCCGAAATCACTGGGGCCAGTCGCAACACGCTCTACGACCGGGCGCTGGAACTCAAGCGGGCCGCCGAAGAGGAATAACTACGTCAACCGGGCGCGGTACAAACCAGAGACGCCTGGCAAGGGCTGCCCCGCAGCCCCCGTTTGGGGAAGCCTGGTTGCGACTCAAGCGTAGGCCAGACCGGTTGCCACGCCACCAAACAGGTCACCTTCGACCTGCGGCACATCGGGGAAAGCGACGCGCAGCGCATCGCGCAGGGTACGCAGGGCCGACGAGCCGCCGGTGAGATAGATGGCGTCTGGCGCCGCGACGCCGGCCTGGCGCACACAGTCCTGCGCACATTCAACGACCTGCAGCAGCAAGGCCTGCAACTGCTCCTGCAGAACCTCCGGGGAGATGGCCGCCGGCAGGTCTTGCTCCAGCCAGTCCAGCGCTATGGCCGAGGCCGCATGGCTTTGCGAAGCTGCAATCTTGGCCTGCTCCACCGCATCGGCCAGCCTATGGCCTTCGCGCCAATCCAGCACCTTCATCAGGCGCTGGTGCAGCTGCGGATCGCTGTAATCGCTCTTGAGACCGCGCGCCGAAGCCAGGGCTTTGGCCGTGTACAGCCACTGGATCAGATGCCAGGTGGAGAGATCGAAGAACACGCTGCTGGGCACCTCGCGCCCGCTGGGGCCGATGTGCTTGTAGCCCAGCAGGGGCATGACCTGGGCCACGTTGAGGCGATGGTCGAAATCCGTGCCTCCGATATGCACGCCGGTGGTGGCCAGAATGTCCTCGGTGCGGTCGGCATGCCCGGCCTGTTGCGGACCCAGACGCACCACCGTGAAGTCCGAGGTGCCACCGCCGATATCGACCACCAGCACCAGTTGCTCCTCGCTCAGGCGCTGCTCGTAATCCAGCGCCGCCGCAATCGGCTCCAGCTGAAAGCTGACTTCGCCCAGGCCAGCGGCGCGCGCCGCAGCGGCCAGGGCATCCTGAGCCTGGCGGTCTCGCTCCGGGTGTTCGTCGACAAAATGCACGGGACGCCCCAGCACCACACGCTCGGGCAGACGACCGTCCAGCGCCTGGCGTGCCTGATCGGCCACACGCTTGAGAAAGATCGCGATGATGTCCTGGTAGCTGACGAGCTGCTCGTGCACCGCGGTCTTTTCCAGCAACAGGCTGCTGCCCAGCAGACTTTTGAGCGAACGCATCAGGCGCCCTTCCTCGCCCGCCAGATACTGCTGCATGGCATCGCGGCCGAAATGCGTGCTGTGCTCTTCGGTATTGAAGAACAGCGCCGTTGGCATGCCGGTGGCAGCCCCTTCCAGAGGCAGCAAAGTTGCGGTCTTGCCAGGCAGACGATAGGCAGCAGCAGAGTTGGAGGTTCCGAAATCGATGCCCAGAGTGGCAGGCGTGAGAGCTGTGGTCATGAAAGGCGGCGCTGCACCGCGCCGGCCCGCAAAGGCTGACGCGGCCGCAACGAAAACGCCCACCGAAGTGGGCATGGGTGTCAGCGGGGGCGCTATTCTAGCGCCCCTGTTATTGGGCCTAGGCGGCGGCGGTTTCCAGCTCGCTGCCGGAATGCAGTGTCAGTTCAATGCGCACCCCGTGGGTGGCAACTTCGTCCAGTTCCCCTGCTACCGCCTGCTGCGGCACCGACAGCACGACCGCATAAGGTCCTTCGCCGCGAGTGGCCAGTCTTTGGGCCAGGAGGCCTGCAGCCTGTACGGGTGCCGCCAGCACCAGCTCGGTGGTGCCCAGACCCAGCGATACCTGCTGCGTGCTGCCGTCGGCCGAGACCCGCAGCGCGCTGACATCCACGCCTTCGCCGAGCAATGCCCGCCAGCGCGCCAGGCTGGCCTGCAGGTCCTTCACCGCCACTTCCAGGCGCGCCACGCCGGTCACGCCATTGGGATGCACCCGGGCCTGACCTTCGGGCACGCGCAAGGCACGCGGCGTCAGGTCGCCGCACAGAAACGGCAGATCCTGGCTGTGGGCGCGTGCATTGCGCCAGCGCAGCTGCTCTCCATCGGGACGCAGACGTCCGCCCTCATAAGGCGCTTCATAGTTCAGGCCGCGCGCCTGGGCCGCCGCCACCACGGCGCCGGTCTCGGAGGGCAGCAGCGCGAAGTCGACCAGCCCCTCGCCGTGCTGCTGCAGCTGCTGCCACCAGCGCTCCTCGGGCGCTGGCGCACGCCAGGCAATGAGTTCGAAATAGGCGCCGTCGGCAAAGACCACCAGGGCGTTGTGCGTGGAGCGGCCCGGGTGCTCGCCGCCGCGCAGCACGTTGAAACCCAGGGACTGGTAGTCGGCAATCGTGTGCTCCAGGTCCCGGACCGCGATGACGATATGGTCGAGTGGCAGGCTCATGCAAAAGTCTTTCTAGAGGTTCTCAGGCCGCCAGGCGCTCGGGCGCGCTGGAGTCGGTATGGCGCACCTCGGCGCGGATGGACTGGGGGTTGCGCAGCAGGTTGAGGATGGGGCAGCTTCGCTCCACGGCCTCGAACAGCGCATCGATCTCGGTGCGGCTGGCTGGCGAATCGATATGCACGGTATAGCCGATATCGTGCGGCCAGATCGGCGTCGCCTCATGGCCGGGCTTGCCGCCGCGCGGGTCTATGACGCCCGTGACCTCGACTTCGAGGCTCTCCAGCGGCACCTGGCGCTCGGCCGCCTGGATCAGAAAGATATGGGTCACGCAGGTGCCCAGCACGCCCAGTTGCAGCTCGGGCGAGCTCGGACCGAGGTTGTAGCCCGCGAAGTCGGGCGGGCTGTCGCTGATGACCTGGTGTTCGCGGATGCGCAGACGACGCACGCCGCTGCGCCCCTCGGCACGCACGCTGGCCTTGAGTCTGGCGGCCTGGGCCGTACCCGCCTCGATGGCGGCGCTGCGTGCCAGCACGGCCGCGCGTTTTTCGGAAAGATATTCGTTGAGATGACTCATGAGCGGGCTTTCGATAGAGGAATGCCAGGCCATTGTTGTGAGATCGGCGCGCCGGGCCAACAAAGGAATTCGTCTGCGCTTATGCGCTTTGCAAATATGCGACCTCGCACCTCTTAGTTGTTTTTCGCATAACGATGCTACTCAATATATGAACACGAATATTTGGTGTCGATAGCATGAGAACCATGAATCCGGTCGGTCGCTGCGGCGATGCGTCCGGCGCCTGAGTTTTCAACGCCATGCGGCGACGAGGTATGAACGTGTTTTTCCCTTCGCAGACGGATCCATCGATAAAACAGCCGGTGAACAAGCCGGCCCGACGCCGCGCCCTATGGGCCGCAGTGGCGGTACTGACGGGCAGCATGCTGCTGGCCGGCTGCTCCAGGCAATCAGGCACGGCCCAGGCCGGCGCCTCGGCGGAACCGGTCCAGGGCGGCACCCTGGTCTATCTCGAACAGCAGGCACACACCAACCTCTATCCGCCTGCCGGCGGCTTTTATCCCAACGGCGGCGTGCTCAACCAGATCACGGACAAGCTGACCTACCAGGACCCCGAGACGCTGGAGATCCAGCCCTGGATCGCCGAATCCTGGACCGTGAACGCCGATGCCACCGAGTACAGCTTCAAGCTGCGCTCCGGCGTGAGCTTCTCGGACGGATCACCGCTGGACGCGGCCGCCGTGGCGCGCAACTTCGATACCTACGGTCTGGGCAACAAGGCGCTCAAGCAGCCGGTTTCCGAGGTCATCAACAATTACGAACGCAGCGAAGTCGTCGATCCGCTGACCGTGAAGTTCTTCTTCAAAAAGCCCTCGCCGGGCTTTCTCCAGGGCACTTCGGTGATCGGCTCGGGCCTGGTCTCGCCGGCCACGCTGGATCGTCCGTTCGAGGAGCTTGGCGATGCCACGCGCATCATAGGTTCGGGCCCCTTCGTGGTGGCCAGCGAGACCCTGGGCAAGGAGCTGGTGCTCAAGGCACGCCAGGACTACGCCTGGGGCCCCGCCAGGCTGGCCCACCAGGGCCGCGCACGCCTGGATGAAGTCAAGTTCATCGTCACACCCGAGGACAGCGTGCGCATAGGCGCACTGCTGGCCGGCCAGGCCGGCTTCATCCGCCAGGTCCAGGCCTATGACGAAAAGCGCGTGGAGCAACAGAAGTTCAGCATCTACGCGCCGTCCACGCGCGGCGTGAACAACAGCATCGCCATCCGTCCCGACAACGCCCTGGTGGCCGACCTCAAGGTGCGCCAGGCCCTGTTGCATGGCACCAATACCAAGGAGATCGTCGAAACCCTGTTCTCGCCGCGCTACCCGCAGGCACGTTCGGTGATCGCCTCCACGGCAGCCGGCTATGTGGACCTGTCGGCCAAGCTGGTCTTTGACGAGGCCAGGGCCAGACAATTGCTCGACGAGGCCGGCTGGAGCCTGGGCGCCAACGGCCTGCGCCAGAAGAACGGTCAGGACTTCGTGCTCTCGACCTACGAATCCCTGCCTCAGCCACAGAACAAGGAAACCCTGCAGCTCGTGGCCCAGCAATGGGCCAGGCTGGGCATCAAGCTCAATGTGCTGGCCGGAGACTCGGGCAGCCGCACGGTGGACACACTGGACCCCGACAAGACCGGCGTGCTGCCGGGCATGGTGGGCCGCGCCGATCCCGACGTGATCAAGAGCAATTACTACCCGAGCAACCGCAATGTGTTGCTGCAAAAAGGCGGCGTGAGCCAGAAGGTCAAATCCTTCGAGGACGGCAAGCTCAACCGCCTGTTCGATGCCATCGCGGCCGAGACCGATGCCAACCGGCGTCTCGCGCTGACCGGCGAGGTGCAGAACTATCTGATCGATCAGGCCTATGTGATCCCGATCTTCGAGGAGCCCCAGGCCTTCGCGGGTGCGACCTGGGTGCGTGAGGTGGGCTTCGAGGCCGTGGGCCGCCCCAGCTTCTACAGCACCTGGCTGGCCAAGCGCTGAGAGCGCACCGACTAAGGAGGCGCACCCATGCCACGCCGCTATCTGCTTGGCCGCATCGCACAGGCCGCCCTGGTGCTGTGGGCGGCTTTCACGGCCTCTTTCATCCTGCTGCAGCTGCTGCCGGGCGATGCCGTACTGATCAAGTTCCTGAACCCCGAGCTGGGCCTGGGCCCGCAGGAAATCGCCGACATCCGCGCCGCCTATGGCGCCGACCAGCCCGTCTGGCAGCAATACCTGCACACGCTGGCTCAGTTCCTCACGGGCCATTTCGGCTACTCGCTGCAGGCCGGCGTGCCCGTGAGCCAGGGCCTGGCCACCAGTCTGCCGCCCACGCTGCGCCTGGCGGCCCTGGGCTTTTCCACGGCGGCGCTGCTGGCCATCGCTCTGGCGGCCGCGGCCAGCCTCGCGCCGCTGGCCTGGCTGCGCAATGCCCTGCAAGCCCTGCCCTCGGTCTTCGTCTCCGTGCCCGTTTTCTGGCTGGGCATCATGCTGATCCAGGTGCTGTCCTTCCGTCTGGGCTGGATTCCCGTCATCAATCCCGGCCCCTGGGAAGGCCTGGTCCTGCCCACGCTGACGCTGGCCGTCCCGATTTCGGCGCCGCTGGCCCAGATCCTGCTGCGCAATATCGACACCGTGCTGGCCCAGCCCTTCGTGGCCGTGGCGCGCGCCAAGGGCGCTTCTCGCGCCTGGGTACTGCTGCACCATGTGGCGCGCAATGCCTTGCTGCCGACCTTGACGATTGCCGGCGTGCTGTTCGGCGAGCTGCTGGCCGGCGCCGTGGTCACCGAGGCCGTGTTCGGCCTCAACGGCCTGGGCACGCTGACCCAGCAGGCCGTGGGCAACCAGGACACGGCCGTGCTCCAGGCCGTGGTCGTGGTCTCGGCCGCCGCCTTCGTGCTCATCAACCTCGCCGTGGACCTGCTCTACCCGCTGCTCGATCCTCGTTTGCGTCATTCTGTGGAGAACCGGGCATGAACACCGCCGTCTCGACCGCCATTCCCAAGCAACTGGCATCCGGCGTCGCCTCCACCGCAGCGCCCAGGCTGGCGCCCCCGCCGGCACCGGCACAGGCCGCAAAAAGCCTTCGCCACGTCCTGATCGATCTGCAAAGGTTCAGGCGCCTGCCGCCCACGCTGGCCCTGGCCTGGCTGGTGATTGCCACGGCCGCGCTGTGGGCCCTGGTTCCGGGCTGGTTTGCCCATCAGAACCCCGTCGTCGGCCAGGCCGGCCAGCAACTGCTGGAGCCCGGCCTCGCGCACTGGCTGGGCACGGATGCGCTGGGGCGTGATCTCTGGGCCCGCGTAGTGCATGGCTCCGTGCACTCCTTGTCGGGCGCTTTCCTGGCCGTGGCCGTGGGCCTGATGGCGGGCACGCTGATCGGCCTGCTGGCCGGTGCAGCGGGCGGCCGCGTCGATGACGCGCTGATGCGCCTCGTCGACGTGCTTCTGGCCGTGCCCTCGCTGCTGCTGTCGCTGACCATCATCATCTTGCTGGGCTTTGGCACCATCAATGCAGCCATCGCCGTGGGGGTGGCATCCGTCGCCGGCTTCGCGCGCCTGGTGCGCTCCGAGGTGGTACGCGTGCGCCGCTCGGACTATGTGGAGGCGGCCTTCGGCAGCGGCGGACGCTTTGCGGCCGTGCTGTGGCGCCATGTGCTGCCCAATTCGCTGACCTCGGTGGTGGCCCTGGCCGCGCTACAGTTCGGCTCGGCCATCCTGTCGATTTCCACACTGGGCTTTCTGGGCTACGGCGCACCGCCGCCCACGCCCGAATGGGGCCTGCTGATCGCCGAAGGGCGCAACTACATCGCCACCGCCTGGTGGCTGACCACGGCGCCGGGCCTGGTCGTGGTGGCCGTGGTTCTGGCCGCCAACCGCATCGGCGCCTCCTTCGCGCGGAGGCCGGCATGAGCACCCTGCTGCAAGACCGCCCCGCCACTGCAATCCCTGCCGCCGCCCCGCTGCTCGAAGTCCAGGACCTGGTCATCGCCTACCGCGACCACAGCGGCCGGGAACAGCGCGTGGTCCACGGCCTGTCGTTTTCCGTGGCCCCCGGCGAGGTCGTGGCCCTGGTCGGTGAATCGGGCTCTGGCAAGACCACCACGGCCCAGGCCGTGATCGGGCTGCTCGCCGACAACGGGCGCCGCGAGCAAGGCAGCATCCGGCTGCAAGGCACCGAGGTCTCGGACTGGAGTGCTGCGCGCTGGAACAACATTCGCGGCCGCGTGATCAGCCTGGTGCCCCAGGATCCGACCACCTCGCTCAACCCCGTGCGCACCGTGGGCGACCAGGTCGGCGAAATCCTGCGCATTCACGGCCTGCGCGACCGCTCTGCCATCGAGGCGCGCGTGATCGACCTGCTGACCCGCGTGGGCCTGTCCCAGCCCGCCCTGCGCGCGCGCCAGTATCCGCACGAGCTGTCGGGCGGCATGCGCCAACGCGTGCTGATCGCCATCGCCATCGCGCTGCGGCCTGCGCTGATCATCGCCGACGAGCCCACCAGCGCGCTGGATGTCACGGTACAGCGGCGCATCCTGGATCTGATCGACGAGCTGCGCCGCGAAACCGGCACCGCCGTGCTGCTGGTCACCCACGACCTGGGCGTAGCGGCCGACCGCGCGCATCGCCTCATCGTCATGCAGGGCGGTCGCATCCAGGAACAAGGCCCGACACTGGAGCTTCTGCGCCATCCGCAAAGCGCCTATACACGCCGCTTGCTGTCGGACGCACCTTCGCTCACGCCCGCCCCCCGTCGCACACCGCCTGAGACGGCGGTTGCCACCGAGGACTGGGCCATCGAGGTCGAGAACCTTGTTCACGACTTCCAAGCCCCCAGCCAGGGGCGCGGCATTTTCCGCGCCGTGGACGGCGTGTCGCTGCGCCTGCGCCGAGGCTCCACGCATGCCATCGTCGGCGAATCGGGCTCGGGCAAGACCACGACCATACGCGACATCGTGGGCCTGGCACGCCCTACATCGGGTCGCATCCGCATCGCCGGCGCCGAACTCACGGGCCTGCGCGGCGAGGCCCTGCGCCAGCTGCGGCGCAAGGTTCAGCTGGTCTACCAGAACCCGTTCAGCTCGCTGGACCCGCGCCAGCGTGTCTTCGACATCATCGAGGAGCCGCTGCTCAACTTCGAGCCGCTGCCGCCCCAGGAGCGCCGCCAGCGCGTGCTTGACATGCTCGAGCGCGTGGGCCTGCCGGCCGCCGTGCTCGAACGGCGCCCGCATGCGCTCTCGGGCGGCCAGCGCCAGCGCGTGGCGATTGCACGCGCCCTGGTGCTGCAACCGGAGGTGGTGGTGCTGGACGAGGCCGTCTCGGCCCTGGACGTGACCGTGCAGGCCCAGATCCTCGCCCTGCTCGCGCAGCTGCAGCAGGACCTGGGTCTGAGCTATCTCTTCATCTCGCACGACCTTGCCGTGGTGCGCCAGATCGCCGACACGGTGTCGGTGCTGCGCGCAGGCAAGGTGGTGGACGCGGGCAGCGTCGAGGACGTGTTCCTGCGCCCCACCAGCGACTACACGCGCGAACTCATGGACGCCATTCCCGGCAAAAGGAGCATTGATTTTGTCCCCCACCCCGCCTGACACTCTTGCTCGCGCGCGCCCGACCCCGCGCCTGGGCTTCTTCAGCCGCCTGCTCGATGAGGTACCGGCCGGCGAACGCTACCGCCTGGTCACCGAGCAGATTGCCCATGCCGAAGCCCAGGGCTTCGACTCGGCCTGGATCGCCCAGCATCATTTCCACGAAAGCGAGGGCGGCCTGCCCTCACCCTTTGTCTTTCTCTCGCATGTGGCGGCCCGCACGCGGCGCATCCGCCTGGGCACGGGCGTGGTCACGCTGCCGCTGGAAAACGCGCTGCGCGTGGCCGAGGATGCGGCCGTGCTGGACCTGCTCTCGAACGGCCGCCTCGAGGTGGGCCTGGGCACAGGCGGCACGGCGGAGTCCTTCGAGGCCTTCGGCGTCACAGGCAGCGAGCGCGGCGCAGTCTTTGCGCGCAATTTCGCCGTGCTGAGGGATGCCTGGGCCGGGCGCGAGCTGGCAGGCGGCGTGCGCCTGTACCCCGCAGCCCCGCAGTTGCTGGAGCGCGTCTGGCAGGCCACGTTCTCGGTCGAGGGCGGTGCACGCGCCGGTGCCAACGGGGACGGCTTGATGCTCTCGCGCACACAGCCCCGACCCGAAGGCCGCCCCCGCGCCACGCTGTCCGAGATACAGAACCCCATCATCGAAGCCTATCTCGCGGCCCTGCCCGCAGGACGCGCACCGCGCATCCTGGCTTCGCGCACCCTGCTGGTTTCCGACCAGCGCGCCCAGGCACTGCAATGGGCCAAGGCTGGTCTGCGCCGCGCGGCCCAGCGTCATGCGGCCCTGGCTTCATCCGCGTCCACGCAATGGGCAACGCGCGTCGATCCGCAGGCGCCGCTGCAGCAGCTCATTGAAGCCTACGACGTGCATGTGGGAACACCCGAGGAGGTGATCGCCTCGCTGCGCGCCGACACGGCGCTGACGCAAGCCACCGACATCGTGTTCCAGGTTCACTCCATCGACCCGCCGCACCAGGCCATTCTGCGCTCCATCGAGTTGACGGCAGCCGTCGTGGCACCAGCTCTGGGCTGGCGCCGCAACGAGGCCCTCACCGGCGCTTCCCACCCCCTAGTCCGGACCGAACTGCTTCAAGCTGCATGACCATGAGCAACACCGCACAGACCCGCTTTCCCGAAGATGTAATCGACCATCTCGCCGATATCGCTGCCGGCAGCACGCTGGATCAGGTGCGCCGCCATCGCAGCGAGGCACGCACCCAGGCCCAGCAGAGTTTTGCCGCCCTATTCACCCCCGCCGAGCCGGTTGCAGGAACCGTCTCGCTGCGCGAGCGCCTGACACTGGCCGCCTTCACGGCAGGCCTGCACGGCGAGCCACGCAGCACGGCCTTCTACACACGCGCCCTGGCGGCCGAGGATGCCGATCTGGCCGATGCCGTGAGCTCGGAAGTGGTGCGCGGGCGCGCTGCCAGCCTGCAGCCCGGCAGCGGTCCGCACGGCCCCTACGGGATCTATCCGGCCGGCCCCTTAAGCCGCGAGGACCAGAGCGGCCCCAGCTACGCCGTGGACCCGGCTCATGCGGCTTTGCTGGGCCCCCGCCTGAGCGCCGCGCTGGCCCATGTCCATCTGCTGGCCTACCACCCACGCGATGCGAGTGCCCAGGCCTTGCTGGCTCTGCAGCAGGCCGGCTGGAGCGAGACCGATATCGTCATCCTGTCCCAGCTCGCCTCTTTTCTGTCCTTCCAGATCCGCCTCGTGGCGGGGCTGCGCGTGCTTGGCGCAAGAGCAGCAGTCACCACGGCATCTTCCACCCTCGCCCTGCAAGCCCAGCCATGACCACCACGCACAACACCTCCCCTCAGGTCTTCACCCAGGAACAGCTCGACTGGCAGCCATGGATAGCTCCGCTGCAGGAGAGCGAGCTGAGCGAGCGCCACCATGCGGGCCTGGTGGACGCAGCGCGCGCGCGTTCACCCTATTTCCGGCTGCTGGCGCGCGACCCCGACACGCTGGGAGCACGCACTCGTACCGACAAGGACATCTTCTACAACCCCGACGCCGGCCTGCCGCGCGCCGAGCGCGAACTGGCAGCAGCTGCAACCTCACGCACCAACGGCTGCATCTACTGCGCTTCAGTACATGCGCGCTTTGCCACGCATTTCTCGCACCGCGCCGCCGATGTGCAGCGCCTGCTCGATGAAGGTCCGGGCACCGACCTGGGCTCGCGCTGGAATGCCATCGTTGCCGCCGCCGTGGCCTTGACGCAGACGCCGCCCGCACTGGAGTCCAGTCATATCGATGCGCTGCGCGCCGCCGGTCTCGACGATGCAGCCATCTCCGATGCGCTTCACGGCACGGCCTTCTTCAACTGGGCCAACCGGCTCATGCTGTCGCTGGGCGAGCCCCTGCGCACGAGCAGCTGACAGCGCAGCTCACCACAGCCCCAGCAGCTTCCACCAGACGCTGCCGACGACAGCAAAGATCAGCAACTCCAGCACGCACATCGCGGCCCCCACGCGCCACCAGACACCCAGAGTCACATAGCCGCTGCCGAAGATGATGGGCGATGTTCCGGTCGCGTAGTGCGTCAGCGTCATCATGATGGCCGAACCGGCCGTCATCATCAGCATGAAGGGGACGACGTAGTCAGCCGGGATCAACTGCGCGCCCACAGTCAGAAAGGCCAGCATCATGGCGCTGATATGGGCCGTGGTGCTGGCAAACAGATAGTGCGAGAAGACGAAGACGCCCACCAGAATGGCAGCCACGGGCAGCCAGTCCAGGCCACTGGCGACGATGGCGCTCTTCAAGCCCTCGGCAAACCAGGCGACCACACCGAGCTTGTTGAGCTGCTCGGCCAGCATGACCAGGGCACCGAACCAGATCAAGGTGTCCCAGGCGCTTTTCTCGGACAGCACATCATCCCAATCGATGGTCCCCGTGATGATCAGGGCGAACAAACCGAGAAAAGCCACCACGGTCGGGTCCAGCGTGAACGCCGGGCCGAACAGCATCTGCGGCACATTCGCCCATAGCAGCAGCATCACGCCGAAAGTGCCGAGCATCACGCGCTCCTTGCCTGACAGCGGGCCCATGCCTGCCATCTCGGCGCGCGCGTACTCCACGGCATTGGGCGTGGCCTTGAGTTCGGGTGGCGACAGCAGATAGATCGCCAGCGGCATCAACAGCAGACACAGCAGCCCTGGCAGCAGCATGTACAGAGCCCAACTTGTCCAGCTCAGGTGCAGGGACTGACCCGTAGCCTTGGCCACCAGGTCCACAACAAGAGGATTGGGCGCCGTAGCGGTCAGGAACATGGCCGAGGTGATCGGGTTGGAGTGGTAGTTGACCAGTGCCAGATAGGTCCCGACCTTGCCTTGCGTTCCCTTGGCCGGGTCCGATTCAAAGGCGTTGGCGATGGACTTCATGATCGGGTGCACGATGCCGCCACCGCGTGCCGTGTTGCTGGGTGTGAACGGGGCCAGTACCAGCTCACAGATCGCGAGTCCGTAACCTATGCCTATGGTGCGCTTGCCCATCAGCGCAATGAACAGCAATCCGATGCGGTTGCCGAGCCCCGTCTTCTTGAGACCGCGCGAGATCAGAACCGCCACCACGATCAGCCAGATCAGGGGATTCGCAAAGCTGCTCAGCGCATCCGTGATCGCACCTTTGGACGAACTGGAGGTCACCTGAGACAGCGACACGATGACAATCGCCATCAATGCCATCACGCCTATGGGCATGACCTTGAGGATGATCGCCACGATGGTCGTCAGAAAGATGGCCACCAGTTGCCAGGCCTTGCTGTCCAGTCCCGCAGGCACCGGCGTCAGCAGCAGACCGGTCAGAACCAGGGTGGAAATCAGTGCAGGCACGACCCGAAATGGAACGACCGATTTGAAGTAACGGAACATCGAGACGATCTTCTCGAACATAGAAGTCCTTTTCTTTACCTGCAGCGCATCGAGACACCATACCTCAGCTCAGCAAAAGCCAGGAGTCCCCGACGGACATTGGCGCTCGGGTCACAGACTGGCATCATGATGCAGTGCCGCATGGCTTCGACTCCAGGCCGACTTTTACGTTGCCAAAGTTTGATCGACGGCAAGACTTGCAGAAGCAAAACCGATGGCAAGACCTCGTACATGCCAGTATTCAAGCATTGGGCACATGCCCATGGATTCAGCAGGAGAGACACTCTAAATGCCAGCGAACCGATTCCTGCCCGATGAATGGGAAAGCCGCCTTGAAGAAATAGATCTAGCGATACTGCATCAGGCTGCTATCTGCAAGATCCGGCTGCTCGACCCCGGTGCCGTCGAACGCGTGCTGGCCAACGATGCCGGCATCTGCGGTGCCGAACATGAGACGGCATTCAGGACCTTGCGCGGCCTGCTCTATCTGCACTACACCGAGGTACTGCATATCAGCGAGGTGCTGAGCCCGGAAATCGCCCAGGTGATCGCCAGCCGGGTGCGCGAGCATTTGAGCCGGCGCTCGGGCACAGCGCCGGGAGGGATGACGGGCTGATACCAGCGCTGCCGCCCTTCAATGGAAAATGGACAAAAAAAAGGTCACGACATTGTCGTGACCTTTTCAATTTGGTTGCGCGAGAAGGATTTGAACCTCCGACCTTTGGGTTATGAGCCCAACGAGCTACCAGACTGCTCCATCGCGCGGTATTTCCAAATTATAGCAGGCTTTGCAGCCTGCCCTGGCTTATTCAGCTGCTGCAGCGGCTTCTTCAGCGCGCTCGACCAGCTCCACATAGGCCATGGGAGCGTTGTCGCCCACGCGGAAGCCCATCTTCAGGATACGTGTGTAGCCACCGGGACGCTGAGCGTTGCGGGGACCCAGCACGTTGAACAGCTTGGTCACGCTGTCGCGGTCGCGCAGACGGTCGAAAGCCAGACGGCGGTTAGCCACGGTATCAACCTTGGCCAGAGTGATCATGGGCTCGATGACGCGACGCAGTTCCTTGGCCTTGGGGACCGTGGTCTTGATTGCTTCGTGCTCGATCAGCGAGTTCATCATGTTCTGCAGCATTGCCTTGCGGTGTGCAGAAGTGCGGTTCAGTTTGCGGAGGCCGTTGCCGTGACGCATGGTGCTTTTCCTTTGCTCCCCGTTTTTATCCGGAGATCTTTTCTAAATTAAATCAGGCAGCCGTATCAGGTACTGCCCGAGGCACTTGGACTTTGCCGGATCAACTCCAGCAAAGTCTTCTATTGTAGCAATTAACGCTTTTCCAGGCCAGCGGGTGGCCAGTTTTCAAGCTTCATGCCCAGAGTCAGACCGCGGGAAGCCAGAACTTCCTTGATCTCGTTGAGCGACTTGCGACCCAGGTTGGGAGTCTTGAGCAGCTCGTTTTCGGTACGCTGGATGAGGTCACCGATGTAGTAGATGTTCTCTGCCTTGAGGCAGTTGGCAGAACGCACGGTGAGCTCGAGCTCGTCCACAGGACGCAGCAGGATGGGATCGAACGACGTGGCAGCGCCGCGGCCACCGGCAGGAGCGTCGAACACGCTGGCGATATCGCCACCGTCGAGCTGGGCAAACACTGCCAGCTGCTCCACCAGGATCTTGGCGGATGCACGCACTGCGTCTTCAGCGGTGATGGCACCGTTGGTTTCGATTTCCAGAACCAGCTTGTCCAGATCGGTACGCTGTTCCACACGTGCGGATTCGACAGCGTAGCTCACGCGCTTGACGGGCGAGAACGAAGCGTCGAGCACGATACGGCCGATCGACTTGGTCGATTCGTCACCGTAGCGGCGCACGTTGCCGGGCACATAGCCGCGGCCCTTTTCCACCTTGATCTGCATGTCCAGCTTGCCGCCTTGCGACAGATGGGCGATCACATGATCAGGGTTGACGATTTCTACGTCGTGGGGGGTCTGAATGTCACGGGCAGTGACAACACCTTCGCCATCCTTGCGCAGGCTCAGGGTGACTTCGTCACGATTGTGCAGCTTGAACACCACACCCTTGAGGTTCAGCAGGATGTTGGTCACATCTTCCTGGACACCGTCGATGGAGGAGTACTCATGCAGCACCCCAGCAATCGTCACTTCCGTCGCTGCGTAACCCACCATGGAGGAGAGCAGAACACGGCGCAGGGCATTGCCCAGCGTATGACCGTAGCCACGCTCAAACGGCTCCAGAACAACCTTGGCACGGTTGTGACCAAGTTGCTCGACATTGATTGTCTTGGGCTTCAGCAAATTCGTTTGCATGCAGACTTCCTCTCAATACCCTCGGCTCGTTACACCGGTAAGGCTGGTGAAGCACCCACGGCGCGATGCCTCGCGCCGTGGGGACGGTTTACAGAAATGTCGCTGCTAAAGATTAACGCGAGTACAACTCAACGATCAGGGATTCGTTGATGTCAGCTGCGAATTCATCGCGGTCAGGAGACTTCTTGAAAGTACCTTCTGCCTTGTCAGCAGACACTTCAACCCATGCGGGGAAGCCCACTTGAGCAGCCAGTTGCAGAGCCTCGACCACGCGAGCTTGCTTCTTGGACTTTTCACGCAGGGCAACCACGTCGCCTTCCTTCACGGAGAAAGAAGGAATGTTCACGGACTGGCCGTTCACAGTGATAGCCTTGTGCGACACCAGCTGACGTGCTTCAGCGCGAGTGGAGCCGAAGCCCATGCGGTACACGACGTTGTCCAGACGCGATTCCAGCAGCGACAGCAGGTTGGCACCAGTGTTGCCACGCTTGCGGTCAGCAGCTTCGAAGTAGCGGCGGAATTGCTTCTCCAGCACGCCGTACATGCGCTTGACCTTCTGCTTTTCGCGCAGTTGCAGACCGTAGTCGGAAGTGCGCTGACCGGAAGTGCGGCCATGCTGACCAGGCTTGGTGTCGAACTTTGCCTTGTCTGCGATGGAGCGACGTGCGCTCTTCAGGAACAGATCGGTGCCTTCGCGGCGGGAGAGTTTTGCCTTAGGGCCAATATAGCGTGCCACTTGATTTCCTTTGTGTCATCTACCGTGCGCAAACACGGGAGCCGCCCGCGATGCAAATGCACCTGGGCGGCGGTGGGCTTGATAAAAAATTAGATACGACGACGCTTTTGAGGGCGGCAGCCGTTGTGGGGAACCGGAGTCACGTCCGAGATGGAAGTGATACGGATACCCAGAGCACCCAGGGCGCGAACCGAGGATTCACGGCCAGGACCGGGACCCTTGATTTCGACTTCCAGGTTCTTGATGCCCTGTTCGATAGCAGCACGACCGGCCACTTCCGAAGCAACCTGAGCAGCAAAGGGAGTCGACTTACGCGAACCCTTGAAGCCCTGGCCACCCGACGAAGCCCACGACAGAGCGTTGCCTTGACGGTCGGTGATGGTGATGATCGTGTTGTTGAACGAAGCGTGCACGTGCGCGATGCCGTCAGAAATATTCTTACGGACCTTCTTGCGAACGCGAGCAGCTGCGTTGTTTGCGGGAGACTTAGCCATAATGATCTTTCAATCTCTTATTTCTTCAGAGCCGCAGCACCCTTGCGCGGACCCTTGCGAGTACGGGCGTTTGTGCGGGTACGTTGACCGCGCATGGGCAGGCCGCGACGATGACGGAAACCGCGGTAGCAACCGATGTCCATCAAGCGCTTGATGTTCATCGTGGTTTCGCGACGCAGATCACCTTCCAGAGTCATGGGATTCAGGAAGTCACGGATCTTTTCCAGATCAGCGTCCGTCAGGTCCTTGACCTTCTTGGAATACTCGATACCGCATGCTTCGCAGATCTTGCGAGCTGTAGTGCGACCGATGCCATAGATGGCAGTCAGGCCGATTTCAGCATGCTTGTGCGGCGGGATGTTAATGCCAGCAATACGTGCCATATTAGTCCTCTAATGCTTTCAATCAACCTTGGCGCTGCTTGTGGCGCTGGTCAGTGCAGATCACGCGCACAACACCTTTGCGGCGGATGATCTTGCAGTTACGGCAGATTTTCTTGACCGAAGCCGAAACTCTCATTCTTTTCTCCTAAAACTTTCCATCCACTATCGGCCTATCGACCGGGAAACATTGCCCGCGATAGATCGATGGGCGTCTACTAACTTTTGGCAGGCTGCCCCCTTGGGCAGCCTTGTCATCAAATACCAGCCTTAAAGTTCGCTTTTTTCAGGAGCGACTCGTATTGCTGCGACATCACGTAGTTCTGCACTTGCGCCATGAAGTCCATTGTCACGACCACAATGATCAGCAACGATGTACCACCGAAGTAGAACGGAACGTTGTACTTCAGGATCAGGAATTCGGGCAACAAGCACACGAAGGTAATGTAGATCGCGCCAGCCAGGGTCAGGCGAACCAGAATCTTGTCAATGTAGCGGGCTGTCTGTTCGCCAGGACGAATCCCGGGGATGAAAGCGCCACTCTTCTTCAGGTTGTCGGCAGTTTCCCGGCTGTTGAAAACCAGGGCCGTATAGAAGAAGCAGAAGAAAATGATCGCGGCAGCATAAAGGATGACATAGATTGGCTGACCAGGGGTCAACGTGCTCGCAATATCCTTCAGCCAGCGCATGGATTCTCCTGCACTGAACCAATTCACCACCGTAGCGGGCAGCAAGATGATCGACGAAGCGAAGATGGGAGGAATCACACCTGCCATGTTCAGCTTCAGTGGCAAGTGCGAAGACTGACCACCGTACACCTTGTTGCCGACTTGTCGGCGTGCGTAATTCACCAAGATCTTGCGTTGACCTCGTTCGACATACACGACGAAATACGTCACGGCTGCCACAACGAGAACAATGAAGATTGCCGCCAGAATGCTCATGGCACCGGTGCGCACCAGTTCCAGCAGACCGCCGATGGAGCTCGGCAGGCCTGCGGCGATACCGCCAAAGATCAGTATCGAGATACCGTTGCCCAGACCACGTTCAGTGATCTGTTCACCGAGCCACATCAGGAACAGGGTACCGGCCGTGAGACTGACCACCGCAGTCATGCGGAAGCCAAAACCAGGGTTCAGAACCAAGCCTGCGGAGCTTTCCAGGGCAACAGCAATTCCCAAGGACTGAAACAGCGCCAGGCCCAGAGTGCCGTAGCGGGTGTACTGGGTAATCTTGCGACGACCCGCTTCACCTTCCTTTTTCATCTGCTCGAATGTCGGGACCACATAGGTCATGAGCTGCATGATGATCGATGCCGAGATGTACGGCATGATCCCCAGTGCGAACACTGTGAAGCGCGAGAGCGCTCCACCCGAGAACATGTTGAACAGATTGAGAATGCCGCCCTGCTGGCCAGAGAACAGCTGCTGCAGCTGCGCTGGGTCGATGCCCGGAACGGGGATATGCGCCCCGATGCGGTATACGACCAGCGCAAGCAACAGAAAAACCAGACGACGACGCAGGTCGCCGAATTTTCCAGTCTTTGCAATTTGAGCTGCGCTAGTAGCCACGGATGTCTTCTTTCAGAACTTTAATCAGGCGATGCTGCCACCGGCAGCTTCGATGGCAGCCTTGGCACCGGCGGTAGCGCCGATACCATTGAGCTTGACAGCCTTAGTCAGTTCACCGCTCTTGATGATCTTCACGACCTTAGCGATAGAGCCAACCAGACCGGCTTGCTTCAGAGCAGCCAGATCGACTTCGGCCAGGCCGAGCTTATCCAGCTCGGACAGGGTCACTTCTGCATTGAACTTCAGCAGATGCGACTTGAAGCCACGCTTGGGCAGGCGACGCTGCAGAGGCATTTGACCGCCTTCGAAGCCCACCTTGTGGTAGCCACCCGAACGCGACTTCTGACCCTTGTGACCGCGACCGGCAGTCTTACCCAGACCAGAACCGATACCGCGACCCACGCGACGCTTGGCGTGCTTGGCGCCGTCTGCAGGCTTGATGCTATTGAGTTCCATCATCAATCCTTTCAGAGAACCTTCACCAAGTAGGCGATCTTGTTAATCATGCCGCGCACTTCAGGAGTGTCCTGCAGTTCGCTGACGCTGTTCAGCTTGCGCAGACCCAGGCCACGCACAGTCGCACGGTGCGACTCTTTGGTGCCGATGGGGCTACGAACCAGCTGAATCTTGACAGTTTGTTGTGTTGTCATGTGCTGGACTCCGATCAGGCGGTGAAGATGTCTTCGACCGACTTGCCGCGCTTTGCTGCCACGTTCGCAGGGGTCGTGGAGTTCTTCAAAGCGTCGAAAGTTGCGCGAACCATGTTGTAGGGGTTCGACGAACCATGGCTCTTGGCCACGATGTCGGTGATACCCACCACTTCAAAAACAGCGCGCATAGGGCCGCCAGCAATGATGCCGGTACCCTTGGGAGCTGGGTGCAGCTCGACCTTGGCAGCGCCGTGATGGCCCTTCACCGAGTGGTGAATGGTGCCGCTCTTGAGTGCAACCTTCATCAGGTTGCGACGGCATTCTTCCATCGCTTTTTGCACGGCAGCAGGCACTTCCTTGGACTTGCCCTTACCCATGCCAACGCGACCGTCACCGTCGCCAACCACGGTCAGTGCAGCGAAGCCGAGAATACGACCACCCTTCACAACCTTGGTGACGCGGTTGACCGCGATCATTTTTTCGCGCAGACCGTCGTCACGACCTTCGTCTTGCACTTTGGGGGAAAATTTAGCCATTTGTATCCGCTCCGCTTAGAACTGCAGGCCCGCTTCGCGAGCGGCTTCTGCCAAAGCCTTCACGCGGCCGTGGTATGCAAAACCGGCGCGGTCGAAAGCCACTTTCTCAACGCCAGCAGCCTTAGCCTTCTCAGCAATGCGCTTGCCGATCAGCGTGGCGGCGGCCACATTGCCACCCTTGCCAGCGGCGCCGAGTTGCGAACGCACTTCGACTTCTGCAGTGGAGGCCGAAGCCAGCACAGTAGTGCCGTCTTCCGAAACCACGGAGGCGTAGATATGGAGATTGGTGCGGTTCACGCTCAGACGTGCAACGCCTTGCTGGGCAATGCGGATGCGAGTCTGACGGGCACGGCGCAGACGCTGCTCTTTCTTGTTCAACATCATGCAGCTCCTTACTTCTTCTTGGTCTCTTTGATCACGACCTTCTCATTCGCATAGCGAATGCCCTTGCCCTTGTAAGGCTCGGGAGGACGAACGGCACGGATCTCAGCAGCCAATTGACCGACCACTTGACGGTCAGCACCCTTGATCACGATTTCAGTCGGAGTGGGGGTAGCGACAGTGATGCCGGCAGGCATCTCGAAGTTGACGGGGTGCGAGAAGCCCACAGCCAGGTTCAGCTTGGAACCTTGTGCAGCGGCCTTGTAGCCCACGCCAATCAGCGTCAGCTTCTTCTCGAAGCCTTCAGTCACGCCCTTGACCATGTTGTTGACCAGCTGGCGGATGGTACCGGCCAGAGCGTCAGCTTCACGGGAATCGTTGGCGGGAGCAAAGGACAGCTTGCCGTCGTTGTTGCCGATGGTCACCAGGCCGTTCAGAGCCAGCGACAGATCGCCGCCCTTGCCCTTGACCTTGATGGTTTCAGCGTTGATGGACACATCCACACCTGCGGGGATGGTCACAATAGCTTTTGCTACGCGAGACATTTCAGTATTTCTCCTTAATGTCCGTTAGGCCACATAGCACAGCACTTCACCGCCGATACCGGCAGCACGTGCTTTGCGATCAGTCATCACGCCCTTGGGAGTAGTGACGATGGCCACACCCAGGCCGTTCTGGACCTGAGGAATTGCGTGACGACCCTTGTACACGCGCAGGCCGGGACGGCTCACACGTTCGATACGCTCGATCACAGGGCGACCGGCGTAGTACTTCAGGGTAATTTCGAGTTCGGACTTGCCACCTTCGGACTTCACTTCGAAGCCGTCGATATAGCCTTCTTCCTTCAGCACTTGTGCGATGGCAACCTTCACCTTGGAGGAAGGAGCCGACACAATGGCCTTGGAGACCAGTTGTGCATTGCGGATGCGGGTCAGCAAGTCAGCGATGGGATCACTCATGCTCATGTTTAATCTCTCCTGCTTGCTTACCAGCTGGCCTTGGTGACACCGGGGATGTCGCCAGCAAAGGCCAATTCACGCACCTTGGCACGACCCAGACCGAATTGGCGGAAGGTACCGCGAGGACGGCCAGTGATCTCGCAACGGTTACGCTGGCGAGTGGGGTTCGAGTTACGGGGCAGCTTCTGCAGACCCAGGCGAGCGGCGTCGCGCTCTTCGTCGGAACGCTTCACGTCGCCGGCGATTGCCTTCAGTTCTGCATACTTGGCAGCATACTTGGCTGCCAGCTTTTCGCGCTTCAGTTCGCGCTGAATCATTGCTACTTTAGCCATGCGCCACCTCAGTTCTTGAAGGGGAATTTGAAAGCGGCGAGCAGTGCCTTGCACTCTTCGTCGTTCTTCGCTGTTGTCGTGATGCTGATGTTCAGACCACGCAGAGCGTCCACCTTGTCGTACTCGATTTCGGGGAAGATGATTTGTTCTTTGACGCCAACGTTGTAGTTGCCGCGACCGTCGAACGAACGACCCGAGATACCACGGAAGTCACGCACGCGGGGCAGAGCCACGGTCACGAAACGGTCCAGGAATTCGTACATCTGAACGCCACGCAGGGTCACCATGCAGCCGATAGCTTGGCCTTCGCGGATCTTGAAACCAGCGATAGCCTTCTTGGCCTTGGTCACCACAGGCTTCTGACCAGCAATCTTGGTCAGGTCAGCCACGGCGTTGTCCATCACCTTCTTGTCGGCCACGGCTTCGCTCACACCCATGTTCAGAGTGATCTTGGTCAGACGGGGCACTTCCATAGCGGAGGTGTAGCCGAACTTTTCTTTCAGTTCAGCCGCGATCTTTTCGCGATAGAGTTTTTGCAGTCGTGCCATGTGTTACTCCTTAGGCGGCGATTTCAGCGCCATTGGACTTGAACACGCGAACACGTGTGCCGTCGGCGTTCACCTTGATGCCCACGCGATCGGCCTTGCCGGTCGCTGCATTGAAGATAGCCACGTTGGATTGGTGGATAGGCATGGCCTTTTCCACGATACCGCCGGTGGTGCCCTTCATGGGGTTAGGCTTGGTGTGCTTCTTGACCAGGTTGACACCGTCCACGATCACGTGGGAGTCATCCTTGCGCAGAGAAACCACGCCACGCTTGCCCTTGTCACGGCCGGTCAACACGATAACTTCGTCGCCCTTGCGAATCTTGTTCATGGTGCTATTCCTTTAGAGAACTTCAGGGGCCAGCGACACGATCTTCATGAACTTTTCGGTACGCAGTTCACGAGTCACGGGGCCAAAGATGCGGGTGCCGATAGGCTCCAGCTTGGCGTTCAGCAGCACGGCGGCATTGCCGTCGAACTTCACGAGCGAACCGTCTGCACGACGGATGCCCTTGGCGGTGCGCACCACCACAGCACTGTAGATCTCGCCTTTTTTGACGCGACCACGAGGAGCTGCTTCCTTGACGCTCACCTTGATGATGTCGCCAACACTTGCGTAGCGACGATGAGAACCGCCCAGCACCTTAATGCACTGAACAGACTTCGCGCCGGTGTTGTCGGCAACCTCTAACCGAGATTCTGTTTGGATCATTTCAATATTCCCAACTTGCTCCAGCAACGCTCGACAGCCCCAGAGTCTTCTCAAGGGCTGATCAAGCAGCCGGTCAGTCTTGGGCCCGTCGTCCACCTTCCGGACCATTCCGGAGGGCTTCCCGCTGGGCAGAAAGTTCCACGCTTTTAAACGTGAAGCAGGAGATTGTCGCAGGAAATCCTTTGTGCGTCAAGCGTTTAGCCTGCAATACCCGCACTGATTTCACTGGCGCAAAGCCCGGCAGACAGGCCTTTCGCACTTGCAACTAAAACAATAGCATGCCGCGCCATTAGCTCATTGATTTCAAACAATAAATTAGCCGAAATCAACAGCTATCAAGCGCTGAAAGCTCACATTTTCACGAGGCCTGCGGATCGCAGCCTGTTGCCCGCACGCCACGCCCCACAGGGCGGCCGCACAGATCAGCCTTGGGCGGGTAGATATTGACGGGTCAGGGCCAGAAAGTCGTTGAGCTGCACATCCTGGGCCAGCTCCTCGGTCAGGATAGCCGCCACGCGGGGCGCGATCTCGGCAGCCTTGCGGGCATCGAGGAAAAGCAGGCGACTGCGGCGCGCCAGCATGTCCTCGACGGTGCGCGCGTACTCGAAGCGGGCGGCAAAGCGCACCATGGCCTCGGAAAGACCGTCCATCAGCCAGTTCTGAGCACCCGGCAACGCCGCCACGGCGGCAGCATCCGTTCCGTAGGAGTGCAGACCCTGACTCTGGTTCATGCTGTGCGTGACTGCGGCCTCCGCCGGCGCACCAACCAGGGGCAGGTTCACGGTCACCCCGGCAGGGCGACTGGGCAGACGACCGATCTGGAAGCATTCGGCCAGCACATCCTCGGACATGGCTCGGTAAGTCGTCCATTTGCCGCCGGTGACGGTCACCAGGCCGGTCTTGCTGGCCATCACCGTGTGCTCGCGGCTGATTTTCTTGGTGTTCTCGCCATCATCGTCCTGCGGCTTGACCAGGGGGCGCAGGCCCACCCACATGCTGCGCACATCGGCCAGCGTGGGCCGACGATTCAGATACTTGCCGGCCTCGCCGAGAATGAAATCCAGCTCTTCGGGGAAAGGCAGGGGTTCGCGCGCCAGATCGTGACGCGGCGTGTCGGTGGTTCCCAGAATCACCTTGCCCAGCCATGGCACGGCAAACAGCACGCGACCATCGGCCGTCTTGGGGATCAGCAGCGCATGATCCGTGGGCAGGAACTCGCGGTCCACCACCACGTGCACGCCCTGGCTGGGCGCCACCATGGGCTTGACGGGCTTACCCTGGGCCTCGGCATCCTGCTGGCGGAACAGATCCACCCAGGGCCCCGTGGCATTGACCACGCACTTGGCGCGCACGGTGAAGTTGCGGCCCGATTCCGCATCGCGGCAGATCAGGCCGGCAATCTGCTGCCCCTCGTAGATCAGCTTTTCCGCCGGGCAGTAATTGATCAGCAAAGCGCCCTTGGCCGCTGCGGTACGCGCCAGCGCCAGCGCCAGTCGCGCATCGTCAAACTGGCCATCCCAGTACTTGACCCCGCCCTTGAGACCTTTTTGCTGCACGGTCGGCAGGTATTTCACGGTCTTGGCGCTGGAGAGGAATTCGGTAGCCCCCAGGCCAGCCTTGCCGGCCAGCGCGTCGTACATCTTGAGGCCGATGCCGTAGAACGGCGTATCCAGCAGCTTGTACGAGGGCATCACAAAGGCCAGAGGCTGGGCCAGATGCGGTGCGTTGTGCAGCAGGGTCGTGCGCTCATGCAGTGCTTCGCGCACCAGGGAGATATTGCCCTGCGCCAGATAGCGCACGCCGCCATGCACCAGCTTGGTGGCACGCGAGGAAGTACCCTTGGCGAAGTCCAGCGACTCCAGCAGCACGACCTTGAAGCCGCGCGCCGCCGCATCCACCGCCACACCCAGCCCCGTGGCACCGCCGCCCACGATGGCCAGATCGAAGCTTTCGGTCTGCGCCAGGCGCTCCAGCAGTTGAGCACGCGTTGTAGCCAAGGGTTGAGTGGACTGGTTCATGGAACGACTTCTGCGGTGATCGCCGCGCCGCCATCATCCAGCGATGAGACGCGCACAGCAAAGAACAAATTTCAGATCGAATATTTTCGCTCTTTTTCGCTTTTAGTGCATTGCAAATCCCAAATATCGATTCGTTTTAGCGCGATTCGAGCCCAAACTGCTGGCCCGGTGCCACTCCGGCCAAGCCGCAACATCGGCAATCGGCGCGCTTGCACACTCTCAATGCATGAACTGCATTCTTCTTGCAGCGCCAATTGTTACTGCTGCAACAACTCGCCACGATGACATATAACCGCAGCTTGTTGTCAGACTTCAGACTCGGCGTGGATTCATTTTTGTTTTTTACCGGGCAATTCCATAGAAAATCACCCTATTAGAGGTTCGTTTGGATTCGCTCACAATCCCTGCACTGCCGCTGCGGCTGACGCTCTCCCCTTTAGAGCTCTTCGCCTGCAGCGCGTCCATGCACCAATAGCACCTATATAACCAGTCACCAGTCATGAACAGCAATCCCCGCCAGTTGCAGCTTGTCGAAGAAGTCCGCGCCCGCCAGTCCACCTCGGTGGAGCAACTGGCAGAAATCCTCGGGGTCACGCTGCAGACCGTGCGCCGCGACATCCAGAAGCTGGCCGATGCAGGATTGCTGGTGCGCTTTCATGGCGGCGTGCGCGTGCCCAGCGCCACCGTGGAGAACCTGGCCCATACCCAGCGCCAGGTGCTGCACGCCGAAGGCAAGATGCGCATCGCACGCGCCATTGCCGAAGCCATTCCCAACGGCTGCTCGCTGATTCTCAATATCGGCACCACCACCGAAGCGGTGGCCCAGGCCCTGCTGCAGCACAAGGGGCTGCGCGTCATCACCAACAATCTCAATGTCGCCGCCATCCTCAGCAGCAACGCCGATTGCGAGGTCATCGTCGCCGGCGGCGTGGTGCGCACACGCGACCGCGGCATTGTCGGCGAGGCGGCCGTGGACTTCATGCGGCAGTTCAAGGTTGACATTGCCGTGATCGGCATCTCGGCCATCGAGTCGGACGGCAGCCTGCGCGACTTCGACCTGCGCGAGGTCAAGGTGGCCCAGACCATCATCGGCCAGTCGCGTGAAGTCTGGCTGGCAGCCGACCACAGCAAGTTCAGCCGCCAGGCCATGGTGGAGCTGGCACGACTGAATCAGATCGACCGCCTGTTCACCGACGTTGCGCCCTCCGCGCCATTCGATGCCCTGTTGCGCGATGCCGAGGTGCAATGCACCATCGCCCAATGAATGCTGCGCCCCCCTATCTGATTCGCCCTGCGCTACCCGAAGATGCCGCAGGCATTGCCGGGCTGCTGCATGACATCGGCTGGTTCAAGGCCTACGAAAGTCACTCCACATCCCAGAACACCGCGGCCGTGAAGGCGCTGCTGGACGAGCTGCAGGCCGGGCCGGAGCGCTCTCTGATGCTGGTGGCGCTAGACAGTCAGCAGCATATTCACGGCTACTGCGCCGTGCACTGGCTGCCGGTCGCCGTGCTGCAAGGCTGGGAAGCCTATGTGAGCGAGCTGTTTGTCGCCGAGGCAGCGCGCGGTGCAGGCCTGGGCCAGCAGTTGCTGGACGCGGCCACACAGGCTGCGCGCGAGCGCCATTGCATACGCATCTGGCTGGTCAACAACCGCGAACGTCCTTCCTATGTGCGCGGCTTTTATTCCCGGCAGGGCTGGAGCGAGCAGACCGAAATGGCGCGCTTTGTGCTCCCCCTCTGAATCACGGACAACCCATGACAACCTATCTGCTCGCCCTGGACCAGGGCACCTCCAGCTCCCGCTCCATCGTCTTCGACACGCAAGGCCGCATCGTGGCATCGGCCCAGCTGGAGCTGCCGCAGATCTACCCACAGCCGGGCTGGGTGGAGCATGACCCGCGCGAGATCTGGCGCACCCAGCTGAGCACCGCCAAGGAGGCGCTGGCCAAGGCGGGCCTCAAGGCTGGCGATATCCGCTCGGTGGGCATTACCAATCAGCGCGAGACCACCATCGTCTGGAACCGCAAGACCGGCGCGCCCATCCACCACGGCATCGTCTGGCAGGACCGCCGCGCCGAACCCACCTGCGTGCAGCTGCGCGAAGCCGGCCACAGCGACACCATTCTGCGCAAGACCGGTTTGCGCATCGATGCCTATTTTTCAGGTACCAAGCTCAAGTGGCTGCTGGACAACGTGCCCGGCGCACGCGCCGCAGCGCAGGCCGGCGAGCTGGCCTTCGGCACAGTGGATTGCTGGCTGATCTGGCAGCTGACGGGCGGCAAGCGCCATGTCACCGATGTGAGCAACGCCAGCCGCACCATGCTCTTCAATGTGCACAGCAACCAGTGGGATGCCGATCTGCTGGCCCTGCTCGACATTCCTGCGGGCCTGATGCCCGAAGTCCTGCCCTCGGCCGCCGATTTCGGCCAAACGGCCGACGAGGTGCTGGGCGGCTCCATCAAGATCGGCGGCGTGGCCGGCGACCAGCAAAGTGCGCTGTTCGGCCAGGCCTGCTTCGACGCAGGCATGGCCAAGAACACCTATGGCACGGGCTGCTTCATGCTCATGCATACGGGTAGCAGCTTTCAGACCTCGAGCAACGGCCTGCTGACCACATCGGCCGCCCAGGCGGGCAGCCAGCCCCAGTTTGCGCTAGAAGGCAGCGTCTTCGTCGGCGGTGCCGTGGTGCAGTGGCTGCGCGACGGCCTGCAGGCCATCGAGCACAGCGGCCAGGTGCAGCAACTGGCCGAAAGCGTGCCCGACAGCGGCGGCGTGATGCTGGTGCCGGCCTTTACCGGCCTGGGCGCCCCCTACTGGAAGCCCGATGCGCGCGGCACCATCACCGGGCTGACGCGCGGCACGACGATGGCCCATATCGCTCGCGCGGCCCTGGAATCCATTGCCTACCAGAGTGCGGCCCTGCTCGGCGCCATGAGCCGCGACGCCGTGGCCACGGGCGGTACGCCGGTCAGCGAGCTGCGCGTGGACGGCGGCGCCTGCGTGAACAATCTGCTGATGCAGTTCCAGGCCGATCTGCTGGGCATTCCCGTGGTGCGCCCGGCCTGCGTGGAAACCACGGCCCTGGGTGCAGCCTATCTGGCCGGCCTGTCCAGCGGCGTCTATCAGAGCACCGAGGAGCTGTCGGCATTGTGGAAGGCCGAGCGCCGCTTCCTGCCCACGCAGGGCAAGGACCGCGCCGACGAGCTGATGCAGCGCTGGGAACAGGCCGTGCGCCAGACCACGGCGCAGTAAAGCCGCTGCACTAGGCGCTGGCCAGGCAAGCGCTCAAGCCCTCAGAAAAGCCATCAAAAAAGGGATGCCAAGGCATCCCTTTTTGCTTGGACAGCGGCCGCGTTGAACGCTCAGTCTTCGTCACCCAGCAGCGCCTTGTGGATCACGGCGCCGATGATGGCGCCCACGATGGGAGCCAGCCAGAACAGCCACAGTTGCTCCAGCGCGATGGCCGGCCCGAACAATGCCGGGCCGGTGCTGCGGGCAGGGTTGACCGAGGTGTTGGTCACGGGAATGGAGATCAGGTGGATCAGCGTCAGGCACAGGCCGATGCTCATGCCCGCAAAGCCCACGGCAGCCTTCTTGGTGGTGGAGCCCAGGATCACCAGCAGAAACACTGCGGTCAGCACCACTTCGGTCACCAGCGCCGCAGCCATATTGAACTTGCCCGGCGAGTGATCCCCGTAGCCGTTGGTGGCCAGATCGGCCACCTGGGCGCCAGCCTTGCCACTGGCAATGAAATACAGCGCGGCGGCCGCCACAATGGCACCCAGCACCTGGGCAATGATGTAACCGGGCAGCTCGGCAAAGCGAAAACGCCCCGCAACTGCCAGACCGACGGAGACCGCTGGATTGAAGTGACCGCCGGAGACTGGACCGAAGGCGTAAGCGCCCGTCAGCACCGTCAGGCCGAAGGCAAAGGACACGCCCAGCAGGCCGATGCCCACTTCGGGAAAGGCCGCTGCCAGCACCGCGCTGCCACAACCGCCAAACGTCAGCCAGAAAGTACCCAGAAACTCCGCCGACCATTTTTTGACATTGGATGCCATGATTGCTCCCTATTTCCGATGGCGTTGTCCGTGCAGCCCCGCGCGGCACAGAAATGCTGGCATCTTAGAAAGCGATCAGCGAAAAGTACAAGGCACAAATGTGAACAATCCACGACAGCTCTGCCTTTGGGTCCTCTCGTTGATCTGCGCCAGTCTCGCTGCCTGCACGACGGCGTCGCTCGCACCCCACCGCATCTGCAGCACATCCGAGGCCCGGCCCTGGTCCCTGCTTGGGGAAATCCGCTGGCAGCACGACAAGCTGTTTGCCGACACGCCAGTGGGCGGCCTGTCCTCGATCGACTACGACGCGGGCAGCAATCTGTACTACCTGGTCAGCGACGACCGCTCCGCCCATGGGCCGGCGCGCTTTTACACGGCGCGTATCGAATACGACGCCAGCGGTCTGCATCAGGTCAGACTGCAAAATGCCCGACCGCTGCTCAGCCCCGCCCAGGCCCCCTACCCCAGCCACCGCCAGCCCGTGCCCGGCATCGCGACACCCGACGCGGAAGCCCTGCGCGTGCTGCCAGGAGGTCAGTCCCTGCTGTGGAGCAGCGAGGGCGACTTCTCACGCGGATTCGGCCCGCAATTGCTGCAATCAGGCAAGGATGGACACTGGCTGCGCGAATGGCCGCTGCCGCCCGAGCTGCACCTGCCGAGCAGCAAGACCCAAGGGCCACGCAGCAACTTCACGCTCGAAGGTCTGGCGCTGAGCCAGGATGGCCGAACGCTCTGGCTGGCCATGGAGGCAGCGCTCAGACAGGACGGGGCCCTGCCCGCAGCTGAGCACTCGGGCGGCCCGGTGCGCATTACCGCCTATGACATGGGCACGCAGCAGCCCGCGCGCCAGCTTGCCTATCTGCCCGATGCCCTGCCTGCCGACCTGTGGCTGCAACACGGTGCCATCAACGGCATCAGCGCCGTGCTGGCCGACGGCCCTGAACACCTGCTGGTGCTGGAGCGCTCCTTTGCGCCACCGCTGCGATTCGGCGCCCGCATCTACCGCATCAGCACCCGTGCCGGCGCAAGCAGCGATACGCTGGGCCAAACCCGGCTCGTGCCGGGCAGCTACCGCCCTGCAGACAAGGAATTGCTGCTGGACCTGGCCGATGCCGGCCTGCGGTCCGTGGACAACCTGGAGGGCATGAGCTGGGGACCGCTGCTGCCCGATGGCCGACGCGTGCTGCTGCTGGTCAGCGACAACAACTTCAATCCCGCCGAAGTCACCCAGTTCGTCGCATTGAGCGAGGAACGCGGCCGCTGCGGCGCAGGTTTATAGTGCCGTTCTGCGCCTGGAATCCGAATACAGGCTTGCCCACTTGCTGCATCGCAGAGCGAATCGAACCATCATGAGCCAGACCGACCACTCGACCTCCGTTTTCCCTCCCATCGCCTTTATCGGCGGCGGCAACATGGCCAGCGCCATCATCGGCGGCCTGATCCGCCAGGGCGTTCCGGCCAGCAGCATCACCGTGGTCGAGCCTTTTGAAGCCACGCGCGCTGCGATCAAGACCAGCTTCGGCATCGACGCCCTGCCCGCCGCCACCGAGACCCTGCAAAGCGCCCAACTGGTGGTCTGGGCCGTCAAGCCCCAGAGCTTCAAGGAAGCGGCCGCTCCCGTTGCCGCCCACACCCGCCACGCCCTGCACCTGAGCGTGGCGGCCGGCATCACCACCGACAGCATTGCGGCCTGGACCGGCACCCACCGCATCGTGCGCGCCATGCCCAATACACCGGCCCTGGTGGGCAAGGGCATGACGGGCCTGTTCGCCCGCCCCGAGGTCGATGCCCAGGGCAAGGCCCTGATCGAGACCGTGATCGGCAGCACCGGCGAACTCACCTGGGTAGACAAGGAAGCCCATCTGGATGCCGTGACGGCCATCTCCGGCTCCGGCCCCGCCTATGTATTCCTGTTCCTCGAAGCCATGACCCAGGCAGGCGTCGACATGGGCCTCAGCGCCGAGCAAAGCTACAAGCTGGCCGTGGCCACTTTTGCGGGCGGCTCGGAACTGGCGGCACGCTCCAGCGAAAGCGCCGAAGTGCTGCGCCAGCGCGTGACCAGCAAGGGCGGTACCACCTACGCTGCCATCACTCATATGCAGGAGCAGAAGCTGCCCGAGCATTTCATCGAAGCCATGCGCAAGGCCCAGATCCGCGCACAGGAGTTGGCTGCCGAGTTCGGCAAATAAAAAAACCGGCCTCGGCCGGTTTCTTTTTTAGTCTTTCAAGAATCTATCGCTTATCAGTCAAGCGCTTTGAGCTATTAAAACAGGACTATTTCAACGCAAACCCTAGCGCCACGCCTGCAAAGATCGCGGCACCAATCCAGTGACTCTTGCTGAAGGCGACAAAACAGCCTTCGCGCGTGCGGTCCTTGATCAGGCTGAAATGCCAGACGATCTGTGCCGCTGCCACGCCCATGCCCAGCCAGAAGGGCCAGCCCAGCTGATAAGGAGCCAGCACCCAGGCGATCAGCCCCCAGCACAGGGCAAAGAACAGCATGATCGCCGTGACATCGAAACGGCCCAGGGTGATGGCCGAGGTCTTCATGCCGATCTTGAGATCGTCATCGCGGTCCACCATGGCGTATTCGGTGTCATAGGCCAGCACCAGAAACATATTCGCCAGCCACAGCGTCCAGGCCGTGGCGCTGACCTCACCGGTCACCGCCGCAAACGCAATCACGATGCCGAAATTGAAGGCAATGCCCAGAAAGGCCTGAGGCATGGCAAAAAAGCGCTTCGTAAAGGGATAGAGAATCGTGAACAGCACGGCGGGCACCGACCAGGCCACGGCCTCCCAGCGGGTGGACAACACCAGGCCGAAGGCCACCAGCGTGAGCACCAAGCCGACCATGGCCGCCTCCCTGACCGAGATCTGGCCACTGGTGATGGGGCGCTGGGTGGTGCGCTTCACATGCCTGTCGAAGTCGCGGTCGGCAATATCGTTGATGGTGCAGCCCGCGCTGCGCATCAACACCGTGCCCAGCACAAAGACCACGAGCAGATGCCAGCCCGGAAAGCCCTGGCCTGCCACCCACAGCGCCACCAGCGTGGGCCAGACCAGCACCAGCCAGCCTGCGGGGCGGTTGAAGCGGATCAGATCAAGATACAGCGACAGCTTGGAGCGCGGCGAAGCAGGGATGGAGGCGGACATGAGACGGTTTCCGAAAGGCAGGAGATCATGACCGGGCCCCAGGCCACGGTCAGCGCAGCGGCAATTGTGCCTCGGCCTGCGGCGGCCCGATGGCGCCGCCCCCATGCTCGACACGGTCTGTCAACCAGAGCACCAGGGCCGTCCAGCCCAGGCCCAGACACAGGCCCGCCAGCACATCGCTAGCATGGTGCACGGACAGCAGCACACGGCTCAAGCCCGTGCTCAGGGCCAGCAGCGCCGCCGCCGCAAAGACCCAAGCCCGCCAGCGCCGCGGCAGGCGACGAGCGGCCAGCCAGGCCAGCATGCCGAAAATCGCTGCCGTGCCCGCGCTATGGCCGCTGGGAAAGCTGAAGCCGGCCTCATGCACCAGCCCGTCCAGCGGACGCGCGCGCTGCATGGTCCCCTTGATGAAACGCACCCACAGTCCGGTGCCGGCCACCGCCACCACCCAGCTCAGCAACTGCAGACCCTGGCGCCGCCACAGCAGCCACAGGCCCACGACCAGACTTAGCAACCCCATGACGCGCAAATCCCCGAGCTGGGTCCATGTCCGCACCAGAGGCTGCAGCATGGGCGGCAGGGCCGCGCTCACCGCGCGCTGCAGCTTCAGGTCCAGGGCCATCAGCCCCTGAGGCGGCTGCACCGACTGGGACTGGTGCACGCCGACGCTCAGCAGGGCCAGAAGCACAGCGGCCAGTGCCGCCACCGCCAGCAAGCGACCGCTATCCGGCCTGAAGTCCGCGCTGCAGTCCTGCCACAGCCACTCGGCCCGGCCCTGCGCACGGCAACGCAGCATGTAGGCCCCAACCAGCAATAGCAGCAGCAACACCCAGATGACATGGCTGTCCACCCATTGCGCCAGCAGGACCACGGGAGTCGCTGCAGAAAACACAGGCATTCCTTTCAAAGCAAAAGCGAAAAAGCCCTGACGGGCCTCTGGAGGCCAGCCCGTCAGGGCTTGGGGAGACCGGGACGAGCGGCTGCCGCGGCGCGGCTCACTCCTCGAGCAGGGAGCGCAGCATCCAGGCGGTCTGCTCGTGCACGGCCAGACGCTGGGTCAGCAGATCGGCCGTGGGCTCATCGCCTGCCTTGTCGGCACGTGGGAACAGCTGGCGTGCCGTGCGCGCCACGGCCTCATGACCCTGTACCAGAATGCGCACCATCTCCAGGGCCTTGGGCGGCTGGGCCGGGGCATCGGGCAGGCTGGTGAGCTTGCCGAACTGGGCATAGGAGCCAGGTGCATGGTGGCCCAGTGCGCGGATGCGCTCGGCCACGGGATCGACGGCATTCCACAGCTCGGTGTACTGCGCCATGAACATGGTGTGCAGCGTGTTGAACATGGGCCCCGTGACGTTCCAATGGAAGTTGTGCGTGGTCAGGTACAGCGTATAGGTGTCGGCCAGCAGCACCGACAGCCCCTTGGCGATGGCGGCGCGGTCCTCGTCGCTGATGCCGATGTGGATGCCTGCGGGCACCTGCGGCGTGGCATCCGGCTTGTGTTTCTGCGATTTGTCCTTGCCTTGCTTGGTCATGCACTCACCTTTCAGGTTTAACGGATCCAGACTCCCCCCCTCTTCGAGCCACTGCAGCAGCGCTTATTGCGACAGGCGCTGTACTCCTGGCAGCGGGCAGGCGTAGACTGCATTGCGCAGTGCGGCAATCGCCTCATAGCGCGTGAAACTGCGCCGCCAGGCCAGCACCACACGGCGGGTGGGCGGTGCAATGCCGTCTTCCTCATGAATCGGAAGATAGCGGATATGAGGCTCATCGGCGCGGCGACGGCGTTCAATGGGAGCCAGCGCATCCTCGGGCACGGACAATCGCGGCACCAGGGTCACGCCCATGCCGGCGGCCACCATGTACTTGATGGTTTCCAGCGAGGAGCCTTCGAACGTGCGGCGAATGCCTTCGGAGTTGCTGGCATAGCGCGCGAACTCCGGGCAGACCTCCAGCACATGGTCGCGGAAGCAGTGACCCGCGCCCAGCAGCAGCATGGTCTCGTTCTTGAGATCCGTGGTGGACAGGCTCTTCTTCTGCGCCAGCGGGTGGGTGCTGGGCACGGCGGCCATGAAGGGCTCGTCGTACAGCGGCGCCAGTGCCAGACCGGTATCGGGGAAGGGCTCGGCCATGATGGCGCAGTCTATCTCGCCCGTGCGCAGCATCTCCAGCAGCTTGACGGTGAAGTTCTCCTGCAGCATCAGCGGCATCTGCGGCGTCATATTGATGGAGTTGCGCACCAGATCAGGGAGCAGATAGGGGCCTATGGTGTAGATCACGCCCAGGGTCAGAACGCCGGACAGCGGGTCCTTGCCGCGCTTGGCGATTTCCTTGATCTCGTTGGCCTGCTCCAGCACGCTTTGCGCCTGGCGCACGATCTCCTCGCCCAGCGAGGTCACCGAGACTTCGCCGGCACTGCGCTCGAAAATCTTGACATCCAGCTCTTCCTCCAGCTTCTTGATCGCCACGGACAGCGTAGGCTGGGACACATAGCAGGCTTCGGCTGCGCGGCCAAAGTGCTTCTCCCGCGCAACGGCCACGATGTACTTCAATTCGGTAAGAGTCATAGAGAGTGGATCTTTCGGATCATCAATAACGGCATTGATTCATCCTGTTTTTGCATTCAATCACATATTACCAAGGCAAAAGATTACATATATTCCTGCAAAAACGTAACTATTTACGTCTACAGACGCAATTTTCGGTACTTCAGGCCTTCAGATACTCGGCCTTGCCACCCAGCCAGCGGCTGACATGGCGTGCCGCCAGCGCAGGAAATTGCTCAAGCATAAGCGGTGCCAGCTCGCGCGCCCAGTCCAGCAGGAGCACGTCCTGCTCGAGATCGGCAAAGCGCAGCATGGGTGCGCCCGACTGCCGGGCGCCAAGAAACTCGCCCGGGCCGCGAATCTCCAGATCCCGCCTCGCGATCTCGAAACCGTCATTGGTCTCGGCCATGGCACGCAGGCGCTCCTTGCCGGTATCGGACAGTCGCCCGTTGTCATTGACCGAATACAGCAGCACACAGGCCGAGGCTGCAGCGCCGCGCCCCACACGGCCGCGCAACTGGTGCAGCTGCGAGAGACCGAAGCGCTCCGAGTGTTCGATGACCATCAACGAGGCATTGGGCACGTCCACACCCACCTCGATCACCGTGGTGGATACCAGCACCCCCATGACGCCGGCAGAAAACAGCTCCATCACGGCCTTTTTCTCGGCCGTGGGCATGCGCGAGTGCAGCAGCCCCACCATGACACCGGGCAGCATTTCGCTCAAATATTCATGGGTGGCCGTGGCATTCGACAGATCCAGCGCTTCGCTCTCCTCGATCAACGGGCAGACCCAGTAGACCTGACGCCCGCTGGCGACCTGGGCACCGATACGCTCGATCACCTCGTCCTTGCGGCTGTCCGAGATCAGCTTGGTGACGATGGGCGTGCGCCCTGGCGGCAGCTCGTCGATGGTGGAGACATCGAGGTCGGCGTAATAGCTCATGGCAAGCGTGCGCGGAATCGGTGTGGCGCTCATCATCAACAAATGCGGCTCCATACCCGTGGCCGCGAGCTTTTGCCGCAGTGCGAGGCGCTGGGCCACGCCAAAGCGGTGCTGCTCGTCGATCACGGCCAGGGCCAGGTTCTTGAACTGCACCTGCTCCTGAATCACGGCATGCGTGCCCACGACCAGCGCCGCCTCGCCGCTTTCCACCAGCGCCAGCATCGCGGCGCGCTCCTTCTTCTTCTGGGCGCCAGCCAGCCAGGCGACCTTTTTACCCAGCGGCGCCAGAATCGGCTCCAGCCAGCCGACCAGCTTGCCGAAATGCTGCTCGGCCAGGATTTCGGTCGGAGCCATCAACGCGCATTGCCAGCCGGCCTCGATACAGGCCACGGCAGACAGTGCTGCCACCACCGTCTTGCCCGAGCCCACATCGCCCTGCAGCAAACGATGCATGGGAATACGGCGCTCCATATCGGCCCGAATCTCTCCCACCACTCGCTGCTGCGCCCCCGTCAGGCCAAATGGCAGTTGCGCCAGAAACTGCTGCGTCAAATCCGCCATGCCGGCCTGCGGCCTGAGCACGGGCGCGCGCAAGCGGGCGCGCTCGCGCTTGGCCTCGTACTGGGACAGCTGCTGGGCCAGCAACTCTTCCGCCTTGAGTCTTTGCCAGGTCGGGTGCGAATGGTCCTCCAGCGTGACCAAGGCCACGTCAGGGGTTGGATGGTGCAGAAAAATGAGCGCATTGCGCAAGTCATATGCCGGCTGCAGTCCATTTTGACCATAGGACTGCGCGATAGGAGGCGACTGCCCCGGTGGCAAAGTCTCGGACAGATCGGCACGCAACAGCGCCGAGGCGATGGCCCGGCGCAGATACGCCTGGGGCAGACTGGCAGTGGCGGGATAGACCGGTGTCAGCGCCGTGGGCAGCTCGCCGCCCGCCACCCGAAATGCGGGGTGCATCATCTGCCGCCCCCAGAAACCGCCCTTGACCTCGCCGCGAATGCGCAGACGCGCCCCGGGAGCCATGGTCTTTTGCTGCGAGGGGTAGAAGCTGAAGAAAGTCAGCAGACAAGTGCTGCTGCCATCATCCACGGTGACCTTGAGCATACGCCGCGGGCGCAGTTGCACCTCGCTGTGCGTGACCGTGGCTTCGATCTGCACCGTCTCGCCATCACGCGCGTTCTTCAGCGGCACGATGCGGGTTTCGTCCTCATAGCGCAGCGGCAGATGCAAAGCCAGATCGATATCGCGCGTCAATCCCATCTTCTGCAAGGCCTGCTGCGCAGGGCTGACGGTCTTCTTGGGAGCGGCATCCTGGTCCATGCCCGCCTTTTTCTCACGAGCGGCAGCGCGCTTGACAGCAGACTTCGGCTCGGTAACAGGCTTTTTTGACACAGACAACTGAGACTCCTTGACTACACTCCCCGCGACAGGGAAAGCAATGTATGTATATACAGCATATTCAGGTTCGCAAACAACTGCCGCCAGCGCAATAACGTCAAAATCGCTACCATTCTCAAATTGTTACTATGTGTTTCCTCGTAAATCCATGTTGAAACGAGTTGATGTCGAGCACCTGCGCCCGGGGATGTTTGTGCACGAGTTCTGCGGCTCGTGGATGGAGCACCCCTTTTTGCGTACCCGCCTCCTGCTCGATCAGCCCAGGGACCTGGAACGCCTGCTTGCCACCACCATCCGCCAGGTGTGGATAGACACCGGCAAGGGGGCCGACATCGCCCCCGACATCACGCCCGCAGAAGTCTTGGAGTCGCCAGGCGACGAAGCTGTGCCCAGCTCGCCGGCACGGCCCACCAGAACCAGCGTGGAGTTGCAACAGGCCCATCAGATCATTGGGCAGGCACGTGATGTGCTCAAGACCATGTTCAAGGACGTTCGCCTGGGCCGTCCGCTGGACCTGCCTGCCTCAGGCCAGCTGGTCGACGAGATGGCCGAGTCGATCAAGCGCAACCCCCATGCACTGATCAGCCTGGCGCGTCTGAAGACTGCGGACAACTATTCCTATATGCACAGCATTGCGGTGTGCGCGCTGATGATTGGTCTGGCACGCCGCATGGGCCTGGACGAGCACCAGGTACATCAGGCCGGTATCGCAGGCCTGCTGCACGATATCGGTAAAAGCAGAGTGCCGCCGGATGTTCTCAACAAGCCTGGGCCGCTGGATGCCGAGGAATGGGTCATCATGAAGTCCCACCCTCGCTGGGGCTACGAAATCCTGTTGCCTCAGGGGCTGGACGACGCCGTTACCGACGCCTGCCTGCATCACCACGAAAAAGTCGACGGCACGGGCTATCCCGACGGACTGAAGCAGGACGAGATCAGTCTGATGGCGCGCATGACGGCAGTCTGCGATGTCTATGACGCAATCACCTCGGATCGCCCCTACAAGCAGGGCTGGCACCCGGCCATCGCGCTGCAGCGCATGGCGCAATGGGCGCCCCATCATTTCGACAAGGCCATCTTCGAGCAGTTTGTCCAGACGGTGGGCATCTACCCGCTGGGCTCGCTGGTGCGGCTGCAGTCGCAGCATCTTGCAGTGGTGCTGGATGTCTCGCCGACCTGTTTGCTGACCCCGAAAGTGCGGCGCTTTTACTGCCTCAGCCAGCAGCGCCGCATCACGCCCGAGATTCTCGACCTGGCCTGCCCACATGCCAACGACAGCATAGTCGGGCGCGAAGACCCTGCCGACTGGCCCTTCAGGAATCTCAACGAGCTCTGGACCCCAGCTGCTGCTCAGCCCTGAAGCCGGCAGCCCTAATGGCGATTTGCGACAATCGCCCACTTGTTTGATTGAACTTGGAACGGGCCTCGTACGGCCCTCAAGCACCGCATGTCTTCCTGCACCCGTGAATTCACACTCAGCGATTTCGACTTCGACCTGCCCGAATCCCTGATTGCCCAGCATCCCACCGCCGTTCGCAGCGCCTCGCGCCTGCTTGACGGCCGCAGCCTCCCTGCCACCGACCGCATCTTCCGCGAACTGCCCGATCTGCTGCAGCCCGGCGATCTGCTGGTCTTCAACGACACCAAGGTCATCAAGGCGCGCGTCTTCGGCGAAAAGGCCAGCGGCGGCAAGATCGAGCTGCTGGTCGAGCGCGTGCTGCAGAACAACGAGGTCGTGGCCCATATGCGCGTGAGCAAAAAGCCCTTGCCTGGTGCCAAGATCCATCTTTGCGGCGGCCTCAAGAACGGCGGTTTCGAAGCCACCCTGCTGGGCCGCTGGCCGGATGAGAACGGACCGCTGTTCCATCTTTCCTTCAAAGGCAACCAGGGCGAATCGCCCTATGAATTGCTGGAGCAGTTCGGCCACCTGCCGCTGCCGCCCTATATCGAGCGCCAGCAGAACGCCGAGCATGATCCCGATGAGAAAGAAGACAGCGAGCGCTACCAGACCGTGTTCGCAGCCCACCCTGGTGCCGTAGCCGCACCGACCGCCGCCCTGCATTTCGACGAGACCGTTCTGGCCGCCCTGCAAGCCAAGGGCGTGGAACGCGCCAGCGTCACCCTGCATGTGGGAGCCGGCACCTTCCAGCCCGTCAAGACCGAAAACCTTGCCGACCACACCATGCACAGCGAGTGGTACGACATTCCCCTGCCCACATTGGCTGCCATGGAGCGCTGCCGCCAGCGCGGTGGCCGCATCATTGCCGTGGGCACCACCACGGTGCGTACGCTGGAGTCCTGGGCCAAGTACGGCAATATCAGCGGCGACACCAGCATCTTCATCACACCGGGCTTTCAGTACCAGGTGGTGGACATGCTGATCACCAACTTCCATCTGCCCAAAAGCACGCTGATGATGCTGGTCAGCGCTTTTGCGGGCTATGAGCACATCATGGGCATGTATCAGCATGCGATTGCCCAGCATTACCGCTTCTTCAGCTATGGAGACTCCATGCTGCTGGAGCGCCAGCGCTGATCTGCAACACATTGGAGCCGCCGTGCCGGCTCCTGGCATAAGGAGTTACAGAAACACTGGGTCCAATCTTTTCTTAGTGGTAGATTTCATCGTTTTGTCAAAGTGCTTATTCATTTAGAAAAAATCAATGGAAGTTCAAACCCCACAAGATGAAGAGTTGGATCTGCTGGATCTATTGGTCACACTCGCAGAAAACTGGAAAATTCTGATTTTCGGCCCGCTATTGGCTGGCATTGCGGCTTACGGAATCGGCTTGGTGATCCCCAAGACCTACGAGAGCAGCGCATCGGTTCAGGTGGAGCGTGCCGGCTCCAGCTTTACCGCCCCCATGGCCGCCAGCCTGGTCATGTCTGCTGACGTGCTGCATCAGCTTGCCCCCGTTGCAGGCCTGGACGATGGCCTGACCAAGGAAGAAATCTATAAAAAACTCAGCAAGCGCATCACCGTCAATGTCGGCAAGCAGGACAAGCTGCTGAATATTTCAACCCAGGCCAAATCGCCCGAAGCGGCTCAAAAGCTCAACCAGGCACTGCTGGACACCTTATTTCCTCTGAGCAAGCCACGCGGTCTGGAAAAAAAGCAGCTGGAGGTGCAACTGGCCTCCGAGAAGACACGCCTGGAGGAATCGCTCAAGCTGGAGCATGACACTTCTGCCAATCTCTCTTCTGGAAAAAGTGTCACCGAAGCCACCAGCCGCCTCTATGGTGAACTGCTGACCGCCAACAGCAATCGCCAGAAGGGGATTCTGGACATGGAGCGTCGCCTCGGCGGCCTGGACAACGACGATGTGATCCAGATGCCGACCCTGCCCGAGCTCTCCATCAAGCCCAAGAAGCCCATGCTGGCCATTGGTGCGGCCGTGGGTACCGGTTTCCTGCTGCTGCTGTTTGTCTTCATCCGACAGGCGCTGCGCACCGCCAAGGAGTCTTCGACCGCGCAGGCCGAAAAAATTGCGCGTATTCGTAACGCCATGCCCTGGTAATCCTTCTTCACCCCATCCAGTGCCCGCACCTAACAGTGCGGGCATTTTTATGGGCGTCACAACCAGAGCCGACAACTTCATCCCCCTAGAATTCCTCGCTTCTCTTGTCGCAAATCGCTACGGACATGCTCCCCAGCTGGCTCTCTCCCACACTTTCCCCGTCAGCGCAATCTGCCATCCGCGGTGTTCTGCTCACCATATTCGCCTGTGCGCTGTTTGCCGTTCTGGATAGCGCCACCAAGTTCACGGGAACGCTGCTTCCGGTTCTCATGGTTCTGTGGCTGCGCTTCACGGCCCAGGCTCTGGTCACCAGCGTGCTGGTTTTGCCTCGGCACGGCCTTTCGGCACTGAAAACCCGGAACCTGAGGTTTCAGCTGCTGCGCGCGATCTCGGGGCTGTTGACCACGGTCTGCGCCTTCTTCTGCATAAAGAACATGCCTTTGGCCAATTTCACGGCCATCTGGTCAGCAGCGCCGCTCTTTATCGTGGTGGCCTCGGCGCTATTTTTCAAAGAGCAGGTCAGTCCTGCCCGTTGGTCGCTGCTGGTGATCGGTCTGCTGGCAGTGATTGCCATCGTCCGACCGGAAAACGATGGACAGCCCTTGGGCCTGGCCGCTCTGTGGCCGGTTGGTCTGCTGGTATCGGGCACCACCTACCAGGTCCTCGGAAGTCGCCTGTCGCGCCTGGATTCACCTCCAACCACCCAGCTTTACTCGACCTGGCTGCCCTTGCTGCTGACCACGCCTCTCATAGGCTTTGTATGGCAGCCCATCGATGACTGGCAGATCTACGCAGCAGCAGCTGTGATGGGCCTTTGCAGCGGCATTGGCCACCTGATGCTGCTGCAGGCATACACCCACGCCACGCCCGCAACCGTGGCACCTTTCCTCTACAGCCAGATCGGCTTTGCCATGCTGATGGGCTGGCTGTTTTTCGGGCAGCTTCCCGACAGCACATCGCTGCTCGGAATGACGGTGGTGACGCTCAGCGGCCTGACGGGCGTCTGGCTTGGAATCAGGGAAAAGCGCTGAGACAGCCCAATCTGGCCATCTCAATAGCCGTGTCTGAGCTTGAACTCCCTGGCCTTGCCGAAGTGTCCGTTACCGATAAAAGGCACGGGAGGCCTCAGGGCCGATAGCGGTGAAGGGTGATTGCTCATCAGCACCAGATGGCCACGATCCTGAGGAATGAACACACGCTTGGACTGGGCGTGCGAGCCCCAGAGCATGAAGACCGTGGGCCGCCCCTGCTCGGCGACATGTCGGATGATGGCATCGGTCAGCTCTTCCCAGCCTTTTTTGGCATGGCTTGCGGCCTGCCCTTCTTCCACCGTCAGGCTGGTGTTGAGCAGCAGTACACCACGCTGAGCCCAGCTCACCAGGCTGCCGCCTGGCTGGGGAAACGCCGGAAACGGCGTGCCCAGTTCGCGCTGCATTTCCTTGAAGATGTTCTGCAACGATGGCGGAACGCGCACCCCGGGTGCTACAGAAAATGCCAGGCCCTCGGCCTGCCCACGACCATGATAGGGGTCCTGCCCCAGGATCACGACACGCACCTCCTCGGCGGGTGTCAATTCCAGGACCCGCAGAGGTTTGGGCGGGAAAATCACGGCCCCTGCACCCAGTCTTTGCTGCAAAAACTGCAGCAAGCCCTGGCCTGTGCTCCCTGCAAAGAAAGAGTCGACAACGGCTTGCCAGTCTGGCGAGACAGGCCAGTCCTGCGGATCTGCACTCATCAACTGGGTAGGCGCAGCGGTGTTGGCACTCATGCTCTGGCTAGTGAAGTTCATGCGTGGATTCTCTCAACTTCCAGAGTCACCTCGAATGATTTCCTCAAGGGTTCCTACCTATTTTGAGGCTCAAAATACCTGATTTCAGTGAGTGACACATTCTGACAATTTGCAAAGAATCGATTCCAACATAGCTGACCACTTGGCGGCTCAGGCTCACAAGGAGTTATTCATGCACACATCTTCTGCCAGTCACTCACAAGCCTCTGCCGCGCAGGCCTTCTTTTCCTGCGCCCGCCCTGCGTTCACCTTGAGTCCCCAGGGCTTCAAGTTTGCCGACTGGGAGTTGAGGCTGCGCTCGCGCAGCCTCATCAGCGCTGCCGGGCATGAGGTGGGACTGACCAAGAGCGAGTTCGCGCTGCTGCTGGCCCTGCTCAAACGTCCCAGGCAAATCATGAGCCGTGAGCAGATCATGGATCTGACGCAGGCCGAAGACGATGTCTTTGACCGTGCCATTGATGTGCAGATGCTGCGCTTGCGCCGCAAGGTCGAAACATCGAGCCGCGCGCCCACGCTGCTCAAGACCAAGCGTGGTGCCGGCTATTTTCTGGATGCCGATGTGCAGGTTCTGCGCTGAACCTGCACAGCAGCCAATCGCTCACTGAAACAACTGGGCCAGGGCCTCGCCCGGCTCGCGGGCACGCATAAAGGCCTCGCCCACCAGGAAGGCGTCAATGCCGGCGTCACGCATGGTCTTCACATCGTCGCGGCTCAGGATACCGGACTCGGTCACCAGCAGGCGATCGGCGGGCACATCCTTCTTTAGGGCAATCGTGGTCTGAATATCGACCTCGAATGTGCGCAGATTGCGGTTGTTGATGCCCACCAGCGGCGTCTTGAGCTTGAGAGCGCGCTGCAACTCCTCGCCGTCATGCACTTCCACCAGCACATCCATGTCCAGGCTGTGCGCAATCTGCTCCATCTCCGCCATCTGCGCATCGTCCAGGCAGGCAGCGATCAACAACACGCAGTCGGCGCCCATCACCCGCGATTCGTAGATCTGATAGGGGTCGACCATGAAGTCCTTGCGCAGCACCGGCAGCAGCGTGCTCGCGCGGGCCTGCTTGAGATAGTCGGGTTGCCCCTGGAAGAACTGGCGATCAGTCAGCACCGACAGGCAGGCCGCACTGATCTTGCCGTCGCCCACCATATAGCTCTGGGCGATATCGGCAGGATCGAAGTCGGGACGGATCACGCCCTTGCTGGGGCTGGCCTTCTTGACTTCGGCAATCACGCCAGCCTGTCCCTTGGCAATCTTGGCACGGATGGCGCCCACGAAATCGCGCGTGGAGACACGGCTTTCCGCATCGCGGCGCATCTCGGCAAACGGCACGGCCTTCTTGGCGGCAGCAACTTCCTGGACCTTGACGTCGCAGATTTTCTTGAGAATGTCAGACATGGTTTTCCTTGTTGGTGGCGGCATCCGCTGGGCCGCGCAAGACCTTCACGATGACGCGGTGCATGCCTATGCCCACCACGATGAACAGCAGGGAGATGCCAAGCACGATCCAGGTGCCGGCATCACTCCAGATGGGCGCATCCAGCAGGCTCATGCCGCTGCCTGGCCGAGCTTTTGCGAATAGGCCACCAGCTCCTTGAGCTTGGCCAGTGCCGCGCCGCTGTCGATGGCCTTCTGTGCACGCTCCAGGCCCTCTTCGATCGAGCCTGCCACATTGGCGGCATAGAGGGCGGCGCCGGAGTTGAGACAGACGATATCGCGCGCCGGGCCTTGGTCCCCCTGCAACACGCCCATCAGCATGGCCTTGGACTCATCGGGATTCTCGACCTTGAGCGAGCGCGTACCCGCCATGCGCAGACCAAAGTCCTCGGGATGGACTTCATACTCGCGCACCACGCCGTCCTTGAGCTCGCCGACCAGCGTGCCCGCGCCCAGACTGATTTCATCCAGGCCGTCGCGGCCATAGACGACCAGCGCATGCTCGGCTCCCAGGCGCTGCAGGGCACGCACCTGAATGCCGACCAGGTCTTCGTGGAACACGCCCATCAGGATATTGGGCGCGGATGCCGGGTTGGTGAGCGGACCCAGGATGTTGAAGATGGTGCGCACGCCCAGTTCCTTGCGCACGGGGGCCACGTTCTTCATGGCCGGATGATGGTTGGGCGCAAACATGAAGCCTATGCCCACATCGCGTATGCAATCGGCGATCTGCGCGGCGTTGAGGTTGATGTTGACGCCCAGCGCCTCCATGGCATCGGCGCTGCCCGACTTGCTGCTGACGCTGCGCCCGCCATGCTTGCTCACCTTGCCGCCCGCCGCCGCAATCACAAAGGTCGAGCAGGTGGAGATGTTGAAGGTGTTGGCGCCGTCGCCGCCGGTGCCAACGATATCGACCAGATTCCTCTTGTCGTGCACGTTCACCTTGTTGGAGAACTCGCGCATCACCTCGGCCGCAGCCGAGATCTCGCCAATGGTTTCCTTCTTCACGCGCAGGCCGGTGATGATGGAAGCCGTCATCACGGGCGAGAGCTCTCCGCGCATGATCATGCGCATCAGATGCAGCATTTCGTCATGGAAGATTTCACGATGCTCGATGGTCCGCTGCAGCGCTTCCTGGGGAGTGATCATTGCAATATCTCTCTATATTTTTGAGAGCTGCTTGCGCTTGCTTTCACTTGAATTCCTATTGTTTTCAATCTGAAATCAAGCAATGACATGCGCTGGCAGCTATCAATAAATCGGCTGTTATTTCTGATCGAGAAAGTTCTTCAGCATGGCATGACCATGCTCGGTCAGAATGCTCTCGGGGTGGAACTGCACGCCCTCGATGGCCAGCTCGCGGTGGCGCACCCCCTGGATTTCACCATCTTCGCTGGTCGCCGTGATTTCAAGGCACTCGGGCAGCGTGCTGCGGTCTATGACCAGAGAGTGATAGCGGTTGACCGTGAACTGCCTTGGCAGGTCGGCAAACACGCCCTTCTGGTCGGTGCTGATCACGCTGGTCTTGCCATGCATCTGCTGGCCCGCCCGGATGATGTCGCCGCCAAAGGCTGCGCCAATGCTCTGGTGACCCAGGCAGACACCCAGAATCGGCAGCTTGCCCGCGAAATGCTTGATCGCCGCCACCGAGATGCCCGCCTCGTTGGGCGAGCAGGGGCCGGGCGAGATCACCAACCGCTCGATGCCTTCGCGCGCGATAAGCGCCTCGACTTCGGCCACCGTGGTTTCGTCGTTGCGCACCACGGTCACCTCCGCGCCCAGCTCGCCAAAGTACTGGACGATGTTGTAGGTAAAGCTGTCGTAGTTATCGACCATCAGCAGTTTCATGGTCTTACTCCCCTGATTTCCTGGGTTCACGCAGACGCGCAAATTCCTGGTGTTCGTAGTCGATGCAGGCTTCCATCAGTGCGCGATAGACGGTCTCCATCACATCGGGCTGGCCGCCCTCCTGCACCGTGCGCTCACGCACGCGGCTGACGATGGCTTCGATGCGCGCCTCATCGCGCACCTGGCTCGCATCACCCTTGATGCGCGCTGCCTGCTGCATATAGCCGATGCGGGTGACCAGCAGCGGTACCAGCACATCGTCGAGCGCATTCACATTGCGGCGCACATCTTCCATGGTGGTGCAGTGCTGCACCAGATCAATGGCTTGGCTCATTCCAGACCTTCCTCAACCAGTTCTGCGGCGCGCAGCAGGGCGCGGGCCTTGTGCTCGGTCTCTCTCCACTCCAGCTCGGGCACGGAGTCGGCCACCACGCCGGCAGCGGCCTGCACATAGAGCACGTTGTCCTTGATGACGCCGGTACGGATCGCAATCGCCAGATCCATGTCGCCGGCAAAGCTCAGATAGCCGCAGGCGCCGCCGTAGATGCCGCGCTTGCTGGGTTCGAGCCGGTCGATGATTTCCATGGCATGCACCTTGGGAGCGCCCGTCAGCGTGCCTGCGGGGAAGGTGGCCTTGAAGACATCCATATTGTCCATGCCGTCCTGCAAGATGCCTTCCACATTGCTCACGATATGCATGACATGGCTGTAGCGCTCCACGGCAAAGGCTTCGGTCACCTTGACGCTGCCGGTCCTGGCAATGCGGCCGATATCGTTGCGCGCCAGGTCGATCAGCATCACATGCTCGGCACGCTCCTTGGGATCGGCAATCAGCTCCTGCTCGGTGGCCTTGTCGGCCTCCACCGTATTGCCGCGCGGACGGGTGCCGGCCAGGGGGCGAATCGTGACCTTCTGCCCGTCGGGCGTGCGCTCCTGGCGCACCAGAATCTCCGGGCTGGCCCCCACCACATGGAAATCTCCGAAATGGTAGAAGTACATATACGGGCTGGGGTTGAGCGAGCGCAGCGCGCGGTACAGCGACAGCGGCGAGGCCGTGAAACGCTTGTGGATGCGCTGGCCCACCTGCACCTGCATGAAGTCGCCCGCCGCAATCAGCTCCTTGGCCTTTTGCACGGCGTCCAGATAGTCCTGCTTGTCGAAGCTGCGCTCTGCGGGATAGCTCTCGCCGGCACGAATCTGCGGCGCGCTGACGGAATAGCGCAGCTGGTCCTTGAGCTGGCGCAGTCGCTTCTTGGCGCGGGTATAGGCTTCGGCCTCGCCGGGATTGGCGTAGACGATGAGGTAGAGCTTGCCCGAGAGGTTGTCGATGACGGCCACCTCTTCGCACTGCAGCAGCATGATGTCGGGCGTGCCCAGGCTGTCGGGCGGACAGCTGTTCTCCAGCTTTTTCTCGATGTAGCGCACGGCGTCATAGCCGAAATAGCCGGCCAGACCACCGCAAAAACGCGGCATGCCGGGCGTGACGGCAACCTTGAAGCGCTGCTGATAGGCCGCGATGAAGTCCAGCGGATTGCCGCCTGCTGTCTCCACCACCTTGCCATCGGTCACGACTTCGGTCTTGGCTTCAGTGCCAAAGCCCGAGGCACGCACAAAGCTGCGTGCCGGCAGGCCGATGAAGCTGTAGCGGCCGAAGCGCTCGCCGCCGACGACGGATTCCAGCAAGAAGCTGTACTTGCCGTCGCCATTGGCATGGGCCAGCTTGAGATAGAGGGACAACGGGGTTTCGAGGTCGGCAAAGGCCTCGATCAGCAGGGGGATGCGGTTATAGCCTTGGGCCGCAAGCGATTTGAATTCCAGTTCCGTGATCACGGGAGAAGCTCCGGTAGTCATGGCGCATGGTGCATCTGCACGGATTGATTACGGGCAGATGACGCGTTTGAAGAGAGGATGCGCCGGTTCATTCCAATTGGCCCGAAGTATGCAACGCATGGGGCCGCGGGGTGCACGCCGGGCTCGTGCCGGGTGCTTCAGCAGTTCGGATGTGCAGGCTTACGCCAGGGCCAGGCTCCCCGGTCTCCACAACCTGCATTGAACGTGCGATGAATGAACATGATGCGGACAGTGTAGCGCATAGCGCCGCCGCGCAAACAATAGCGCTCCGATGCCGTGCAACTCCCCCTTTGCTGGGGACAGACCTGATTGCAGCCATCGCGGACAAAAACAAACATACCGTTTTTACCGGAACGCTCGCCCACGGCGTGCAAGCGAAGCGGTCACCAGAACTGCTCGACCGGAAATCACGAGGAGACCGCCATGCCCAGTGCCCGTTTGATGCCAGCCTTGCTGCTGGCAGCCGCTCTTGCCTGCCCGGCTGCTCAGGCACAAGGCATGCCCTCCGAGCCCGTGAAACTTCACGGTGTCATCTATGCCCCCAGCTTGCAGTCCCAGGGCAGGACGCTGGAACTCAATGGCGCAGGAACCCGCTACAAGGCTGTTTTCAAGGTCTATACCGCCGGCCTGTACCTGGAAAAGCCGGCGCGCAGCCTGCAGGAAATCGCCGCCCTGCCCGGCCCCAAGCGTATCAGCGTGACCATGCTGCGCGATATCGACTCGGCCGAGCTGGGCAAGCTGTTCTCGCGTGGCATGGAAGACAATATGGAGCGCGCCGCCTTCTCCAAGCTGATTCCGGGGGTGATGCGCATGAGCGAGATCTTCACCCAGCACAAAAAACTGCTTGCGGGCGAGAGCTTCATGGTGGACTGGCTGCCCGGCCAGGGCGCCATCGTGACCGTCAAGGGCCAGCCTCAGGGCGAGGCTTTCAAAGAGCCCGAGTTCTTCAACGCCCTGCTGGGCATCTGGCTGGGTCCCAAGCCCGCCGATCAGCAGCTCAAGAAAGCGCTGCTGGGCGAGGCTGGCTGACTCACTTGAGCAGCTCGCGGTAATAGTTGGGCAGCGCAAACAGCGCGCCGTGCACGTGTTCGTTGTAGTACTGCAGATCCCGCACCCTGCGCTGCCTGAGGCGCTCGGCCACTTGCTGCGCCTTCAGCTCCAGCGGATCCAGCTCATCGGAGGCCACGGCCAGCCCCCAGTAAGCGCCGTAAAGCGGAATATAGAGGCCATAGCAGCGCACCACGGCAAACTGCTGACGCAGGATGCGCACCAGTTCGGCCACCTGCGGGCCGTGGAAGACAGGGCTGCCCAGATGCAGCACCAGCGCGCCGCCCGGCGCCAGCACGCGCTTCATGCGTGCCAGCGAGTCCGGCGCATACAGGGCGCTGGCCGGGGTATCGGGATCGGTCAAATCCATCAGTGCCAGATCAAAGCGCTCATCCGTTGCCTCCATCAGTGCCAGACCGTCGCCTATGCAGACCTCGACACGGGCATCATCGAGCGCGCCGCGATGCACGGACCGCAGATGCTGGCGCGAGAACTGCACCACGGCCTCGTCCAACTCGGCCAGCACCACACGCTCGATGCTCGGATGCTTGAGCAGCTCCTCCGCGGCCCCGCCATCGCCGCCTCCCAGAATCAAGGCCTTGCGCGGCGCGGGGTGGGCCATGGCGGCCGGGTGCACCAGGGCCTCGTGATAGAAGAACTCCTCGCCCTCGGAGGTCATGAAGCAATCATCGAGACGCAGCACCTTGCCGAACTGCGGCGTCTGCAGCAACTCCAGCTTCTGGTATGGGGTCTGCAGCGTCTGCAACGTCGTGGCGCGATAGCCAAAGCGTGCATGGGGCGCGAGCTGCTCCAGGGCCCAGCCGGATTCGGGCTCGGGTGCAAGGTCCACGGCATGGTCTGCCGGCTGCGCCATGCCGATGTCTCCGCGCATCAATTGCTGGCGCAGCACCTTTTTGGGCGCGAAAGCGTCGATCACGCCTTCCATCAGACTGCGGGCCTTGCCCGAGTTGTCGGCGGAAAAATTGCACACATAGACGTCGATGGTGACACTGCCCGTCTCGGGCCAGGTATGTATGGCCAGATGGGACTCCGCCAACAGCACCGTACCCGTCACCCCACCGGGCTGGCCTTCATAGGGCGGGAACTTCACCCAGGTGTCATCCACCAGGGTCAGCCCCGAGGCCGCAGTCTGTTCGCGGCAAAGCCCGGCGATGGCGTCGGCATCGAGCATGTAGCGCTCGGAGCCTGCGCATTGATAAAGGTCGGCAGTCAGGTGCAGTCCGTGCATGTGGCGTGAGTCCCCCTTCGTTCTCTGCCGGCTGCAAGGCGATGCATGAGCCGACATTGGTTCAAACAAAGCAAATGACTCTAGCAAATATGCTTATCCGCACTCTTTCCTGCCAGATATGCGGACCAACAGACGGCATCACACCACAAGCTGTTCCAACGAATCCAGATGAGCCCTGGCCTCGACAGCCGTGATGGGCTGGCCGTGGTTGTAGCCGTAGGTCATCAGCACCACGGGGCAGCCGGCGGCATGGGCAGCCTGGGCATCGTTGCTGGAGTCGCCCACCATCAGCGTGCGCGCGGGTTCGCTGCCCAGAGCCTTGCAGGTCTCTACCAGCGGCATGGGGTCGGGCTTTTTGCGCGGGAAGGAGTCGCCACCGAACACGCAGTCGAAGAAGCCGTCCAGCCCCTTGGCGGCCAGCAGGGGCTGAGCAAAGGACAAAGGCTTGTTGGTCAGGCAGGCCATGCGCAGCCCCAGGGAGCGCAGAGCCTGCAGACCCTGGGCCACGCCCGGATAGACATCGGCAAACTGGCCGTTGATGGCCAGGTAATGGTGTTCGTAACGCTGCCAAGCCCGAGGATACAGGGCATCGATATCCATGGCCTCCACATGCGCCAGCACGGAACGGATCAGATGCTCGCTGCCCTTGCCCACCATGTTTTCGATGATCTGCGGTTTGATGGCCGGCAGTTGCAGATCGGCCAGCATGCGGTTGAGCGCTTCGGCAAAGTCGCCCAGCGTATTCACCATGGTGCCATCGAGGTCGACCATGACGGCATCCAGTTCCAGGGCGGCGGCGGGAGCAGGCAGATTCAGCTTCATACAACTATCAATTCAATAGCTGCATGCGCTTTTCAATACTGGGCTTGCAGCCAAAAACACTAAAACTTCCATGCCCCGACTCCAAAAGCCGCGCTCTTGCATCGAGCGCAGCCGAAGCCAGGACATCGAGCCAGACCTGGGCGGCTTCGCCGCCTCAATGCAAAGGAGCTGCGGGGCGCAGCGCCTTAAGCGGGAGTCAAGCAAGATTCTTGCGCATGGTGTCGATGACAGCCTTGTAATCCGGCTTGCCGAAGATGGCGCTGCCAGCCACAAAGGTGTCGGCACCGGCATCGGCCACGGCGCGGATATTGGCTTCCTTGATGCCGCCGTCCACTTCCAGGCGAATGTCTTTGCCAGAAGCATCGATCAACTTGCGGGCCTTTTCGATCTTGCGCAGCGTGCTATCAATAAAGCTTTGACCGCCGAAGCCAGGGTTCACGCTCATCAAGAGGATCAGGTCGATGTCTTCGATCATCCAGTCCAGCACCTCCAGCGACGCGGCGGGATTGAACACCAGACCGGCCTTGCAGCCGTGGGCCTTGATGTTCTGAACGCTGCGGTGCACATGCGGCGATGCATCGGGGTGGAAGCTGATGTAGTCCGCTCCTGCCTTGGCAAAGGCCGTGGCGAGATCGTCCACGGGCTGCACCATCAGATGCACGTCGATGGGCACGGGCTTGCCATCGGGTGTGACCGAATGGGGCTTCAAAGCCTGACAGATCATGGGGCCGAAGGTCAGATTCGGTACGTAATGGTTGTCCATCACGTCAAAGTGGATCCAGTCGGCGCCGGCCGCAATGACATTACGCACTTCTTCACCCAGACGGGCGAAGTCGGCTGACAGGATGGAGGGGGCAATACGGTAGGTGGGGCTCATGGATTGCAATTGTCGCAGTTACCATTAGCTCATGCCGATGAATGAGTTTCTGGTCCAAGTCCAGCCCGCCTACCTGCCTGAGCAATCTGCCCCGGCCGCCGGCGTCTATGTGTTTTCCTACACCATTACCGTCACCAACACGGGTGAGGTGCCGGCGCAGCTGATTGCGCGGCACTGGATCATCACCAACGAGCTGGGCCATGTCGAAGAGGTCAAAGGCTTGGGCGTGGTGGGCCGACAGCCGCTGCTGCAGCCTGGTGAATCCTTTGAATACAGCAGCGGCTGCCAACTGCGCACGCCCACGGGCACCATGCGCGGCAGCTATCTCTGCGTGAACCACGAGGGCGAGACCTTCGAGTGCGAGATTCCGCTCTTCGTATTGCAGATGAATGAGTCCGGCGGCCCCATGCCCATGCCTGAGAAGCGCGTTCTGCACTGAGGCAAGCACCCACATTTGCATGAAGAAAAGCACTCTTGACCTGCCCGGCCTGCTGGCGTCCCTGGACCCCGATGCAGGCCTTGCGCAACGCCATCTGTGGCTGATCCATCTGGCCGAATGGATACGCGCAGCCGAACCCTCTGTCGAAGGCGCCGTGCAGCGCGTGAAACAGATCGTCGAGGCCTTCGAGGCCGATCCCGAAGCCCTGGCCCGGCTGCGTCGCTGGAGCCAGACGCTGATGGAGACGGTGGACATCACCGCCCTGCTGGCCGATTTCGGCTTTGCCCCGCGCACCGCCATGGCCAGCGAAGTGGCCGAACGCCTGCGCTACAAGCTGCTGCCCAGCACGCCCGAGACCGAGGATGCCTCCGAGCTGTTCATGCTGGTCTTTCCCGACCGTTTCGACGCCCGCTGGCTGCATGCGCTGGACAGCCAACTCATGGCCCGCATCACCACCTTGCTGACCCCGCAACAGCTCGAAGAAGGCGTGAGCTTCTGGGAGCGCAACCTGCTGGATGCCATCACCTATTGCGCGGGCCAGATTCTCTCCACGGGGTTTGCCCCAGAGCTGCGTCTGCGCATGAGTGAGCAGGCACGCGAGGAAAAACCGTTTCATGCGCTGATCCACGATGTGGAGAACCTGCGTGTGGAGGTCATGCTGCCGCTGCGCACCACCGACAGGCGCGACGCCGCAGCCGCCCAGCTGCGCGAACGGCTCGAGGCCTGCCGCGCCGCCGTATCGTCGGTGTACTCCTATGTCGAGGCCGAAGGCATTTCCGTCGGCCTGATCTTCCGCCTGCGCCAGGTGCGTGCGCGCATTCTGCGCATTCGCCGCCTGCTCGATTGCCTGCTGGCAGAAGACCGCGCCTACGAGACGTCAGAGCTGCTCTCCAACCTCGTGGCCGTGGGCATAGAGCGGCGCAGCGTGCGCGCGCTGATGTCCACCAACTCATCGCTGCTGGCAGCCAAGGTGGCCGAGCGCAGTGCCGAAACCGGCGAGCACTACATCACCCGCGACGGCAGCGAATACCGCAAGATGGTTGCCAAGGCCGCGGGTGGCGGCTTTGTGATGGCCTTCACCACGCTGGCCAAGTTTGCACTGTATGCGCTGGGCCTGTCCGTCTTCTGGTCGGGACTGGCTGCGGGCTTCAACTACGCCATCAGCTTTGTGCTGATCCAGATGCTGCACTTCACGGTGGCCACCAAGCAGCCGGCCATGACGGCGCCGGCCATGGCGGCCAAGCTCAAGGACATCCAAAGTGATGGCTCCATCCAGGAGTTCGTCGACGAAGTCGCCCATCTGGTGCGCTCCCAGGTGGCTGCCATTCTGGGCAACGTGCTCATCGTCTTCCCCGGGGCGCTGCTGCTGTCGCTGGGCTATGCCTATCTGGTCGGTCATCAGGCGCTCAGCACCCCGCATGCGCGCCAGGTGCTGGACTCGCTGAGTCTGCTGGGGCCGTCCGTGCTCTTCGCCGCCTTTACCGGCGTGCTGCTGTTTGTCAGCAGCCTGATTGCCGGTGGTGCGGAAAACTGGTTTGTGCTGCGCAACATCGATTCGGTGATTCGCTACAACCCGCGCATCACTCGCTTTCTGGGCACGGGCCGCGCGGATCGCTGGGCAAGCTTCTTGCGCAAGAATGTCTCCAGCCTGGCATCCAATATCTCGCTGGGTTTCATGCTGGGCCTGGTGCCTGCATTTGCGGCCTTCTTCGGCCTGGGACTGGAAGTGCGCCACGTCACCCTGTCCACCGGCCAGATCGGCGTCGCCGTGGCATCGCTGGGCTGGGATGTACTGCATGACGATCTGCTGTGGTGGGCCGTGGCCATGCTGCCCTTCAATGCGGCGCTGAATGTGGGGGTGAGCTTCTATCTGGCTTTCCGCGTCGCCCTGCGTGCCCACAACGTCAGCGGCGTGGACCGCTCGCGCATCTACAAGGCGATACGCCAGCGCTTCTGGCGCAGGCCGCTGAGCTTTTTCTGGCCTTGACCTTTAACCGCCGCCGACCAGCGGCCACCAGGCCGCAGCATCGCGGGCGGCCAGAGACTTCATGGGTGAATTCGATCTGATCCGCCGCTACTTCCAGCGCCCCGTACGTCGCGCCGCCCTGGGCGTGGGCGACGATTGCGCGCTGCTGGCCCCGGCCCCCGGCATGCAGCTGGCCATCTCCAGCGACATGCTGGTCGAGGGCCGCCACTTCTTTTCCGACGTGAACCCGCGCCTGCTGGGCCACAAGGCTCTGGCCGTCAATCTCAGCGATCTGGCCGCCAGCGGCGCCAGGCCTCTGGCATTCACGCTGGCCCTGTCCCTGCCCGGTGCCGACGAGGCCTGGATCAGCGAATTTGCGGCCGGCCTGCTGGCTCTGGCCGACGCCCATGAATGCGAGCTGATCGGCGGCGACACCACGGGCGGCCCGCTCAATATCTGCATCACCGTATTTGGCGAAGTCCCTGCCGGCCAGGCCTTGCTGCGCAGCGGCGCCAGGGCCGGCGATGAGATCTGGGTCAGCGGCAATCTGGGCGATGCACGACTGGCGCTGGAGGCCATGCTGGGCCATGTGCAATTGCCTGCCGAGTTGCTGCAGCAGGCCCGCCAGCGGCTGGAAGCGCCCACGCCGCGCGTGGCCCTGGGCCTGGCGCTGCGCGGCATTGCCAGCAGCGCGCTGGATGTCAGCGACGGTCTGCTCGGCGATCTCGGCCATATTCTGGAGCTGTCCAGCGTCGGCGCCACGGTAGACAGCCGCTGCACCACGCCCTTGATGGCCGCAGCCGCCTATCCGCAAAGCGATGCATGGCAATTCGATTCAAAGCTGCAGCAGCAATGCACACTGGCCGGCGGCGATGACTACGAGCTGTGTTTTACCGCCCCCGCAGCCCGGCATGCCGACGTGCTGGCTGCAGGCGCTGCCAGCGGCACGACTGTGCATCGCATAGGCCGCATCGATGCCGAGCCGGGCCTGCGCGTGATCGACGCAGACGGAGCCCTGCTGCAAAACCGCTGGAAATCCTTCGACCACTTCGGCAGCTGAACGCCGAGCACGCGGGCAGGAGGCGGCCGGCACCTGACAAGCGGCGCGCCAAGAGCCCTGGGTTAAGCTCAAGCCCTCGCTATCCACAAGAGCTGCCCAATGCGTTCAAGCTGTCTTCTGCCCGTATTCATGGTCTGTGTCGCAGCTGCTTTGCCCAGGCTCGCCCTGGCCGACGCCAGCAGCCTCAGTGTCTCTGGCAATCGCGCGCCCATCACAGAAGTCACGCTCTATCCCGGCATCGCCGCCGTACAGCGCGAGGCACGCATCGACGCCCAGACACGCCTGCTCAGCTTTGAATGCCTGCCCGCCAGCGTGGATACGCAAAGCCTGCAGATTAACGGAGACGAAGGCGTGCGCGTGGGTGAGATCAAGACCCTGATGCAGTCCAGGCAGATGGCTGCCAAGGAATGCACCAGCCCGCTGGACCAGCAGATTCGCAGCCTTGAAGATCAGCTCGCGAACATCGAGGCCGAAGAAGGAGCAGCCAGGCTGGTGGGCGATTTTCTGCAGAGCATGAGCAAGCCCGGCGACGAAGCCAGAATCAGCCCTGCTCAGATTGCCGGCACAAGCCAGGCCCTGCGCCAGACCAGCCGCGACAACAGCCTGCGTGCTCACCAGATTCAGCGCCAGAAGCAGGATCTGCTGGCGCAGTTGCAGCCTCTGCGCCAGGAGCGCGATCGCACGGGCTCCGAGCAGTCTCAGGTCATGAAAGTCAGCGTGCAACTGGCCAGCGCACGCGCTGCCAATGTGCGCCTGAGCTATCAGGTGCGCGGCCCCAGCTGGCAGCCCAGCTACCGCGCTCAGTTGAACACCGCCAGACAGCAGGTGCAGCTGGAGCGCCAGGCCCTGGTCGTGCAGGCCAGTGGCGAGGACTGGAGCAATGTGCGCCTGCGCCTGTCCACCGGCCAACCCGGCCGCAGCACCCAGGGTGTCATGCCGCGCCCCTGGACGGTGGATATCGCGCAACCAATGCCCCCCGCCGCTCCGGCACCAGCCCCCGTCGCCATGATGGCGCGCAGCGGAGCCCGGGCAATGCGCGAAGAGGCAGCAGCACCGGACTTGCCTGTGCTCGATGTCTCCAGCATCAACACGGCCTACAGCACGCAATTCATCGTGCCGTACAAGATCAGCGTACCCTCCAGCGCCGAGCGCATCACGCTGTCGCTAGGCCAGGAAAATCTGGCCACCAGCTTGCTGACCCGCACCGCGCCGGCCATGGAAGAGGCGGCCTATCTGATTGCCACGTTGCAGGCTCCGCCAGGCATCTGGCCGGCGGGCCCGGTAGCACTGTTCCGTGACGAGGCACTGGTTGGCAATGGCAGGCTGGACTTTGGCAACGCCCAGGCACTGGCGCAAGGACTGTCTTTTGGCCGCGATGACAACGTCGTGGTGCGCCGCCTGCCTGCGCAAAGTCATACCGGCAGCGGCGGCTGGGTCAGCAGCAAGACCGAGCGCAGCATCGTGCGCAGCTACGCCGTCGAAAACCGTCACAACCAGCCCATCGCGCTGCAGGTGCTGGACTCGGCCCCTGTTTCGCGCAATGAGCAGATCAAGGTCCAGTCGCAATACAGCCCGCAGCCAGCCACCACCAGCTGGAATGCGCAAAACGGCATGGTTGCCTGGGAGCAGAATCTGGCCGCCCGCAGCACGGCGCAGTTCCAGGCCACGCACCAGATCCGCTTTCCCGAAAACCAGCCCATTACCGGCCTGCAATAAGCCTGCGCTTATCATCACGCCATGACGGATGACTCATCAAACAGCGCTGCAGCACCTGCCGATATTGCGCAAGCAGCTATCAATAACAAAGCACGCCCCGGAATGAATGCGGCGGGAATCGCCCACCCCAACGTGAAGTTCATGCTGCAACACCCGGCCCATCTGATTGCTCTGGGCTTTGGCTCCGGCCTGCCCCGCGTCGCCCCCGGCACGGTGGGCAGCCTGTGGGCCTGGCTGGCCTATCTGGTGCTGGCACTGTGGCTGAGCCCGGCACAGATCGGCTGGCTGATTGCCGCCAGCATTCCCGTAGGCTGGTGGGCCTGCACCGTCACCGCAAAGCATATGCGCGTGGCCGACCCTGGCCATATCGTCTGGGACGAAGTGGTCGCCATGTGGATTGTTCTGTGGCTGTGCATGCCCATGGGCTTCTGGGGCCAGCTCACCTGCTTTGCGCTGTTCCGCTTTTTTGATGCCGTCAAGCCCCAACCCGTCAAATGGGCAGACCGCCTGTTCAAAGGCTTCGGCCCGCGCGGCGGCTGGGGAATCATGTGGGATGACCTGGTGGCCGCTTTCTGCACCCTGCTGGTCGTGGCCCTCTGGCGACATTTCTTCTGACGGTGCAAGCCATGGAGGAGACGATGAGCACACAAGCAAGCAGCATCGAAGAACTGGTGCGACAACTGGCCGCCAGGCTGACCGAAAAAGGCTGGATGCTGGCCACCGCCGAAAGCTGCACCGGCGGCATGATCGCCGCGGCCTGCACCGATCTGGCAGGCTCCAGCCAGTGGTTCGAACGTGGTTTCGTGACCTACTCCAACGAGGCCAAGACCGAGATGCTGGGCGTGCCCGCCGAGCTGATCGCAAAGCACGGCGCCGTCAGCGAGGAAGTCGTGCGCGCCATGGCTGAAGGCGCCATCCGTCACTCACGCGCCCAGGTCAGCATTGCCGTGACGGGGATTGCGGGCCCTAGCGGAGGCTCTGCTGAAAAGCCAGTGGGGACGGTGTGGGTGGGATTGACATTAGCAGATCGCTGTTACAGTGAGCGATTAATACTTAACGGCGGTCGCTGCCAAATCCGAAGAGACAGCGCGTATTACGCATTGAGGAAAATAATTCACATATTGAATGATTTTCAGTAAACCAGATCGACCATTCCGCAATCCATACGGCCTTCAACTTCAGCTTGCGCCAAGTCAATCCCCAACAACGCTAGAAGCTGGTCTATAACAGGATCCAACAGCGGAGCTAATATTTTCCCCACAATAGTAGAAATTAATTTCAAAACCTCACCCACAATATTATTTACCAGATTCAGAAGACCGGCAATCAACCCATTACCTTTTGGTGGTTCTATTACTTCAATTGCACCTGCATCAAAAAGGCCCTGCAAACTACCAATTAAACCACTCATGCTGAAGCTCTGAAATTCTTCGTTCTCGCTTTTAAACGACAGCAAACTATCCGGCGCAGCGAGATTAAATATTTTCTCTTTTTTAATAGCTTTGGAAGTATCTATCTTTAATCCAACCCCACCATAATATCCTGCCTCTCTTGCACCAAGCAGCCCCCCCAATAGAATTGGTTGACGCCCAATATCAATTATTCTAAATGGCTCCAAGTAATATGATGGATTACTACTATATGCATTTGCAAAAGCCTCCTCGGCTGAATTACCTAATCTTCCAAACCTGATTTTTGCAATCGATGTCTCCGCGTGGACTCTCATCTTTTTTTCCGGAGTACATTGACCATTCTCCACCCAAGCCTGCGCCCCAACACCCTCAACATGTACGTCAAATCTTGCAGGGACTTCAATAATCCTAGGCGACACTGTTGTTAGAGCACCGACCAGATTAAATATGATATTAGTCAAGCCACCTAGGCCGTCGAGCGCAGTCAGGTCTACAGAAATTAACGATTGAACTTGTGCCGTTTTTACAGTTACTGCCGCAGTTTCAAAAGATGACGAACTCACGGAAGGCAGGGCTGCAATCACCGATGATTGTGGAGGCTCAACAACTTTTAAGCTAATCTTGACTGTTCCAATCCCTGGAAGGTTAAGCACGCTACCTTTTACAACAAGCCCATTCTTATTACCTGAAACCTGGGCCAATAATTGAACAATATTCAATGGATTCAATTGAGCTTGTAGCGCAGATTCCGGAAGACCAGATTTCACATCTAACAGCGACCTTAGCGTAATTTGAAATTTCGATATATTTGCAGCAATGATTGCATTCAAAGCCGTTATCGCGGCGCTCACTGCCTGAGGATCATTATTAGAAGATGTTGTTCTCTGAAAAAGAGAAAGCATGACATCAATCACATCCAATGCCGAAATTGGAGCATCCAATATTTTCTCGTAGTCAATGACCGTTGCATCAACATTTATCAAACCTCTTTTTACCCCAATTTCTTTAAAAAAATCGAGCAATGACAAATGTGTCTTAGCCAAACCATTCCACCCAACAGCTTGGATATTTAAACTCCCTCCAAGTAGCCCTCCAATTATTGGGTTCAATATGGCAGACTTCTTATCATCTATTTCAATTAGCTTGCTTCTAATACGCAACTGTACCAATGGCCTGCTTCGCGCCGCGGTCGCAACGGCTTCAACTTGACGCCCACCACCGGCAGTCACTGAAAACAGGAACAAATACGGCACCCTTCGCGCAACGGTCACACGGGAAGCATTCAGGGGGCTGGCCCCATTCACAAAATAGGTCCTGGAATCGGCCCCCCCGGGACTTGGGGTCCAGTTTCCACATTCAACCTGCGGTACACCCGTCATCCCGTTCAAGGTCGCGATACGAGTCGCATTCGCCTGACAGGCTGCTGGGGTCTCGCTCTGGGCCCCCGCCAGCGCCGCCAGATCGGCAATCTTCTGCAACTCACGCTTCTGCCAGAACACATTGCCGATATCGATGGTTGCCAGGCAGATCACGGCAATCATCAGCCACAACGCCCCCAGCGTCGCCACAGAGCCCGATTGGCGACGAATGCGAACACGGTTCAGGCCTTTGGCAAAAGACTGCATGCAGAGAACCTCTCTGACCGCTTAGCGGCTACCACCTGTCTTGCTGCCCACCTGTGTTTCCGCGCTTTCCGGGATCTTGTGGGTAAAGCTCTCCAGATAGCGCTGATAGCTACGCTGGGCCACATCGCTTGTCACGGGATAGGCATTGCGCGATGCGTACTGCCCACTGGCCTGCAGCGCCAGCAGATAGCTGGTGGCATCGCCCACACGATTGCTTGCGGGTGGTGTCAGGGAAGCGTTGCCGGGAGCCGGTGTCTGGGTTACCGCAGCCTGTGCAGTTGCTGCAGGCATCGCTGCCGCACTTCGTGGGGCGCTCATATTGCTCACGCCCGTGCCGATGCCGGTATTGCTGCTGGCCTGCGCCAAGACGGCCGAGGCCATGCCCAGTGCCATCAACGTCAGGGTGAATGCGCGGGCCCGTTGGGTGAATGCTGTCTGCATATTCATGGGGACTCCTTGAAGGTTCAGGGCCAGGCACGCTCGGGTGCACTCTTCTTGGCAGAAGCTGCAGGCTTGCTGCCGACATCTTCATCGGGTGTCTCGAAAAACAAGCCACCCGCCGCTGCGCGCTGGGGCAGCAGGGCTTGCACGGCCTGTTTGCTACCGGATTCACCAGCTTGGCGAACGGCGGCAGGATGTGCAGCAGCCATCACCACCGCAGCGTCCGGCACTGATCTTGTCGGGCGCACGGGCTGGCGCGAGATCACGGGCTGCGGTGCAGACTCGGCGCGTGTAGCCTGCGCTGGTTGCGCCTGCTGCAGTTTGGCGGGCATCGCCTCGTTAAACAGAGGCTGTGCAGCTTTGCTCGCCTCCTGCCTGACGGACTGAGAAGCCGTCGCCACGGTGGCCTCCAGCGGCGGCGCAGTTTTTGCTATCGAAGCAGGAACTAGTTGCGCTTTATTTACAGCCATTTCAGACTGCTTTGGCGCTAAAGTCCTTTCCAATGAAGCGGCAGCTGCTACATCGACAGAAGCGTCAATTGTCTGCACAGGCACAGGCGGCGCGTAGGCATAGGTTTGCGGAGCTGCAGGCATCAATTGGCTCGCCCCCTGACCAGGGTGACGTGGTCGCCCTGCATCGAAGCTGCCGCCAGAGACCATCCACTGACCACCACTGGGCCCCCGCACCACATTCCGCGCCATCATGGACGCAGCTGCGGGCAGCGGCAACGGGGACTGGGACATTTGAGCAGGAGGCTGCACAGACTCCGCTGCCTTGACTACCACTACCGGAGCCTTTGCGGCTTCAGGCTCCGGTGCGGGCTTTTTTGCGGCGGGCACCTCCTGCGCTGCAGCAGGCTCCGGCACTTCGGCGGATTTCCCGGAACTGGCCACGGCCTCGGGCGCGGTCTTCACTTCCGGACGGGAGAGGTTGACGACCTTGCCGGTCGCAGCTGCGGCAGGCTTTGCCGCGGCCAGGCTTGCAGTTCTCAACCACTCCCCAGCCTGCTCCTTGACCAGTTGCTGGGTCTGTGCGTCCAGCTTGCGCTGGCGCATGAATTCCTCGGCCTGTGCGCTCTGGCCGCTGACCATCATGAACAGGCTCAGATTGACATTGGCCTGAGCGTCCTCGGGGTTGAGCTGCGCCGCCTGCATCAAGGGGATGCGCGCTGCATTCAGATCACGCGCACGCAGATAGGCATAGCCCAGATCGGTCAACAGGCGCGAGTCCACGGGATTGCTCAAGCGCGCCTGCTCCATCTGCAGAGCGGCACTGCGAAAGTCGCCCTGCTCTGCGGCCACACGGCCCAGGCCGTAGCGTGCGGCTCCGTCCTTGGCGCTGCCCAGCAGGCCCTGGTAAATGGGGATGGCCGCACTGAGCTGCCCCACCTGACGCAATGCATCGGCGCGCAACAGCCGCGAATCGCTGGAAGCGCCCCACTGCTTGTCCAGCGCATCCAGGTGCGCAATGGAGGCATACCAGAGCGACTTGGACTGCATCTGCTTGACCAGAGCGAGGTAAGTGTCCTGCGTGTCGACCACCGCCTCCTTCTCCAGCGGTCTATCTGCTGCGGCCTTGGCTGCGGGCGACAACACGGGCTGGCTCTGCCCCAGCAGATTACCCATGCTGGAGCAGCCCGACAGCAGGGCCATGGTTGCAGCGGCCAATGGCAGCATCAGATATCGGCTTTCTTTTTTCATTTTGTTATCCCTCCCAGTGCCCGGATCACGGCAAGGAATCCCGGTCCAGCTGTAATGATGATCAGGGCCGGAAGCAGCGTCACCACCATGACGCCAGTCATCTTGACCGAGATCTTTCCTATCAACTCCTTCATCTTGGCCTTGCGCTGCTCGCGCAGACGTTCGCCAAAAATACGCAGCGGCTCCTGCACGGCACCGCCGTATCTGTCGATCTGAATCATCAGCGATGTCAGATTGGCCAGGTTGTCGTTCTGATAGACCTCGCTCATGCGAGCAAAGGAACGCTCACGCGTGCTGCCCCGGCTGTACTGCTGGCTGGCCAGCTGTATCTCTCGTGAAAGCACAGGCATGACATTGCCGAAATCGGTGCCAATCACCTGCAGGGTCTGGTCCAGACTCATGCCCGTGCCTTGCAACAAGCCCAGCAAATCGACAAACAAAGGCAGCTCGCGGGCGACGCTGGCCCTGCGACGGCGAGCCACGCTGCGCAGCACCCATTTGGGAAGCAGAAAACCTATGGTGAACGCAGCAAACAGGTAAAGCAGAAATAGCTTGCTGCCCGAGAAAACAAAGGCAGCAAGCAGTACAAGCAATACAGAGACTACGCAACGCGCTATCAGGTATTGCAGCTGCGCGCGAGTTGATCCCCAACCGCATTTGCTCAGCAAAATGCGGTCTTCCTCGGCAACCAATGCCTTGCCAAGCGAGGTATTGAGCCAGTGCGCAGGCAGGTCGCCATCGCCATTGAGCGAGCGCAGCAGATCTGCGGGCCTGGCAGGCGCCGTCGTCGCATTCGCCGCCGTTGAACCGCTGCGGCTCAGCGCATCCCGCACAACCTGACTGCTGCGTTCACGGCGCTGATGCGCATAGGCAATCAACGCCGCACTGATCAGCGCCGCCAAGGCCAGAAATGCCACGCTCAGCATCAGCAAAAGACGGGATGTCTCCATCAATCTGCTCCCTCATCCAGCTTGGCCATGCGGTAGAGCAGCACCACACCAAGGATTTGTAGGACCGCCGCCGCCCAGATAAAGTTGCGCCCATTAGCGTCGTTCCACATGCGCAGAAAGTAGCTCGCGTTGAAGGAAATGATCAGACAGCACACAGCCACCGGCAGCAGGCTCAGTACCCAGGCAGACAATCGCGTTTCGGCCGTCATGGCAGAGAGATCCTGCTCGGCCTGTTCGCGGTCGCGCATGAAATTGGCCACACGCTCCAGCAGCAGATCGACCCGGCCGCCATAACGCACGCTGATGCGCAGAATAGCTGCCAGCAAGTGCAGCTCGTCCAGTCTTGTCTGCCTCGCTACATGGGCGACCGCATTCTCCAGATCCATACCCGCACGAGCCAGACTGGCGGCCTTTTCCATGACCGACTGCAACGGGTCTTTGGTGCTGGCTGCAGCCATCTGGAAGGCCGCCTGAACGGAGTTGCCAATGGTCACCAGGCGCACCGTGTTATCAAGAAAGCCGGGCAATTGCTGCGTGAGCCTGGCGCGGTACTTCTGAGCCCGCGCATAAAGCAAAAAGAAGAAGCCAATCCCCAGCACCACCAGCGCCGCACTACCGGCCAGCCAGCCAACAGCAAAGCCAACGATCAGAAACGCCACAGCAATCAAGACCAGCCCGCCATAGAAAAGTCCGGCACCGACCGTCCCCAACAAAATGGCGGGAACCGGCCAGCCTGTTCTTTTCTCGTTGCCCAGTAAGGCATCCGCCACTGAACCATCAAAAGCCGATGCCCCATTCTTGGCGACAAACCCGGCCGCAGCGGCCGCGCTTTTTTCCAGGCTCTGCTCCAGATGCCTGGTCATACGGTGCGTCCTCTGCTGCCGGCTGGCAAGCATCCACAGCGCAATCGCGGCAGCCGCAATCAGCAGCGCCAGACTCAGGAGCAAAAACGCATTGCTAGCCATGGCGCAGTCCCGCATGGTTGGCGCCGTTGCCTCCGGCGTGCTGCAGCACCGCGCGATAGCGCGCTAGCTTGGGCGTATGCGGTACCATGCCCAGCGTGGTCCAACGCTCCAGATCCTCGCCGTCGGGTTGCGGCAGCAGCTCGTGACGATAGAGCTCCTGCGTGGCAATCACGCTATCGATGATGCCCGTGACTTCGGTAATTGATGTGATGCGCCGCTTGCCATTGGGCAGGCGGCTGATCTGCACGATGAAGTCGAGCGCATTGGCAATCTGGCGGCGCAGGCTGACCTCGCTGCCCTGAAAGCCCGCAAAGCCGGCAAGCATCTCCATGCGGTGCAAACACTCGCGCGGAGAGCTGGCATGGATGGTGGCCATGGAGCCATCGTGACCGGTGTTCATGGCCTGCAGCATCTCCAGTACTTCCGCGCCGCGCACCTCGCCCACCACAATGCGATCCGGGCGCATGCGCAAGCTGTTGCGCAGCAGATCCCGAATGGAAACCACTCCCGCGCCTTCAAAGCCACCGGGACGGCTTTCCATGCGCACCACATGAGGGTGGGGCAGCGTCAGCTCGGCCGTATCCTCAATCGTCACCACCCGCTCATTGGCGGGGATAAAGCCCGCAATCGCATTGAGCATGGAGGTCTTGCCGCAACTGGTGCCGCCGCTGATAAGAATATTGCAGCGCTCGCGCACCGCCAGCTCGAGTAAGCGGGCCATGCCTTCGTCCATGGTGCCGAAATCGACCAGATCCTGAACCCGCAGCGGATCATTGCGAAACTTGCGTATCGACACCGCAGGCCCGTCCAGCGACAACGGCTCTATCACCACATTGATACGCCCTCCATCCGGCAAGCGCGCATCGACCATGGGCGTGGATTCATCGAGGCGGCGCCCCAGCGGTGAGATGATGCGGCGCACGATGCGCAGCACATGGGCGTTGTCGGTGAAATGCAAGGCCTCCTGCTGCAAAATTCCCTTGCGCGAAACGAATACGCGCTGATAACCGTTGATCAGAATGTCCTCGACCTCCGGGTCGGCCATCAGGTCGTCAAGCGGCCCCAGCCCCGACAGCTCCTTGTTCAGAGCCTGCGCAATCCATTGCACCTCCTCGTCATTGACGGGAAACCGCTGCTGACGCACAAACTGCTCCAGCTCCTGGTGTACAAACTGGCGCACACGACTGGTTGACCATTTGGCAAACACCGCGCCCAGCTCCTCCACACGCGTCAGCAAATGCTCGTGTGCGACGTTCTTGATCAGCAGCAGTTGCTTCGAGTCCGAAAAATGACTACCTTTTTCGGCGAAAACAATGTCCATGCTCATTCGCCTCTCCTCAATCGCTTGGCCCATTGCCCCAGAACGCCCGACGCTGGCGCCGCGACCTTGTCGGCCGCAACCGCTCCGCTGAGCAATGCTCTGGCCATGCTTCTGACACAGGTCACATAGGGATCACCGCGCAGCGACTGCGACAACAACTGTCCACAGCTGGCGGCATTCAGCAAAACCGTGGATCGATCCGGAACCACATGCAGCAATTCCAGACCAAGGCGCTGCGCGACCTCTTTGGCTGGCAGGCCGGCCTGCACATTGAAGCGGTTGAGCACCAGTTTGAGCGTGCTGCGATTCACACCCTTGGCATCAAGCTCCTTGAGCATCTGTGCCGTAGACACAATGCCTCCCAGCGACTGGTCACAAACCACCCAGCCCTGTCCGCTCTCGCGTAGCAAAGGCGCCAGAAAATCAGCCTGCACCATGCCGCCCAGATCAATCACCTGCACCCCAAGCAAGCTCTTGAGCGTGTTGACCACGCCCGCTGCAGCTGCAGGGCTGACTTCGCGCAGCATGCCCAGATCGGAAGGCCAGGCCAGAGTCACAGTGCCCGTGGAGTGCTTGGCAAAGGCCGATTCGATCAATGTCGCGTCCAGGCGGCGCGTATTCTGAACCGCATCCACAAAACTGAAGTCACCCGCGATGCCCAGATACAGCAAGCCATCGCGTGCAGGCAAGCCCAGATCCAGCAATACCGCATGTGCGGACTCATCCAGCGGCAGCTGACTTGCTCCAAAGGGCCGAGCAAGCTGTTTCTTGTTCTTGGCGCCTCTCACGTCATAGGCATGCATCTCCTGGAACATCACGGCAAGATGCGTTGCCAGCGTAGTCACTCCCATCCCTACACGTGCCCCCAGCAAAGGCAGGGAGAAACCTTTTGTTTCCTGCTCCAGAGCTACAGCCGCAGGCAGCTGACTGCGTACATGCATCTGATGCCTGATGGCGACGCTGGCCTCACTTTCGGACGCATCCCAGTCAATGAATTCAGCCACACCACAGCGCAGGGCTGCGCGCATGGACATTGGTTCTACGGCGGATCCAGCCCCCATGATCACCACCCCAGGGAATATGACACGCAGATCGCTGACCAGGGCGATGGCAGCCTCCGTCATGGGATCCGAGAAATCCACCACCACCACGCCAAGCCCTGGCGCCGAAATCGCAGTGTGAAGCGCAGCCAGATCGCCTGCCACCGGTATCACTTCCGCATCGCTACCCAGAGCACTCGCCAGCCAGAAAGCGTGCGATGGCGACTGGGTGACCAGCACCACTCGTGCATTGCCTCTCGCCGCCCCTGGCTGTGCGGTATTGAGTTGGGATGAGTCCATGCGCATATTCATGCCTCTACCCGGACACTCAGCGCGAGAAGCCTGGCGCCACGCTGGACGCCAGACCACCCGCCATCCATGGACCCCACACCGCAGGATCACGCTGCTCGGTGCGCCCAGGCAGCAGCGGCTCCACATTCACATCGCGCGCCAGCGGCTTGACAAGGCGCGGCGTCACCACAATCGCCAGCTCGCTCTCCTTTTGCTGAAACTCCTGACGCTTGAACAGCACACCCAGAATCGGGATATCGCCCAGCAAAGGAACCTTGTCGGTACCTGATGTGGTGTTGCGGCTGACCAGTCCGCCAATCACAAAGCTTTCGCCGTCGCCCAGCTCCACCGTGGTATCGGCACGGCGGGTGGTGATAGATGGAATGGTCGCGCTGTTCAGAACTATGGTGTTGGCGTAGTCCAGTTCGCTGGCCTCAGGCGCCACCTTGAGCACAATGCGATCGTTGGACAGCACCGTGGGAGAGACCGTCAAGCCAATGCCGTAAGGCTTGTACTGAATGGCCACCATGCCCGTGCCCGCTGGCACGGGAACCGGCACTTCCCCGCCCGACAAGAAATTGGCACTCTGACCCGACAGAGCCACCAGCGTTGGAGCGGCCAGTACTCGCGCCAAATTGTTGCCTTCAAGCATGCCGATGTTGACGCCAATTCCGGCCTTATCGAACTGCATCAGCAAGTTGAAGGCCTGAGTCAAAGGATTCGCTGCCGCACCCGTCGTGGAACTTCCGCCGCCAGTTCCATAGGACCCGCGTCCAAAAATGCCAAAGCTGAAGCCCGAGCTGTTGGGCGCCGTGCTGAACAGGTTGAGACCCACCTTCTTCATCTGGGTCTTGTTGAACTCGACCACCTTGACATCGACCTGCACCACATTGCTTTTGAGCTGGACACTGGAGAGATCGACGGTCTTGGCCTTGTCGGCCAACTGCGCGTTCGCCAGCTCGCCGGCAAATTGCTGCTCTATCAGGCTGGAAGCCTTGGCCGTGCGCAATTCCACTCGCTGCTGCACATTGAGCATATAGGTCTGCGCCTGCGCTTCGCCGCGCGGCCATACCATGAACGATGTACTGCCGGGCTTGAGCGGGCTCAGCAGGATCTTGGCGGCAGCCCCCTTGCCTGCACGCTTGATATGCACCGCCGCAATCGTGTCGTCACCGATTGCAATGCGCTCCACTCCGCCGGGCAGGTTCAACTCATGCTGAGCGCCCATGACCAGCTTGATTTCCCTGGCTGCTGTGGCTTGCTGCGCTCTGCTTTCGCCCGCATTGGGCACTTGCTGCGCAAGGGCCGGGACAGTGACAACACTCAAGGACAGGCCGCAGAGCAGATACAGCGGCTTCAGCGAAAAGGTGCGGGATGCGATTGAAACAGTCTTGTTGTTCATAGATCAGTACCGCACGGTTTGGGAGTTGGCGCCACGCACGAATTCAACGGGCAGGGAAGAGTCTGCGGAAGCGGTACGTGTGCGCGGCACTGCTGGCTTGGCAACCCCGGCTGTCATGGGCTTGGCCGCATTCATGCGCGCTGCCGAAGTGCCTGCAGACCCTGCCAGGCTGCTCATGGCCACACCGGCCTGCGCTGCGTCAGCACCTTCCAGCGGCGCTGCAACAGCTCCTTTGGACATGGCCACAGTCAGCACGCCGGGCAGCGGCGCAAACTTTTCCATATCCGGCTCTGTCATATCCGTCGGATTGCGCAGTGCGAGTACCAAGCTGCCGTTAGAGCCTCCCAAGGCCAGTTGACTCACCTCTGCCACAGGTACTGCAAGCACTGCAGTGCGGGCGTTGTCGGGGCCATTGGCCTGCTTGCCTTCTGCTTTCTCAGCCGTAGTCAGTGCATCGACTGACGCCGCGCCATAGGCCAGCACACGCTTGCGCGAGAGCAGCAAGCGCGCCTGGCTCTGGTCGATTTCATTGCCATCGCGGCGCAGTACAAAGAAGACGTCGACAAAGTCCCCGGGGCGTATGCGATTGCCGGCGCCAATGCTTTCATCGACCTTGACGGCGACGGCACGCTCACCTTCTGCAACCTTGAGGGCAAGGCCCGTCACCATCTGCCCTTGGAGTACAGGCGCGCCCTTGGGAATGTCCACCGCCGGCACAGAGCCAATAGCAGCCTGAATCTCGCCAAAAGCACCATCGGGCTTGACGGGCAACTGCGTGAGCTGCAGATCCTCGGCCTTGAGTGTCTGACCTGCCGGAACGGCCTGTGCAGCCACCACCACGCTCATGCCGGCATTGGGTTTGCTGTCACTGGCGGAAGCTGGAGCCTGAGGCTGAGGAGCCCTGGCGAGCATCCATCCATAAACGCCCAGAGCCAATGCCACTGCCAGCAAAACCCCGACCGCGATCTTTGCGACATTCACCATAACATTCCCTCTTATTACTTGGCTTCAAAGAGCAAGGCTTTATCGTTCTCAGTCAATCAAGCTAATTTGAGCGACCGCTTTTCCCCGCAAAAGATTGGGAGTGGGCAGACTCAACAAAGGCCCCAGTAACCTTGGAATCAGCGGTGCAGAGGCGTAGTTGTAGTTCACCTGCATGGTCACGCAGTTCACCAGGCTGGCATCGTTGGAGGCAGTGAACGATGCAGACCCCGTACCACATAGACCAGAAGTGGCGTACAGCCCCGCAGCATCGCTTACACCTGCGCTACATCCTGTAGAGCCAAAGCCAGCACCAATTTTGGAAAGCCAATCCGTCGCCAAAGCCGCAGTGGCACAGGCTGCAGTCAAGCGAGCCTGTAACTGGGCCGACTTGGTCATCGTGCCGCCCGTGGGAACCGAGGGATATCGCACTGCAGCTCTTGCCCCTTCGGCGGCTGCCAAAGTCAGAGTCTGCTGTGCAGCAAAGATCAGGCCATAAGTGATGATGGCGTAGAAGATCAAAAAGAAGATGGGAAAGAGAATGGCAAATTCAACTGCCGCCGCACCTTGCTGTTTTTTGAATTGCACGATTCCCTCCTTCCCTCTGTATTTACTTGCCTAGCATTAAAACTGTCACCGTTGCCATTGAGATATGAGCAACATAGGGCATAAATCTCTTTCTAACGAATACCAATTCATCTCTTCTCAACAAAAATACTCTTCTAGCTACCAAATGAATTATAGAAATAAAAACACTGACAACCCATATAGGAATCAATATCTTCCAGCCCAGCCACAAAGACAGCACAATAAAGAATTTTATGTCTCCGGCTCCCATCACCTTGGCTATCCAAAACGGCAGCAAAACAGCGATGACCAAGAGGATTCCAATCAAACTATCTACCCATGTAACCCTCAATGGGGAGAGAGATAAAATATCCGCATGGGAAAATATGCCAAGAATACCTGCAATCAGAATCAGCCAATTAGGAATTCTGCGATAGCGAATATCCCATGCAGATGCCAGAATCAAGATCAATAAAAATATCAATTATTTTGGTACTTTGGTTATGATGAAGTCTGACAGATCAGTAAAGAACGTTTTCAGTCCCCCAGTCAAAAATCCCAGGGCAGCGACAAGTCCCACTGCCATAAGGCCTGCAATCAACGCATACTCAATCGCCGTTGCACCTTCTTCATCACGCCAGAATTTGATGATTTGGTCTTTCATGATTAGCTCCTTCAACAATCAGGTTGGTAGATCGCTGTGGCTGTTTTCGACCACCGCGGAACCAATCTTACGAAGCCAGAAACATCTTGAAATATTTGAAATAGCTATCAACAACTATGCAGCATAGTTCTCGGCAATTTAAATCAATGTGCAAGCGAGTACTCCCACAGAAAAACCCCAATAAAAACAAAGACTTCAAAAAACACCGAGACGCATCTGCAATTTTCTTGACTCTTCCCTCACATATGTCTTCCGGTTCAATCTACGCAATCTTCATTTATTTCCTACAGATTAATAGATTTCGTCCTACATTCAATAATCGGGTTAACCCTTGTTTTTAAATGAAAAAACAAAAAGGCCTGCAGATAGCAGGCCTTTCTGAAACAAAAGAGATTGCTCAATAAAGTGATTCGGAAATCACTGCAGAGCTTTAATCAATTTGAGAGCAATGTCCTGCAGCGGTGGCTGCAGTTTTCTATAGGAGTCGAGCAAGCGCTGCTCATCGCTGGGTAGCGATGCGGTCTCGGAATGCAGGCCTGCCATCAATTCCAGCGCCGTGGTCTGCAGCGCGACGGCCAGTCTTGCCAGCGTGTCATTCTTGAGAGTCCGAATGGCTCCCGACTCGATCTGCGAGATGGCGGATGCAGTGACATCCGCCATCTGCGCCAGGCGTCCCTGACTCAAACCCAGCGCCTGTCGCCGGGCGCGTATGCGTTCACCTAAATGCGTCATCTATCCCACTAACTCACACTGCACGCAAATGCCTGCGCAAATATCGCGCGACTTTTTGAGCACCCCAACAACCGAGACGCTTTTATAGAAGGCCTTTGCAACCCTAACTCGGTGGCAGCAAGCAAAGACCGCCCTGCGCCCCTTGGGGGAAAGCGCAAAGCGCCTCAGGCGATGGCTCTGGTCAGGCTCCGTGGCATTTCTTGAACTTCTTGCCGCTACCGCAGGGGCAAGGGTCGTTACGGCCGGGCTGCTCGCCCTTGACGATGGTTTCCTGGCGTGGGCCCATGCTCTTCCACAGACGGTACAGGTCATACACGGCCCAGATGGCTTCGCCAAAGGCATCCACACGTTCCTGGCTGGTCGAGGCAGGACCGGCTTCGTCGTACAGATTCAGAGCCGGCTCGTCCGTGTCGTCCTCGGTCAGGTTGACGATGAACTCCATGGCCGCGTCCAGCAACTGGGCTGCTTCCTTGTCGCGTGGCGCGGCCCATTCGTCGGCCCAGTTCTCCACCACGAACATGAAACCCAGCGCCCAGACCTGAGAGAACGACGGCACTTCTTCGCCAGCCAGCTCGGCCTGTTCGGCTTCGGGCAGGATGGCGATGGCACCACGCGTGTCCAGCGCCTCGGGCTGGAACGCCGCGTCGTCGGCCAGGGACTTGATGTCGGCATCCAGCTGCTCGCGCACTTCGGCCAGGCGCAGCTCGAACAGCTCCATGAAACGTGCCTGCTGGGCCTCGTCCTTGAAGACTTCCAGCTTGGGCAGAGGCTGGCCTTCGGCCACTTGCAGGGCTTCGCCATCGCCCAGCAGCATGGGCATGTATTCGGCAGCGGCGATGGGGCGGCGCGTGCAGGCCAGAGCGGTCAGGAAACCGTCACAGAATTCCCACTGGGGAATTTCGTCGCCGCGGGTGCGCAACTCGTCGAGCAGCGCGTCCAGCTCTTCGAGCTGATCATTGCTCAGTGCGCCCTCGGGCATGTCGGCGAGAGCCGCGTCTTCTGCGGCGGAGTTAGGTGCTTGTTCTTGCATAGGGAAAGGCTTTTATGATGGCCCGAACCATTTCATCACTATCGAAGTGCAGGGCCGGGCGATGGATCAAGGGGATAAAGCATCCAGGACGGATGCCCCCCGTACAGGCTGAATTTTAGCGGGCCGCCATCAACACACCCTGCCATGGGAGTATCTGCAGTGCATCGCTTCTTCAATAGTCTGCCTCTGCGCTATGGCGCCCTCTTCATTTCCGCGCTCGTGCTGGGCACTTCGCTCTACACGCTGACCACGGCAGGCAAGGGGCTTGGGTGGTTGATTGCGTCTTTGCTGCTGGTGCTGCTCGGCATCTGGGATCTGCTGCAAAAGCAGCACGCCATACTGCGCAACTATCCCGTCATGGGACATATGCGCTTCATCTTCGAATTCATACGCCCCGAGATTCGCCAGTACTTCATCGAAGGCGATACCGAGGCCCAGCCGTTCTCGCGCGCCCAGCGCTCTCTGGTCTATCAGCGTGCCAAGGGTCAGGTCGACAACCGGCCGTTCGGCACCCAGCTCGACGTGAGTCAGCAGGGCTATGAGTGGGTCAACCACTCCCTGCAACCCACCAAGCTCAGCTCGCATGACTTCCGCCTCTGGATTGGCGGCACGCAGGAGCAGCCAGCTGAAGGAGTGGATCCCTGCACCCGCCCCTATCACGCCAGCGTCTTCAATATCTCGGCCATGAGCTTTGGCGCGCTGTCGGGCAACGCCATCCAGGCGCTGAACCAGGGCGCGAAGATGGGCGGCTTCATCCACGATACGGGCGAAGGCTCGATCAGCCAGTACCACCGCATGCATGGCGGCGATCTGATCTGGGAAGTGGCTTCGGGCTATTTCGGCTGCCGCAATGCGGACGGCACGTTCAGCGAAGAAAGATTCGTCGCCAACGCCACCGATCCGCAGGTCAAGATGATCGAGATCAAGCTAAGCCAGGGCGCCAAGCCCGGCCATGGCGGCATGCTTCCCGGCGCCAAGGTCACTCCCGAAATTGCAGCAGCACGCGGCATACCGATTGGCGTGGACTGCATTTCGCCCTCCAGTCACAGCGCTTTCTCCACCCCTGTGGAGCTGATGCAGTTCATTGCCAGGCTGCGCCGTCTTTCAGGCGGCAAGCCCACGGGCTTCAAGTTCTGCGTCGGTCACCCCTGGGAATGGTTTGCCATGGTCAAGGCCATGCTGGAAACCGATATCACGCCCGACTTCATCGTCGTCGACGGTGCCGAGGGCGGCACGGGCGCAGCGCCTGTGGAATTCGTCGACCATGTGGGCGTGCCGCTGCAGGAAGGCCTGCTGCTGGTGCACAACACCTTGCTGGGCGTGAACCTGCGCCAGCGCATCAAGATCGGTGCGGCAGGCAAGGTCATCACGGCCTTTGACATTGCCCGCATGATGGCCCTGGGTGCCGACTGGTGCAATTCGGGGCGTGGCTTCATGATGGCGCTGGGCTGCATTCAGGCCCAGAGCTGCCACACCGGCACCTGCCCCACGGGCGTCACGACGCAAGACACCGTGCGCCAGCAGGCGCTGGTCGTGCCCGACAAGGCCACGCGCGTCGCCAACTTCCACCGCAACACCCTGCATGCGCTGCAGGAGCTGGTTCAAGCCGCCGGCCTCAGGCATCCCAACGAGATCACAGCCCACCATATCGTGCGCCGGCTGGACGACACCCAGGTCAGTCTGCTGTCCAACCTGATACTGCGCGTGGAGCCAGGCTGCCTGCTCAAGAACCTGGAGCGCCAGCACAAGGTCTTCCAGAACTACTGGCCGCTGGCCACGGCACAGAGCTTTCAGCCCCTGCATGAGCCTGTGTTGCGCCCATCAGCTGCGGGCGGCACCGACAACACGGCACAATCGCAAGCTTTTCCCCAACGCAACGGTATCTGGACCTGAGAAGCCAGAGCCTCGCGCCCGACAGATCCCACGCCGTGCCATCTCAGGATATTTCCGCCCAAGAGCAGATGCCCTCTGCGCAGAACGCCATCGATTACCAGGCATTTCTGCGCGAGCATCTGGACCAGCCTCACAGCATCATGCGCTATGAACTGGCGCATGAAACCCTTTGGGTCAAGCGCGCCAACAAAGGCAACCCGGCCCTCAACTACTGGCTGCTGAGCACGCTGGCCAAACTGTTCAGGGCCGCCGTGCTGCAGCCCGTGCCCAACCCCGGAGGGACCGAGTCCCTGCAAACCGAGGTGCGCCGCCTGCGCAGTTTCAAGGCCAAGGGGCTGCGCGTGCCGCAAGTGCTGGCCACGGACGACCAGGCCTTTGTGATGCGCCATCTGGGCCGCCCGGGCGAAGAAGCTCCATCGCTGAGCAATGCCATCGAAGAAGCGATTGCCCGGGGCGCGCAGCCCACGCTGGAGCTCTGGCGAAAAGGCCTGGAGGCCATCCAGCAGGCTCATGCCCGCGGCGAGGTGCTGAGTCAGGCCGTGGCGCGCAATATGGTGGTCTGCGCCGACGGGGTCATAGGCTTCATCGACTTTGAAGACGACCCTGCAGCCCATTTACCGCAAGCTGTCTGCATGGCGCGCGATGCGCTCAACTACGCCCAGTCCACAGCGCTGTTTCTGCAGCAGGCAGATGCGCTGGAGCAGGCCCGGGAGACCTGGCAGCAATTTGTGCAGCAGCTTCCCGCCGAGGCCCGGCAGGTGCTGGAGCGCACCGTCAACAAACTGAGCTGGGTGCGCTTTCTGCCCCGCAGCAAGAGCCTGGGGCGCGACACCCTGCGCGTGCTGGCTGCCCATGACTTGCTGACAGCGTCCCCGCTCTCTGCCTGAATGCAATCAAATCAATAGCTACCAGCACTCTCCCCGATTGGGCTTGAAGCCTGAAACCCATGAAAAAAGCCCCGACCATCAGGTCGGGGCTTTTTGGATTGAGACCTGTGCTCACTCAGGCGTGAGCGGACACCGCCTCGTTTTCTTCCTTGCCTGCCAGAGCAGCATCCAGCTTTTCGTAGTCCAGCGCGTTTTCCCACTTGGAGACCACCACGGTGGCGACGGCGTTACCGATGAAGTTGGTCAGCGAACGGCATTCGGACATGAAGCGGTCCACACCCAGAATCAGTGCCATGCCGGCCACGGGCACCTCGGGCACCACAGCCAGGGTCGCTGCCAGGGTGATGAAGCCAGCCCCCGTCACGCCCGCCGCGCCCTTGGACGACAGCATGGCAACCAGCAGCAGCGCGATCTGGTGGCCCAGGGTCAGATGCGTGTCGGTCGCCTGGGCAATGAACAGCGCAGCCAGCGTCATGTAGATATTGGTGCCGTCCAGGTTGAAGGAGTAGCCGGTAGGCACGACCAGACCGACGACGGACTTGCTGCAGCCGGCCTTTTCCATCTTGTGCATCAGCGAAGGCAGGGCCGATTCGGAAGACGATGTGCCCAGCACCAGCAGCAGCTCGTCCTTGAGGTACTTGATCAGCTTGATCACGGAGAAGCCGCAAAAGCGCGCCACGGCACCCAGGATCACCAGCACGAACAGGGCCGAGGTGATGTAGAAGGTCAGCACCAGCTCGGCCAGGTTGACCAGCGAACCCAGACCGAACTTGCCGATGGTGAAGGCCATGGCACCAAAGGCACCGATAGGAGCGAACTTCATCACGATGTTGACCAGCTTGAACACGGGTTTGGTCAGGGCTTCAAAGAAGTTCAGCACGGGCTTGCCGGCCTCGCCGACCATGGCCAGGGACACGCCGAACAGCACGGCCACCAGCAGCACCTGCAGGATGTTGTCGCCCACGAACGGACTGATCAGCGTCTTGGGGATGATGTCCATCACAAAGCCGGTCAGCGTCATCTCGTGCGACTTGGCCACATAGCCCTTGACGGCCGTCTGATCCAGATCGGCAGGGTTGATATGCATGCCGGCACCGGGCTGCATGACATTGGCCACGATCAGGCCCACGACCAGCGCCAGCGTGGAGAAGGTCAGGAAATACGCCATGGCCTTGCCGAACACACGCCCCACGGCGCTCAGGTGCGTCATGCTGGCGATGCCGGTGACGATGGTTAGGAAGATCACCGGCGCGATGATCATCTTGATGAGCTTGATGAAGGCATCGCCAAAGGGCTTCATGGCCTCGCCGTAGGCGGGCTCGAAATGCCCCAGCAGCACGCCCACGATGATGGCGAACACCACCTGGAAGTAGAGCTGACGGTAGAACGGCAAGTGCTCGCGCGGAGCAGATTCTGTGGGCAGAGTGTGCACGCTGCATCTCCAAAATTGCGGGCGCACCACCGTGGTGCGCCGAATTGCTGCCGTTTGTACTCCCGCGCCCTTTTTGTGCCGATAACCCATTGGTATTAGGTCCGTACGCGCTCCCTGGGAGAGCATGCACCAACTCAGGGAAATCCCTAGGCCTCAGAATCCGTACTGAACCTGCTCCAGAGCCACACTGGGCACCTTGATCACCCACTCTCGTCATGCGTCTTGCGCGAAACCTTGCCCGAAACCGACTGTTTCTGACCCTTGTCATCGTGCTCAGCGGCATGCTGCTGAGCATGTGGGCCGCCAGTCGCGTCGCGCTGCAAACCTCTTTGCACGATGAAAGCGAAAGCGTGCAACGCCAGCTCACGCTCTATGCCCAGGCCATGGTGCAGCGCGTGGACCGCTACCGCACCCTGCCCGAGGTGCTGGCGCTCGATGCCGAACTCAAGAACGCGCTCAGCCACCCGCTCAGCGCCACCGAGGTGGACAGGCTCAACCACAAGCTGGAGCAGGCCAACGGCGCCAGCCGAGCTTCCACGCTGACCCTCATCGACAAAAGCGGCAAGGCCCTGGCCGCCAGCAACTGGCGCGACTCGCACAGCAATGTGGGCGAGGACTACAGCTTTCGCCCCTATGTGACCCAGGCGCTGAGCCAGGGCAGTGGCCGCTTCTACGGCATCGGCATGACCACGGGACTGCCCGGCTACTTTCTCTCCCAGGCCATTCATGATGATGACGGCTCGGTGCTTGGGCTTATCGCCATCAAGATCCTGTTTCAGGAGCTCGAAGGCGAGTGGAGCCAGTCGCCCGACATCGTCTTCGCCTCGGACGAGCATGGCGTGGTCTTTCTCTCCAACCGCGACGAATGGCGCTACCGCCTGCTGGAGCCGCTGTCCAGCAGCGACCAGCAGGAGGTGCGGGACACCCATCAATACGCGGGCCAGGCCCTGATTCCGCTCGGCTACCGCACCAGCCGCCAGCCTGCTGGCATCGGAATGCTGGCCCATTTCAGCCAGCCTCCGCTGGTCGACCCCATGCTCTGGCTGCGCATGGAACTCCCCGAAAGCCAATGGCAGCTGCACCTGCTGCACGACATCGTCCACAGCCAGACGGCCAGCCACTGGGCGGCAGTGGCCGCCGGCGGCCTGTGGCTGGCCGCATCGCTGCTGGTGCTCTACATCCGCCAGCGCCAGCGCCTGGCGGCCCTGCGCCAGCGCAGTCGCAAGGAGCTGGAGACCGTGCTGCACCAGCATGCGCAGGAGCTGCGCACGGCCCAGGACGGCATTGTCCAGGCCGCCAAGCAGGCCGACACCGGACTTTCGCGCAGCCTGCAGCATCTGCCGCAAGGCGTGGTGGTGGTGGACCCGCAGCTACGGCTGGTGGCCTGGAACTCGCGCTATGTGGAGCTGTTCCGCTACCCGCCCGAGCTGATGCATGTGGGCCAGCCCATCGAGGCTCTGATACGCCACAACGCCAGGCGCGGCCTGCTGGGCAAGGGCGATGTGGAGCCTGCGATCCAGCGTCGGCTCCAGCATCTGCGCAGCGGCAGCCCCCATCTGCACGAGAGCGCCAAGGGCGACGGCACGGTGCTGGAGATTCGCGGCAACCCCCTGCCCGATGGCGGCTTTGTCACCAGCTATGCCGACATCACCAGCTACAAGAACACGGCGCGCGAGCTGCGCAATCTGGCCGATACCCTGGAAAAGCGCATTGCCGATCGCACCCGGGACCTGGCCCAGGCCAAACAGGAGGCCGAGCGCGCCAACCGCTACAAGACCCGCTTTGTCGCCTCGGCCGTGCATGACCTGCTGCAGCCGCTGAATGCAGCGCGCATTTTCACCAGCCTGCTGCCCACCTATCTGCACGATGAGGCCGGCCGCCAACTGGCCCAGCGGGTGGACAAGGCACTGGCCTCTCAGGACGCCATCCTCACCAGCCTGCTCGACATCTCGCGCATGGAATCGGGCCAGCTCGAAGTCCGCGTGCGTGACTTCGCGCTCAACTCCTTGCTGGAAGTGGTGCACAACAATTTTGCGCTGCAGGCCGAGAACGAGGGCCTGAGCCTGCACTGCATGCCCAGCCGGCTGATCGTGCGCAGCGACGAAGCCCTGCTGCGTCGCATACTGCAGAACTTTGTCTCCAACGCCATCCGCTACACGCGCAAGGGCCGTATCGTCGTGGGCTGTCGCCGCCAGGGCGACCAGGTGCGCATCGAGGTGCATGACCAGGGACCGGGCATTCCCCAGAGCCTGCAAAAAGAGATCTTCGAAGAGTTCCGCCGCCTCGACGAAGGCCATGCCGACGACCGCGGCACCGGCCTGGGCCTGGCCATCGTGGAACGCCTGGGCAGATTGCTGGACCATGAGATCGGCCTGCGCTCGACCCTGGGCAAGGGCAGCGTCTTCTGGGTCAAGGTTCCACTGGGCCAGGCCGCTGCATTGACGCCGGTATCGCAGCAGCCTTCTCCCAGCGCCCGCGTGGACAGTCCGCTGCAGGGTGGCACCGTCTGGTATGTGGAGGACGATCCCGCCACCCGCGACGCCACCTGCGCCCTGCTCGAGCGCTGGGGCTGCGATGTGCCGTTGGCCGCCAACGCCCCCGAAGCCCTGGCCTATGCAGCGCCCGGCAATGCACCGCAACTGGTGCTGCTCGATGTGCATCTGGGCCAGCTCTACGGCCCCGATATCTATGCCCAGCTCTGCGAGCGCTGGGGCCGGCAGCCTCCAGTCATCCTGCTGACTGCCGAAGGCGATAGCACCCTGCGCCGCCAGGCTGCTGAACGCGGTTGGGGCTTTCTGGCCAAGCCGGTCAGGCCGCCGGCGCTGCGGGCGCTGATGAGCCAGACCTTTTTGCGCGGACGAGAAGGCGGGAGCGCCTGAAAGCCAAAGTCACTTCCAGCTGCGGCGCTTTCAGTGCATTGCGCCATAGCTATGAATTCAGGAGCTAAATTGGTCTGCACGCCATGACTGTACAAGCCGAGTGGCGGATTCTTCGATATGCTGCATCAGCCTCTGCGGCTTTCAGGCACGCGGGCCGTTCAACCCTGACAGAGACAGCATGCACCATCATCCCGTTGAATCCGCCGTTCCGCCCGGCAGCCGCATCGCACAGCGATTGGCCGGGGCCAGCTTTCACGACTCCTGGAGCATCGTCTCGGACGCCACAGGCCTGTCTGCACTGGAGCACTTCATTCTTGCCGCGCGGAAAACGCCGCGCTGGATTGAAATCTGCATGCGTGCGCGCAATCTGGTCGGCGGTCTGGTGGGGCTCAAGAACCTGGGCACCTTGTCGGCCCTGAAGCCCGGAAAACCAGCAGCCAGCTACGGCCCCGGCGATAGGGTCGGCATCTTCACAGTGTTCGAGAACACCTTTGATGAAGCCCTGATCGGCGACGACGACAAGCATCTGAAGGTCGTGCTCAGCATTCACCGCAAGAGCGACATCAGCTCCCTGGACACCGTCATCACCGTCACAACCGTCGTGCATGTCAAGAACGCACTGGGGCACCTCTACATGCTGCCCGTCAAACCCATGCACAGGCTGATCGCTCCTGCCGTGCTGTCCTCCCTGGGAGGACGAACCCATGCTGCCTAAGGAGACACACCTCTTCATGCCTGCTCTTCCTTAGACGGTTGCCAAAGACATGCGCAACTACGACAGCCTGGCTCATCGACACAGCAGCAAAGACATGTGTGTGGAAAAGCCCATGTCACTCATTGCCAATCTGATCGGCTTTGCACCCGCAGAGGAAGACTTGCACTATGCGCTGGGCTTTTATGCCGGAGGCAGTGGCATTGACGACCGCCTGGCTGTGCGCTGCCGGATCGATCTCGCTCATTGGCCCGATGTGGTCAGCAGGCTGCGTCTGAAATCCGTGCATGAAGTACCGTGCGACGCCGACTGGCAAGAGGATTTCCTCTGGCTGATCGATGCGCAAGATGCCCAAGGCCCGCTCCAAGCCCATTGTCATCGCTTCATCAATGCGGCGAGACAGGTTTTTCAGGACCAGGTCGATCATCGCTGGGAGATCTTTTTCTCCCACGGCAGCGATATCAATGCATGGTGTGCGGTCTGGCGTAGCCAGGAGCATCTGAACTATCTAAGCTTCGATCAAGGCTGACATCCCGATGGCAGCCCGTCTCAACACAGGGGGTCGCCAGATGCTGAAATCCTATCGTGCCAGCTGCCATTGCAGCCGGGTTCAGGTTGAAGTCGGCCTGGACCTGAGCCAGCCCAGCTATCGCTGCAACTGCTCCATCTGCAGGCGCAGCCGGTTCTGGCCCGCCATCGCCAGCCCCGAAAATTTCCGCCTTATTACGGGTGAGAAGGAACTCACCCTCTATGTGTTTGGCTCGCAAAAGAACCAGCATTTCTTCTGCAGGCGCTGCGGCATCCGCGTCTTTGGCGTGGGCCACGACACGCCGATAGGCCAGATGTACGGCATCAATATCGGTTGCCTGGAAGAACTGTCGGAAGAGGAGCTTTCGCGAATTCCCGTCACGTATGTCGATGGCATGCACGATCGCTGGGATGCAACGCCGGAGTTTTTCGCGCACCTGTAGCCATCGAACTGCGACGACAGTTTGCAGCGGCAAGCTGCGCAGAAATGAGGTCAGAAAGGCCTCAATCCATGACCAACAAAGCGCAGCAAGCTATAGAAACAGAGAGCTCTTGAGGCACCAGGGCAATCAAACCTCGTGATCGTTTTCCAGGCTCTTGACCAGCACTGCCGCCTGGGTGCGTGAATAGCATTCGAGCTTCTTGAGAATCGCCGTCACATGGACCTTGACGGTGTTCTCGGCCAGGCCCAGTTCGTGCGCGATCTGCTTGTTGAGCAATCCGTCGGCAATGCACAGCAGCACACGAAACTGCTGGGGGGTGAGCTGGGCCAGGCGAGCGGCCAGGGCCGCATCGGCCTCCGAGCGCTCGGCAACCATGGAGGGAAAGCTGATATCCCCGCTCAGCACATCGTCAATGGCGGCACTCATATCGTCTGCCGCCGCAGACTTGGAGATAAAGCCTGCCGCCCCGAACTGCTGGGCGCGGCGGATGATGCGAGGGTCGTCATTGGACGAGATGATGATCACCGGAACCTGCGCATATTCGCCGCGCAGATGCAGCAGGGACGAGAAGCCGCGCGCTCCGGGCATGGCCAGGTCCAGCAGCACCAGCTCGATTTCAGGATTCTCCTGCATCGCTGCGCCCAAGGTCTGGGCGCTGGCCGCCTCCACAATGCGAAATTGCGGAAAGCGGTCGTGCAGCACCTGGATCAACGCTGCGCGAAACAGCGGGTGATCGTCGGCAACGAGAAGAGTGGGCTCGGACATGGCCCGGAGTCTGCCACGGCTGGCACGGCGCTGCATCTGCAAAAACGCATATCCCGCAGCGCCCGTGCCTGTCCGTCACCCAGGCTGCGGCCCACTGAGTCCGGTTCTCAATCGAGCTTTATGTTGTTGGCCGTGATCACACGCCCCCATTTGCTGCGTTCGTTGCTGACGAATCTCTCCATCTGCTCGGAGCTGCCGGGCATGGGCTCGACCCCCATGGCTGCCAGACGGGCCTTGGTGCGCGTGTCGGCCAACGCAAACTGCAGCGACTGGCTGAACTTCTTGACCACCTCGGCCGAGCTGCCCTTGGGCACGACGATGCCCTGCCAGGCATAGCCTTCGAAGCCCTTGAGGCCCTGCTCCTGCAAGGTGGCGACCTTGGGCAGCACATCGATGCGGGCCGGGCTGGCCACGCCTATGGCCTTGAGCTTTTTCTCGCCGAGGAAGGGAATAATGGTGGCGCTATCGGCCCACATGGCAGGTATCTGGCCGCCGATCACATCCTGCACTGCGGGCGCAGCACCGCGATAAGGAACATGGATCATATTGCCCAGACCGGCTTCTTCGCGGAACAGCTCGCCAACCAGATGATGAGGGCTGCCCAGGCCGGCCGAGCCCCAGCTCACGCCGGTCTTCTGCTGCTTGGCCCAGGCGACAAACTCGCTCAGATTGCTGACCGGCACATCGTTGTTGACCACCAGCAACATGGGAAAGCGCACCAGCATGCCCACGGGCTTGAAGTCCTTTTCGGCGTTGTAGTTGAGCTTGCGGAACAGAAACGGATTGGCAGCCAGCGTGGCGAAGTCGGCCGTGAACATCAGGTTGCCGTAGTCATGCGAGCGCGCGCTGTACTCGGCCGCGATATTGGTTCCCGCACCGGGCTTGTTGTTGATGACGATGGGGCGCTCCAGATTGCGGCCCATGGTTTCGGCAATCACGCGGGCCACCACGTCGGAGCCCCCGCCTGCGGCGTAGCCTATGACCCATTCCAGGGGCTTTTCCTGCGCCATGGCGGCCGGCCCTGCAGCCCATGCCAGCGTCGAGCAGGCCAGCGCGGCCAGAAATTTTTTGCGTTGCATCATCCTTGTCTCCTTGATTCATGGCCCCTTGAATAGATTTTGGTGACGGGGCCTTTAGGGGATGGCGCAGCTGCCGCCAGGCCGGCGGCTTGCTGCATCTCAAGCGGCAGCGTGTACCGGGGCAACCGGTGTCACGGCACCGCGCTCGGCCGGGTCCGCACCGGCAGGAGCGAATCCTGCGCTGGCGCGGGCCAGTTCGAGCGCATGCAGCAAGGTCTCTTGATGGCCGATGTGATTGGCCAGCAGCAGCACCAGGCGGGCATTGAGGGCGTGGCTTTGCGCGGTTTCCAGGCCCTGATGCGTGGCGATCAGGGCTTCATAGAAATCGTCGCAGGCTTGCAGATTCGGGTGAGTGGACAGCAGCATGGCAGTCTCCTAAAAAAGGGGGAGGAATCCTCAGAGGGTGTTGAACTCCACCAGGGACAGCAAGCAAAGGCCTGGGCCGACCGCACCGCCCCGCAGCGAAGCTGTCGTCGGTTGCCCGCATGCCCCCTCCCGCGTAGCAAGAGAGGACGCCTCAGGGGGAGCCTTCATTTCAACCGCCGGCGCGCTGCAGCGCGGCACGCACGGCAGCCTCGTCGGGACAGCGCCAGCGCGCGCAGACATGCTGATCGGGGCGCAGCAGGTAACTGGTGCCGGGGCGCGCATCCAGGCGCTGCGCGGCCAGACCCTGGGCATCCAGCAGATCGGCTTGCGCGGCCCCGGCATCGCCCTCGGCAGCAATGGAGAGATTGAGCACACCGGTCAGCTCGCGCGCCCAGGCCGGCGTGGGGCCGAAATGCAGCAGCGTGAAGTCCGGGCCCAGGGCGCGCAGCAGCCAGGTGGTCTGGCTGTCGCCGGGACGGCGCATGGGCGCATCGCTGAGCACGGCGCCGGGCAGTTGCAAGCCTGCGAAGACCTCGCTGTCCGGCGTGTTGAGCGAGGAATGATGCAGCGTGGCCGGCACCGACAGACGACCGCTGTTGACGATGCGACGCGCAAACTCATGCTCGCGCGCCAGCTCCAGCGCCGCATCGCGAAACAGGCGGCTGATCTCGCTCTTGGGCGTGATGAAGTCGGTGGCGCGCGTGGAGTTGCGGATGTTCTCGTCGGCCGCGTATTCGCGCTCGGCGCCGTAGGTCGCGATCAGCGCAGCATCGGCCTGGCCGCGCAGCACGCGGTCGAGCTTCCAGGCCAGGTTTTCGGCATCCTGCACGCCGCTGTTGGCGCCGCGTGCGCCGAAGGGCGAGACGCCATGCGCGCTGTCGCCCGCGAAGACCACGCGGCCGTGGACGAAGCGGTCCATGCGCAGGCAGGCAAAGGTGTAGACGCTGGCCCATTCGAGCTCGAAGTGCGCGTCCTTGCCCAGCAATGCGCGGATGCGCGGCAGGATGTTCTCGGGCTTTTTCTCCTCCTCGGGATCGGCCTCCCAGCCCAGCTGGAAGTCGATGCGCCAGACATCGTCAGGCTGACGGTGCAGCAGCACGCTCTGGCCCGGATGGAACGGCGGATCGAACCAGAACCAGCGCTCGGTCGGGAAGTCCGCATGCATCTTCACATCGGCAATCAGAAAGCGGTCGCGGAAGATGCGGCCATGGCTTTCCTGGCCCAGCAGACCGCGCAAGGGCGAGCGCGAGCCGTCGCAGGCCAGCACCCACTGGGCATCGATCCGGTAATCGCCCTCGGGCGTTTCCACTGTCAGTTCCGCCCCATCCTCGCGCGGCGCCAGCGCCGTGACCTTGTTGTGCCAGCGCAGGTCGATCAGCGGCAGCTGCAGGGCGCGCTCGACCAGATAGGCTTCGGCGTAATACTGCTGCAGATTGATGAAGGCCGGGCGCTCGTGACCGGCTTCGGGCAGCAGATCGAACTGGTAGAGCGACTGATCCCTGGCAAACACCTTGCCCAAATTCCAGGAGACGCCCTTGTCCACCATGGGCTGACCCACGCCCAGGCGGTCCCAGATCTCCAGCGTGCGCTTGGAAAAGCAGATGGCGCGCGAGCCCGTGGACAGCTTGCAGTCGTTGTCGAGCACCACCACCGGCTGGCCGCGCTGCGCCAGATCGATGGCCAGAGACAGGCCCACGGGCCCGGCGCCGACCACCACCACGGGGTGGCGAGCCGGCGCATCGGCATCCTGGTCCGCATGACGCCGATAAGGAATCTGGATGGACTGGATGTCGGCGGCGCTGCCGCGCAGGGCGTCAAGAGAAATGGCGGTGGTGGACATGGCGTTCATCGGTGCGCAAACCTTGAAAAGCGTGGATCTGTTTCTTGGGGCAAAAGCCGCCCCTCCGGCTCTTTGCGGCCGGATTCAAACTCTGTTTTTTTGATAGCTGTTACCGCTTGTCATTCAATGAATTCAACGCTGTTTCTATTTGAATTCGTTGAAATCAAAGCGCAAGCAGCTCCTGTTTTAGATAGCTTTGCAGTAGACCGCCGCGCCTGCGCAAGAGACTGCCGGCTGGGCGGCCCAGGAGGCGATCAGCCTTCCAGCGCCAGCCACATCTCGCGGTCGCGCTCGGCAGTCCAGATGCGCGGGTCGGCGTGGCCCGATGCCTCGTCATAGGCACGTGTCACGTCAAACGGCATGCAGTGGTTGAAGATCACCCAATGGCCGTATTTGGGCTGCAGCTTGGCAAAGGCTGCCTCGTAGACCTTGCGCAGGTCCTGGCGCGCATCGGCGCCGGCCTTGACCTCGGCCCACAGGTCGCTGATGAAATTGCGCGTGCCCGCCAGGCCGGCCTGCACTTCGGCGGCGTTCTGCAACGCCGCACCGCGGCCGGGCACCAGCTTTTCGGGCTTGAGGGCGGCAATCGCATCCAGCGTCTGCGGCCAGTCCTGGAAATAGGCGTCGCCGGCATAGGGCGTGGCATCGAACTCGACCAGATCGCCGCTGAACAGCACCTTCTCCTGTGGCAGCCAGACCACGGTATCGCCCTTGGTGTGGCCGCGGCCCAGCTGCAGGATCTGAACCTCGAGCTTGCCCAGCCACAGCGTCATCTTGCCGGTGAAGGTCATGGTCGGCCAGGTCATGCCATCGGGCACGCTCTCGACGTTCTGGAACAGGCGCGGAAAGCGGCCGATCTCGCTGGCCTTGTCCTGCTCGCCACGCTCGACGATGAGGTCGTAGGTGTCCTGGCTGGCAATGATGTGCTCGGCGCCATAGGCCGAGGCACCCAGCACGCGCACCGCGTGGTAATGCGACAGCGTGACGTATTTGATGGGCTTGTCCGTGACCTCGCGAATGCGGCGGATCACGTCCTCGGCCATGACGGGCGTGGCCTGGGTGTCGATGACCATCACGGCGTCGTCGCCAATGATGATGCCGGTGTTGGGGTCGCCTTCGGCCGTGTAGGCATAGGCATGTTCGGAGAGCTTGTCGAAGCTCACCTTCTTGACTTCAAGGTCGGCGGCGGAGGCAAAGGTCTTGGTGCTCATCGTTGCAATCTCTTTGTTTTAAACAAATGCATTCAGCTTTATCGAATTTCTGAATGCTAGATGTAAATTCAACATTGCACAATCGATTTGTCATAGTGAAAAACCCTTGAGACTTTCCAGCCGCTTTTCCACCGTCACAATGCCGTCATGCCTCATGCCAACTCTTCTTCGACCGACGCCCGTTTGATGCTTGAATCCAGTGACGACGAACCCGCGCGCGCACCGCGCGGCATACAGAGCGTGGAAGTCGGCGGCCAGTTGCTCAAGGTGCTGGCGCGCACGGGCAGGCGCATGGCGCTCAAGGATCTGGCACGCGAGGCGGAGATGACGGCAGCCAAGGCCCACCCCTATCTGGTGAGTTTTTGCAAGCTGGGCCTGATGGAGCAGGATCGCGCCAGCGGCCACTACGGCCTGGGGCCGCTGGCCATTCAGATGGGACTCATCAGCCTGCAGCAGGCAGATCCCGTGCGCATGGCGATTGCCGAGCTGCCCGCCCTGGCGCAAGAGGTGGGCTACACCGTGTCGGTTTCCATGTGGAGCGGCCAGGGGCCGACCATCATCCGCGTCGAGGAAGGCCCGACCCATGTCTATGTGGCCATGCGCCACGGCACGCCGGCCTCCTTGCGCCATACCGCCACGGGCAAGATTTTTGCGGCCTTTGGCGACCCGGCCCGTATCGCACCGCTGCTGCAGGCAGAAGGCCACAGCCTGGACGAACCGGCGTTTGCCAAGGAGCTGGACACCATTCGCCGCAACCACCTGAGCGTGGTCGAGAACCAGTTGCTGTCGGGCGTAAGCGCGCTGGCGGTGCCGGTGTTCGACGGCTTCGGCCAACTGGTGCTGGCGATTGCCGCCATCGGCCCTTCGGTCACGCTGACGCTGGACCCCGCTGGTCTGCCGGCCCAGAAACTGCAGGCCCAGGCCCGTCAGCTATCCCTGCGCCTCGGAGCCCCGGCTGTGCTGACCGGTGCCTGAGACCTAGGCCCGGTAGCCCAGCGAAGCGCTGATACTGCGCGCCTCTTCGCATACAGCCTGGGCAATGCGGCCCTGCGGATCGGGGTCGAAGCCGCCGCTGGCCCCGAGCGCGCAGAGCACGGCCACCACATGACCGTTGTAGTCGAGCAAGGGCGCCGCAACGGCGCTGATGCCAGGCAGATTCAGGTCCCGGATCGCCGCACAGCCGGCTGCGCGAATCTCGCTGCGCAGCTGCTCCAGAGGCTTGCTCGCATGCAGCAGACGGCGATGCTCGGGGCTGGCTGCCTCCAGCTCACGCGCCAGCAGCGCCTCGACCTCGGGCTGCGGCTCCATGAAGGCAAAGAATGCCCGCCCCGTGGCCGACCACAGCATGGACATGACCGAACCCACACGCACATTGACGGTAATGGGCAGGCTGGGCTCTTCAAAGCGCACGATGGTGGGGCCCATATTGCCCATGACCGCGACAAAACTCGTGACCTGCAAGGACTCGCGCAGATGCTGTAGGGCCGGCTCGGACATGCGCACAGGATCGTTCTGGCGCATCGCAGCCAGTCCAATATGGATGGCCTCGCGTCCCAGCGCGTACTGGGTGCCGCCACGATCCTGCTCCACCAGGCCCTCGGCCATGAGGCTGGCCAGATAGCGATGCACCTTGGCCGGACTTTCATCGACGGCAGCTCCGATGGCCGTGAGGCTGGCACGACCGCCCAGCCCGGCCAGTGCCTTGAGCACGGCGAGACAGGTCTCCGCTGCCTGCACACGCTGGCGACGTTGATCCGGCTCTTGCCGGGCATTCTGCGACGCCACTCTTGCTGCGGGGCTGGCTGCTTGCCGCTTCGCCATCGCCAAAGTCTTCTTCTCGATTTTCATAGCTGGTTGCGCCTGTCTCGTAAGCCGTTGAAGACATTTTCACGCATGTCTCGTGCTGGCTCTCGGGTAATCCCTTGAAGCATATTTACGCTATGCGTATAAAAATTACGCAAAACAATTTCCGTATTAAAGCGGAACCGCAGGCGGAGTGAAGCTTGGTTAACCCGCAGGCAAACAACACCACAGCCCAGGAGACACCCTCAATGAAAAAACGCCTATTCACCGCCTCGGTTCTGGCCACCAGCATGCTCTGGCTGGCTGCAGCCCCTGGCACCGCCGTGGCCCAGGACAAGTACCCGAGCAAGAGCATGCGCTGGATCGTTCCCTACGCCGCCGGCGGTGGCTCGGACTTCCTGGCCCGCACCATAGGCCAGGCCTGGGGCGCCCACGCCCATCAGCCCATCGTCGTGGACAACCGCCCGGGCGGCAACACAGCCATAGGCGCATCGGAGACCGCGCGCGCACCGGCCGACGGCTATACCGTGCTGTCGGCCGACAACGGCACGCTGATCTTCAACCCCGTGCTCTACAAGAGCCTGAGCTACAACCCCGGCAAGGACCTCACTCCCGTCACGCTCATGGGCCGCTTTCCCATGATTCTGGTGGCCGGCCCCGCCGAGAAGGCCAAGACCGCCAAGGAGTTCATTGCCGCCGCCAAGGCCAGTGCCGAGGGCGTGAACTACGGCTCCGCCGGCGCGGGCAGCCCCCATCACCTGGCCATGGAACTGCTGAAGTCCGAGGCCGGCCTCAAGCTCGCCCATGCGCCCTATCGCGGTGCGGCTCCGGCGCTAGCCGATGTGGCGGGCGGTCAGATTCCCGTGATGATGGTGGACCTGGCCGCCGGCGCCGGCTTCATCAAGGGTGGCAAGGTGCGTCCGCTGGCCGTGGCCAATGCCACGCGACTGCCCCAATTGCCCGATGTGCCCACTTTCGGCGAACTGGGCCTGCCTGGCGTGCAGGCTGCGGCCCTGGTCGGCATGGTGGCTCCGGCCAAGACACCGGCCAACGTCGTCACGGCGCTGAACAAGCAGGTGGTCGCCGCCATCAACGAGCCTGCCGTCAAGCAAAAGCTCATCGACTTTGGCGTTGAGCCCGTGGGCAACACGCCCGAGCAGTTCCAGGCGCTGATCCACAGCGAAAGCACACGCTGGCAGAAGCTGATCAAGGATCTGAACATCACGCTGGACTGATTGCCCCGCTGATCCATGCCGCAGAGGCTGGCGGCAGGCCGCCTCTGCACTCTCGTCCGATGGCGCAAGCCATCTCCTGCCTCTTTGCGTTTGCGAGCGAGCCATGACCGTTTCCCCCCCCAGCCGTTGCCCCATCGATCACAGCCAGTTCGGCAAGCCCAGCGGCCAGAGCGGCCCTACGGGCTGCCCCATCAGCCACGGTGCCGCCGGCTTCGATCCCTTTGCCGACGGCTACCAGCAGGACCCGCCCGAGTATGTGCGCTGGGCACGCGAACAGGAGCCCGTGTTCTACAGCCCGCAGCTGGGCTACTGGGTGGTCACGCGCTTCGACGACATAAAGGCCATCTTCCGCGACAACCTGACCTTCAGCCCCTCGATTGCGCTGGAGAAGATCACGCCCACAGGCGATGAAGCCAATGCCGTGCTCGCCAGCTATGGCTTTGCGCTGAACCGCACCCTGGTCAACGAGGATGAGCCCGCCCACATGCCGCGCCGCCGCGCGCTGATGCAGCCCTTCACGCCCGAAGAGCTCAAGCACCACGAGCCCATGGTGCGCCGGCTGGCCCGCGAATATGTGGACCGTTTCATCGACGACGGCCGCGCCGATCTCGTCGACCAGATGCTGTGGGAAGTGCCGCTCACCGTGGCCATGCATTTCCTGGGCGTGCCCGCAGACGATATGGACACGCTGCGCCAGTACAGCATTGCCCACACCGTCAACACCTGGGGGCGCCCCCGGGCCGAGGAGCAGGTGGCCGTGGCCCATGCCGTGGGCAATTTCTGGCAGCACGCAGGCCGGATTCTCGACAAGATGCGTGCCGACCCCGATGCCGAAGGCTGGATGCAATACGGCATTCGCAAGCAGAAAGAACTGCCCGATGTCGTCACCGACTCCTATCTGCACTCCATGATGATGGCCGGCCTCGTCGCCGCCCACGAGACCACGGCCAACGCCACGGCCAATGCGGTCAAGCTGCTGCTGCAGCACCCCAAGGTCTGGCAGGAGATCTGCGCCGATCCCTCGCTGATCCCCAATGCCGTGGAGGAATGCCTGCGCCACAACGGCTCGGTAGCCGCCTGGCGGCGCCTGGCCACCAAGGATGTGGTGATCGGCGGCCAGGCCATTCCGGCCGGCAGCAAGCTGCTCATCGTCACCTCTTCGGCCAACCACGACGAGCAGCATTTTGTCGATGCCGACCTGTTCGACATCCACCGCGACAATGCCAGCGATCACCTGACCTTCGGCTACGGCTCCCACCAGTGCATGGGCAAGAATCTGGCCCGCATGGAAATGCAGATCTTCCTTGAAGAGTTCACGCGCCGCCTGCCTCATATGCAGCTGGCCGAGCAACGCTTCACCTATGTGCCCAACACCTCGTTCCGCGGCCCCGAACACCTGTGGGTGCAATGGGATGTGAGCCGCAACCCCGAGCGCGCCAACCCCGCCGTGCTGGCCGAACAACAGCCGGTGCGCATCGGCGAATCCTCGCAGGGCGGCGTCAGCCGCAGCATGCTGGTGGACAACACCGAGCTGATTGCGCAGGACGTGCTGCGCGTGCGCCTCAAGGCGCCCGACGGACGCGAGCTGCCACGCTGGACCCCGGGCTCGCATATCGACCTGCACTGCGGCGACACCGGCATCTCGCGCCAGTACTCGCTATGCGGTGATCCGCAGCAAGCCGATACCTACGAGATCGCCGTGCTGCGCGAGGAGCACAGCCGTGGCGGTTCGGCCTGGATACATGGGGCACTGCAGGCCGGCATGAAGGTGCAGATGCGCGGCCCGCGCAACCACTTCAGGCTCGACGAAGGCGCGCAGCAGCTGATTCTCGTCGCAGGCGGCATAGGTATCACGCCGGTTGCGGCCATGGCGGCTCGCGCCCAGGCCTTGGGCATCCCCTATGAAATCCACTACAGCTGCAGCCAGCGCGAGCGCATGGCGCTCCTGGATGCCTTGCAGGCAATGCATGGCGAGCGTCTGCAGATCTATGTGGGCGCGGAAGGCCGGCGCGCCGATTACGCGTCACTGCTGGCCGAGGTCAGGCCCGGCGCACAGATCTATGCCTGCGGTCCGCAGCGCATGCTCGACGGGCTGGCCGAGGCCAGTCGCCACTGGCCCGAGGACAGTCTGCGCGTGGAGCATTTCTCCAGCACCCTGGGAGCGCTGGACCCGGACAAGGAGCACGGCTTTGAAGTCGAGCTGCGCGAATCCGGCATCACGCTGCAGGTGCGCAATGACGAGACCCTGCTCGATGCACTGCGCAGCGCCAATATCGATATCGAGAGCGACTGCCGCGAAGGCCTGTGCGGCTCCTGCGAGGTGCCGGTGCTGGAAGGCGATATCGATCATCGCGACATGGTGCTGACCCGTGCCGAGCGCACGGCCTGCACCAAGATGATGAGCTGCTGCTCGCGCGCCAGGATGCAGGAGTCCAGAATCGTTCTGGCGCTGTAACCACGGCGGACTGCTCCCGCCAGGCCATGCATGGCCTCTGCCTAGAATCACCGCCCATATGGGCCTGTTGCAAATACTGCTGATTCTTGTGTGGGCGCCGACTGCAGCGCTCATCGCCTTCATGGCCACCACCTGGCTGAGCCATGGCGCGCAAGCCATCTGGAGCGCCATGACTGGCACTCGCGCTGACGAGCGTTCGACCTGGCCGCTGGTGCTGGGCGGCGTCGCGGCCCTGGCGGGCATGGTGGGGGCAGTCATCACTTTTCCGAATCAGGCCGTCATGCGCCATGCGTTCGACAAGCTGCGGGGCTATGGCTCGACACGCGTAGAGATCACACTGCGCCAGGACGATGCCGCCACACGCCAGGCCCTGCTGGAGACGCTGCACCCCTTCATGGAAATGGGCAGACGCGAGATCCGCTACCGCGTCTCCACCCGTCACGGCAGCTATACCGAGACCGACGAAGTGCCCAGCTACTACCGCTTTGCGGACGGGCGCCTGGAGATCGCCACAGGCGGCGTGGTCGGCAATGACAGACTGTCCGTGATGCAGCCCGGCTTCAAGGCACTGGCACAATTTCCCACGGTCGACTTCATCGACGCCAGCGTGGCGGCCACCGTAAACCTGGACAAGGCACGGATAGCCGTGGAGATGCTGCCGCGCACGGCCATGCTGGTCCACCGCGACGCTGCCAAGGACTGGTCAAGTGTGCTGCGTCCGGCCCCGCCTGCCCGTTGCCATCTGGAGGTGCAGGCGCTGTTCTCCACGGATGCCTTCAGGCTGCTCATGTTCGCAGGCCGGGCCTCGGGCGAGGTCGAGATCCACACCGGCCCCGATACCACCCTGCGCGACACGCAGTACCAACTGGTCGGCATGGGACTGGTGCCGGGCAGCAACGGGCGCAGCGTCAAGGAACTGGAAACCGATGCCACTCGCATCTACGGCGTGCTGAGGCTGCTGCCGCCGGGCCTGAATCCCGATGTCATGGACTGCGATACCGCCCTGGGACGCATGAGCGACCCGGCCCTGGTGGCAGCCGCCATGCTGTCCACATTTCCCGGCCTGGAAGGACGCGTGAGCGGCATAGAGATCACGCCTTCAGCCTCCTTCTCGCCCTGGCACAACCGGGGCTGGACGGCCGTGCCGCCCGGCACACGCTCGCAAGGCGGAACACGAGCCGAAGCAGGTACGCGCGCCTGCAGCCTGGAGCAGAACCGCCACACGCGCACCCTGATAGCCATGGTCGAGGAGCACTGCACGGAACGCGAGCCGCAAAACGCCGGTGCCGCCTGCCCCCAACTGCGCGAACGCCTGAACTGGACCCAGGCCGAGCTGGCCCGATGCAGAAAACAGCTGGTGCGTTGAAACGGGGCCTGGGCCCGTGCAACAGCGATCACATGGACCAGATTCTCGGCGTGCCGCCCTGCAAGCCCCAGAGTTCTTTTCTCCAAAAACTCCACACGGTTTTCCACAACATCATCACAGGCTCCACCACAGGTGATGCACAGCGCAGAACCAGCATGTTTTCATTGGGAGCGGTGACACCGCTCAACACCGCAGGAGCAGCCTTGGCAAGCAGCTCCTGCGTGCCTTCCAGCAAGGCTTCGCGCTGATGGCGCGCCATGGCTGAGCCGCTTGCAAAGATCAGACTGCCCAGGCAGCGATGCCCGGCCAGCCCCAGATCGCCGTTGAGCAGCAGCTCGTCCTGTGCATCGATCACGCCGCGCTCCAGAAAACGGCCCGGCCATTCGATGTGCTGTTCGAACCTGCCGCAGGCATAGGGCTGGGCGGCCAGCGGCAGGCCCAGTGCCGTCACATCCCAGGTCAGCAGTTGCGCGTCTTCGGCGAGGTCGAACTCCAGCTGGTTGACGGCATCGCAGGCGTTGTAGGCAATCGCCTCCAGCGGCAGCCACTCCAGCCTCGCACCGGGGTCCAGACGCAGCCGGGTGCGCTGCATGGCCTGCTTCCCGTTGCTTTTGTAAAAGCGCGTGGCACCGGGCGTGGTGACCAGCGCATGCGCACCTTCTGCGACATGGACATCAATGTCCAGCACATCCCCACCCACCAGCCCGCCAGGCGGATGCACCAGCACGTTGTGGCAGATGGCAGGACCTTCGGGATAAAGACTTTTGAGGATGCGCAGCGGACCATCGTGCGTGAAATGCACCGAGGTCTTGCCGGCCTGCAGGGAATAGTTCAGCGCCAGTTGCGCATGCCAGGTCATTGTCTTTCTCGCCTCTTCAAGCAGGCCTGCCGTTCAGGCCGGGATAGCTCAGCTCTTTTGCTTACTAACTCATGAAAATTCATTCGTTGTTGTATCGCAGCAGCGCTTCTACAGTCTCTCGCACGCCAGCTTGTCAAGCATATGGCGATTGATTTCAGGAGCTTTCATGTCGGTCGCTACCGTAACGCATTCACGCCTGCATCGCACTCTGGCCCCGTGGCTTACATCGATGGCGGTGCTGTGCTGCACGCTGGCAACTGGCCCTGCTGCCGCGCAAGCCGGCGGCGCAGCGGCACAGGCCTGGAAGCCCAGCAAGTCCACGGAATTCATTGTCCCCAGCGGAGCCGGCGCAGCGCTGGATCTGGCGGCACGCAAGCTCACCGAGTTGCTGGCACGCGATGGCCATGCACCGCAGTTCGTGGTCAGCAACAAGTCCGGCGCACATGCGATCGCCGCGCTGGAGAGCCTGCACCGCCACCCTGGCGACGCCCACACGCTGATGACGCTGAGCACCAGCTACGGCAACAGCCTGGCACAGAACGCCCTGCCCGCGCACCTGCAGAAAGGCACGCCGCTGGTGACCTTGCTGCGCGAGTTCACCACCGTGGTCGTGCGTGCGGATTCGCCGCTGCGCAATGCCCAGGATCTGATCGCCCAGCTGCGCAAGGACCCCGAGAAATACTCCATAGGCATTGCCACCACACTGGGCAATCACATCCATCTGGGCGTGGCCCAGCCCTTGCAGCAAGGCGGCGTGAATATCCAGAAGCTGCGCATCGTGCCCTACAAGTCCTCCGCCGAATCCATGGTGGCGCTGGCAGGCGGGCATCTCGATGTGGTTTCGGCCACCACGCCGAACCTGCTGCCTTATCTGCAGTCGGGCCGCGTGCGCGTGCTGGCGATTGCCGCCGACAAGCGGCTTGAAGGCGTGTTCGCCCAGTCGCCCACCTGGAAGGAGCAGGGCATCGACTATGTCAGCGATTCGTTTCAGGGCGTGATGACGGCACCCGGTGCCAGCACCGCGCAACAGGCGTATTGGGTGAATGCGCTGCGCAAGGTTTCCGAAACCCGGGAATGGAAGGAGTTTGTGGCGCTCAACCAGTGGGAGCCCATCTTCCTCGGCCCGCAGGACACGGCTCGCGCCCTGCATGCTCAGGTCGAACGCAGCCATGCACTTCTCACCGAACTCGGCCTGCTGCCGGCCAGCGCCTCCCGTATTGCCCAGGCCCGTTGAAGCCCCGCTCTCATCAGGAAAAATCCCATGAACATGCCCCTGCCCCACACTCCGCTGCAGCATCTGGACCAGCTTCTGAGCTCTGCCAACCACATCACTCCACACATCCGCATCGCGCCGCAATCGGCGCATATCGGCGCTCTGATCAGCGGCGTCAATCTGAAGCAGGCCTTGAGTGCCGCCGAGGTGCACACCATCCGCTCGGCATTGCTGCGCTGGAAGGTGGTCTTCTTTCGCGACCAGCACCTCAGCCACGAGCAGCAGATCGCTTTTTCGCGCCAGTTTGGCGAGCTCACGCCCGGCCACCCCGTCTTCGGTCATGTCGAAGGCTTTCCCGAGCTGTATTCGATTGCCAAGCACCGCAAGGCCAACCGCCACAGCGGCCAGGCCGAACAGCGCCCCTGGACCGGCTGGCATGCTGATGTGACGGCCGCCCACAACCCGCCGGCCGCATCGATTCTGCGCGGCGTGACGATTCCGCCCTATGGCGGCGACACGCAATGGACCAATCTGGCAGCTGCCTACGAAGCGCTCTCCAAACCGCTGCAAGCCTTTTTGCAGGGCCTGCGTGGCGAGCACCGCTTCAGCGCACCGCAGGGAGCCACGGCATCGCAGGAATATCTGGATCTGGTGCGCGACAACACCCTGATCAGCGAACACCCGCTGGTCACCATTCATCCCGAGACCGGCGAGAAGGTGCTCTACATCAGCCCCGGCTTTCTCAAGTCCATCGTGGAACTCAATACTCGCGAATCGCGCGTGCTGCTGGAGCTGCTCTGGGAGCACGCCGTCAGCAGCGAGTTCACCGTGCGCTTCAAGTGGGAACCCGGTTCGCTGGCCTTCTGGGACAACCGCTCCACGGCCCATGTGGCACCACAGGATATCTTTGCGCTGGAGTTCGATCGCCAGCTCTACCGCACCACGCTGGTGGGGGAAGTGCCCCTGGGCGCGGACGGCCGCGCCAGCACTGCCATACAGGGCAATCCGGTGCTGGCCGCGCACGGCGCAGCGTATTGACGAAATGAGTTGTCCTCCGGGCATGGCCTGAGGCTTTGAGGTGCCGCTTGCGGCACCTTTTTTTCTTCGTCCGATATTCAAATCGCCACCAGCGAGCGCACATTCTTCTCCTGCATCTCGCTGCCCGGGCCCGATGCGATCACCTCGCCGCGCTCCATCACCACATAGTGGTCGGCCAGCTCCTCGGCAAAGTCGTAGTACTGCTCGCACAGCAGGATGGCCATGTCGCCGCGATTGGCCAGCATGCGGATCACGCGGCCGATGTCCTTGATGATGCTGGGCTGTATGCCCTCGGTGGGCTCATCCAGGATCAGGATCTTGGGCTGCGGCGCCAGCGCGCGCGCAATGGCCAGCTGCTGCTGCTGCCCGCCCGAGAGATCGCCGCCACGGCGGTGCAGCATCTGCCCCAGCACGGGGAACAGCTCGTACAGCTCGCCCGGAATCCGGGTGCCTGCCGAGCAATAGGACAGGCCCATACGCAGATTGTCTTCCACCGACAGGCGCGAGAAGATTTCGCGCCCCTGGGGCACATAGCCGATGCCGCTGCGCGCGCGCTCATAGGGCGTCCTGCGCGCGATATCGCGGCCCTGCCATTCAATGCCGCCGCTTCTGATGGGAACCAGCCCCATAAGGCTTTTGAGCAAGGTGGTCTTGCCCACGCCGTTGCGGCCCAGCAGCACCGTTACCTTGCCGATCTCGGCCGTGAAATTCACGTCCCGCAGGATGTGCGAGCCGCCGTAATACTGATGCAGGTTCTGAACTTTAAGCATTTTCGACCTCTAGCGCTTACACAGCAAGCGCAAGCAGCTATCTAATTTGACTATCTGCGGAGCGCATGACGTTTGAAACTGGCGCTGCCCAATCAAAGAGACAGCGAGGAAGCGCCGCCGCGCACCGAAGCTGTCGTCCCCCTCCCTTAGCGCGAAGCGCGTAGAGAGAGGGGGGAAGGCGCGGGGCCGCCCAGGCAAAGTGCCTCAGGGGGTTACCTCCCAAGATACACCTCGATCACGCGCTCGTCGGCCTGCACCTCGGCCAGCGTTCCCTCGGCCAGTACCGAGCCATCGCAAAGCACTGTGACCTTCTCGCTGATGGTGTCGATAAAGCTCATGTCGTGCTCCACCACCATCAGCGAATGCTTGCCCTTGAGCGTGAGAAACAGCTCGGCCGTGCGCACGGTTTCCTCGTCGGTCATGCCGGCCACGGGCTCGTCGAGCAGCAGCAGCTTGGGCTCCTGCACCAGCAGCATGCCGATCTCCAGCCACTGCTTCTGACCGTGACTGAGCAGGCCCGCCTGGCGCGTGACACTGGCCGCCAGATGGATGGTGTGCAGCACCTCGGCAATACGGTCCTTCTGCGCGCCGCTGAGCTTGAACAGCATGGAGGAGGCAATGCCCTTGTGGGTCTTGAGCGCCAGCTCCAGGTTCTCGAACACGCTGAGCTGCTCGAACACCGTGGGCTTCTGGAATTTGCGGCCTATGCCCATGGCGGCGATCTCGGGCTCCTTATAGCGCAGCAGATCGATGGTGGAGCCGAAGAACACCGTGCCGCTGTCTGGCCGTGTCTTGCCGGTGATGATGTCCATCATCGTGGTCTTGCCTGCGCCATTGGGACCGATGATGCAGCGCAGCTCGCCGGGCGCGATATCGAGACTCAGACCGTTGATGGCCTTGAAGCCGTCGAAGCTCACATGCACGTCTTCGAGATAGAGAATTCGGCCGTGGGTCACATCCACTTCGCCGGCCACCACCGGGCGCGCCAGACTGGCGTTGCGACCACCGGATTCGGTGCGCAGCGCGGCTTCGCGCTGCTGGTAGGAGGCCAGGCGCTGCTCGCCTTCCTGCATCAGATCGGGGGTCATGCGCGCACTCCTTCGAGGGCATCGGCAGAAGCCGGCTCGGCAGTCGTTTTGGCACCTGCGGCGGCAGCCTGGTTCAACGGCGCCTTGACCTGGGCCTTGCGCTTCTCACGCCACTGGCGAAGCTGCTGCGGCAGGCGAATCAGTCCTCCCGGCATGAACAGCGTCACGACAATGAACAGCGCACCCAGCACGTACAGCCAGTACTCGGGGGCAGCCACGGTGAGCCAGCTCTTGCCGCCATTGACGGCGAACGCGCCGATGATGGGGCCGACCAGCGAGGCACGTCCGCCCACGGCCGTCCACACCGCCATTTCGATGGAATTGCCCACGCTCATTTCGCTGGGGTTGATGATGCCCACCTGGGGCACATAGAGCGCGCCCGCCAGGCCGCACATCATGGCCGAGATGACCCAGATCGACAGCTTGTAGGGCAGCGGGTTGTAGCCGCAGAACATGGTGCGCGATTCGGCATCGCGCACGGCCTGCAGCACACGGCCGTACTTGCTGCGCACCAGCCAGCGCGAGAACAGAAAGCAGCCCAGCAGCGCCAGGCCCGACAGCGCAAACAGCAACACATGCATGGCTTGCGAGTTGACC